>NZ_LSHB01000014.1 GCF_001643375.1 Chryseobacterium sp. FP211-J200
TATCCCGAACTCAGGTTAAAATATTAGTTCAAAAAAGCCTTATCAAAATCTGATAAGGCTTCATTTTTTATAAATCTCGAAGATTACTTGAACTCAATAGGGAATTTAACTTGTGTATTGTCCCAACCAGCGTACAAATCTGCTCCAGTTTTTGTCTGTACAAATGTGATAGAAAAGTTTTCCACTACAGAAGTCGTTTTCTCAGCCGCAACATTGAATCTCACCACATCTTTGCTTTTGTCATAAGCGTATGCGCCCCATCTGTCAACATCAGAGTTCAGAACGATGGTCCATTCTTTTTCGTTTGGAACTGCGAATAAACTATAAGTTCCAGCCGGAATTTCTTTTCCAGCAATTTTAACTGGCGTATAGAATTTGATTTCCGTATTTTCATTCGCTCCCATTCTCCAGATCTCTCCGTATTTGATGAGGTTACCAAAAACCACTCTGTTTTTTTTCTGAGGTCTTGAATAAACAACTTTAACTTTCGGCGTTTCTGATTTTGAAGAAAGAACCTGAAGTGGATAATATGTTGCATCCATCGGGCTTGCATCTGCTGGCAAATAATTCAGTTTTGTAGCATCTAATTTTGTTTGAGAAAAAGTGCTAACTCCTATTAATAAAGAAGCAGCTAAGACTAAATTTTTCATTTATTTATTTTAATTTTATTAATTGTTCAATAGCTTTGTCCAAAGTTTCCTGTTTTTTGGCGAAACAAAACCGAATGACTTTTTCATCAGTTTTATCCTTATAAAATGCTGAAAATGGAATCGTTGCAACTTTGTATTCCTTTGTCAACCAGTAGCAAAAATCCTTGTCTTGCATATCAGAAATCGAACCAAAATTGGCGGACAGAAAATAAGTGCCTTCACAATCCAACAATTCAAATGGTGTTTCAGATAAAGCACTCCTCAAATAATTCCTTTTCTCTTCGAAGAACGTTGAGATTTCAGAAAAATTTTGAATGTTTTGAAGATATTTTGCAATCGAATATTGTGCAGGTGTATTCACACAGAAAACATTGTATTGATGGACTTTCCTGAACTCATTCATTAATTCAGAAGGCGCGAGAATATAGCCAATTTTCCAACCTGTGATATGTAATAATTTTCCAAAAGAACCAACGACAAATGTTCGCTCTTTCAATTCAGAATATTTGGCTAAAGTTAAATGTGATTTGCTATCAAATGTGATATTCTCATAAACTTCATCACTCAGAATAATGATGTTGGTATCTTTGACAATCTTGATTAATTCATCAATATCGTTTTGTTTCAAGATTTTACCAGAAGGATTATTTGGATTGTTGATGACAATCATTTTGGTCTTTTCGGAAACCAGATTTTTCACTTCATTCCAATTTATTTTGTAATCTGGATAAAGCATTTTGACATTTTTCACGATTCCACCATTCAGAATAATTGCAGGTTCGTAGCAATCGTAAGCTGGCTCGAAAATAATGATTTCATCATCTTTTTCCACAAAAGCAGAAATCACGGTGAAAATTCCCTGAGTTGCGCCAGCAGTGATATTGATTTCAGAATCTGGATGATAATCAACCTGATATTGAGAACTGAACTTCCTCGAAATCTCTTCCCGAAGTTCCTTAATTCCAAACAAAGGCGCATATTGATTGTAACCTTCTTTGGCAAAATCGCCCAAGTATTTCAGAAGATTTTCGTCGGCTTGATAATCAGGAAATCCTTGCGAAAGATTGACCGCATTTTCCTGTTGCGCCAACAATGACATTTCTGTGAAAATCGTGGTTTTCACGTCCGGAAGTTTGGATGGAGATAATCTTAAAGCCATAATGATGGTAAAATTAAGTAATAATTGAGAAACTCTCTAACAATTTTCTGATGTTTTCGCAGCCACAAAAGTCACAAAGTTTTTATCAATAATATTCAAAAGTTCAAAAAAGAATAATGGAAACTTTTTTACATATATGTCCTTTGTGGTTACTGAAAAATGTGATTCTCATTTTGTAAATTTGCAAAAATAATTTTTTGAAACGTCTTATCTCCATCGTCGGAACTACAGGAATCGGAAAAACCAGATTGGCTATCGATTTGGCAAATCAACTCGGTACGGAAATTATTTCCTGCGATTCTCGTCAGTTTTATCAAGAGATGAAAATCGGAACTGCGATGCCGACCGAATCCGAATTGGCTGAAGCAAAACACCATTTTGTGGGTAATCTTAGTATCAATGATTACTATTCGATTGGTTTGTATGAGCACGAAGCGTTGGAAAAGTTGGACGAAATTTTCGCAAAGAAAGATGTCGCCATAATGGTTGGCGGAAGTGGAATGTACGAAAAAGCCGTTGTGGAAGGATTGAACGATTTACCCGAAGCTGACGATGAAAATCAGAAAAAATTAATAGATATTTTTGAAAACGAAGGCATTGAACCTTTACAAAAATTACTTGCTGAACTTGACCCTGAATATTTTTCAGTTGTTGATAAAGATAATTCAAGACGTTTATTAAGAGCAATCGACATCATTTGGCAAACTGGAAAAACCTACACCGAAAATCTTAGTTTACCAAAACCTCAGCGTAATTTTGAGACATTTAGAATTGGAATTCAGGCGCCAAGAGAAATTATTTATGAAAGAATCAACCGACGCGTTGACATTATGATGGAAAATGGTTTACAGGAAGAAGCCAAAGGATTGATTTCTGACAGAGATAAAGTGGCGCTTCAAACGGTTGGTTATTCAGAATTGTTCAAATATTTTGATGGCGAATGGGATTTGGACTTTGCGGTTTCGGAAATCAAGAAAAATTCCCGCCGATACGCCAAACGTCAAATTACCTGGAACCGGAAACTGGGAAATGTGAATTGGGTCAATTATGATAATTCTGTGGAAGAAGCATTATCTTTGCTGGAAATATTAAAAAATTAAAGGATTCAAAGATTAAAAAATTATTTTATTTTAAATAAATATATTCGGAGTTTGAGTCACTAATCTTTTAATAATTAATTTTTTAATCATTTAATTAATAATAAATATGTCAAATACACAATCCAATATGTTGGCTTTGGGAACGAAAGCACCTGATTTCGGTCTTCCAAATCCTGTGAGAAATAACGAAATCCAAAATCTGGAATCTCTAAAAGGAAAGAAAGGAACTTTGGTGGTTTTTATGTGCAATCATTGTCCGTTTGTGCTTCACATTATCGATACTTTGGAGGAATTATACGAAGATTACAAAGCTCAAGGCATCGAATTTATCGGAATTAATTCCAACGATGTGGACAGATATCCAGCTGATTCTCCCGAAATGATGGTAGAATTTGCTGAAGAAAAAGCTTTGAAATTCCCTTATCTTTACGATGAAAGTCAAGAGGTTGCAAAAGCTTTTGATGCTGCTTGTACACCAGATTTTTATTTCTTCGATGAGAATTTAAAATTAATTTACCGTGGACAAATGGATGACTCAAGACCAGGAAATCAAAAAGAAATTACAGGTGAAGATTTAGTCATTGCTTTTGAAAATCATTTGGCTGGACAGGCTCAGGAAGATTTCCAAAGACCAAGTTTAGGTTGTAATATCAAATGGAAACAAATCTAGAAGTCAGATATTAGACTTTAGTCAGATAAAATAAAAACCGTCTCGTATTAAGCGAAACGGTTTTTTAGTTTAAATTTTACTGATGTTATTTTTAATGAAATCCTTCTGAGATTCAAAGGCGATTTCATCTATTTTAATCTCTGAAATTGGAATCCAAATGCCTTCAGAGATTTCAGATTCTTCTATTTTAATTTCAAATTTTTCAGCTACTTCATATTCGTAAAACAAATCCATCGTGTTGTAACTGATGTTTTTATATGGATAAATGTTCGGTAGGCTTCCCAGATATTTTAGTTTTTGAATGTCTATTTTCAATTCTAATTCTTCCTTCAATTCTCTGGCGCAGGTTTCTTCGGCGCTTTCTTTTGGGTCACAAAAACCACCTGGTAAATCCAATTTTCCTTTTCCAGGTTCCTGATTTCTGACTGTGAAGAATAATTCGTTTTCGTGTTTGATGATGACTGCCACTGCAGCAGCCGTATTGTGATACAAAACAAAATCACAGTTGCTACAACTGAACTTGACGGTGTTATTCCATTTCAAGGTTTCGTGTCCGCATTTTGGGCAGAATTTCAAATTTTCCATAGGATAAAATTAAGGAAACAACAATCAGTTTACAAAATAAAAAACCACATAAAATCAATTTCTATGTGGCTATTGTTTAATTTAAATTTTCTTGGAAATCTAAACTGCTTTTCTATTTCTCGGATGAAACTGAATAATGACATCTCTCAATTCCTCCGTTTTCAAGTGTGTGTAAACCTGAGTCGTCGTAATGCTACTGTGACCCAACATTTCCTGAATAAATCTCAAATCTGCACCGTTCTGCAACAAATGCGTCGCAAAAGAATGACGGAAAGTGTGCGGCGAAATACTTTTGTTGATTCCAGCCTTTTGTGTCAGTTCCTTGATGATGATGAATACAATTACTCGGGACATATTTGTTCCTCTTGTATTCAGGAAAAGAATATCTTCGAATTTTTTATTGACTTTACCCGCGGCTCTTACATTTTTGATGTAATCCAAGATACATTCTGCTGTAGATTGGGCCAAAGGAACCAATCTAACCTTTTCACCTTTTCCTTCTACGATGATAAAGTTTTCCTTGAAATTGATGTTAGAGATTTTCAAATCCACCAATTCCGAGACGCGCAGTCCACAACCATAGAGAACCTCCAGAATACACTGGTTTCTTTTGCCGATGTCTGTGTGTTTTTCGATGTTTTCGATGATTCTGTCGATGTCATCGATACTCAAAGTATCAGGAAGATAAAGTCCCAGTTTCGGGCCTTCTAATAATGATGCAGGATTATCCTCTCTATAATCCTCTTCCAAAAGGAATTTGAAAAACGCCTTAATGGAAGAGATTCCTCTCGCCTGCGAGCGCTCACTTATCTTGTTCTTGGATAATTGGTAGATGTATTCCTGTAGGTTTTCGTAGCTTATCACTTGCGGAGAGATTTCTCCCAAATCAGTGATAGCAAAGCTTTCTAGCTTTTTGATGTCTCTCACGTACGCATCAAGTGTGTTGTCGGAGAAACTTTTCTCAAATTTTAGAAAATTTGAGAAGTCTGTAATTTTTTCGGACCAGTTCATATTTGTGTTTTTAAAATTGTTTCTTAGTATGTACTATTCTGTCATAAAGTGTATAGTTCTTGTTCAGTTATGTTTAAAGTTTCAATTCCTGCGTTTTTCAAAAATTCCAGTCCACTATCATCAGAATAGACTGTCATATATACTACTTTTTGAATTCCTGCCTGTAAGATCAGTTTGCTACATTCTTTACAGGGTGACATGGTGATATACAATGTTGCGCCTTTGCAGGATTGCGTGCTACTAGCTATCTTTAATATTGCATTGGCTTCTGCGTGGAGCACAAACCAATTGGTTTTCCCTTCATCGTCTTCGCAGTTGTTTTCAAAACCGGAAGGCGTTCCGTTGTACCCGTCGGAGATTATCATTCTGTCCTTCACGATAAGTGCTCCCACTTTTTTCCGCTTACAGTAAGACAGGTTTGCCCATTCGGACGCCATCTTAAGATAAGCTATATCGAATTTGTTATGATCCATTCTTTATATTTAATCGAAAGCGGGTTTTCTTTTTTCAAGAAAAGCCGACACACCTTCTTTAAAATCCCCTTGAGCAAATAATTCTCCAAAAGAATTGATTTCGCTTTCCATTCCATTTTCTTTGTCACTCGCATTGACTGCTTTTATCGCTTGGGAAATACCTTGTGGCGAATTTTTTACAATTTGCTCGGCCAATTCCTGCGTTTTTGGAAGCAATTCTTCAAGAGAAAAAACTTCATTCACCAAACCAATCAATTTGGCTTTTTCCGCAGAGATCATTTTGGCAGAGAAAATCATTTCGTTTGCAATTCCCTTTCCTACTAACTTTGGCAATCTCTGTGTTCCGCCGTAACCTGGAATCAATCCCAAAGTTACTTCTGGCAGACCTAGTTTTGCATTTTCAGAAGCGTATCTTAGATGACAAGCCATTGCCAATTCCAGTCCGCCGCCTAGGGCAAAACCATTGACTGCTGCAATGACCGGTTTGCTGAGATTTTCGATTTTATTGAAAACAAAATGTCCTCTTTTTGATAGCTCGGTTGCCTTTTCCTGACTGAAATTTGAAAATTCCTTGATGTCTGCACCTGCGACGAAGGATTTTTCCCCGCTTCCGGTTACGATGACACAGTTCACGGTTTTTTCATTTTCAAGAAAATCAAACACGTTTTCCAAATCGTTAAAAACCTGAGTGTTCAAGGCGTTTAAGCTTTCTGGTCGGTTGATTGTTACAACAGCGATTTTTCTGTCTATCGTTAATTTTATACTTTCGTAATTCATTTAAAAAGGAGATTATGTTTCAATCTCTAAACTTATTAGAGAACTAATTTAGAAATTTATGCAATATAAACAAAATATTAATGAACAATTAACATTTTAAATAATCAATTATTAACCTTTGTAAATTATAACGATGAAAACTTTTTATAAAATAGCGCAATATGCGTTCAAATTATACATATTCCTACTTGTGCTGTTTGTGATTTCTTGTGGAAGTAGAAACGCCTCCAATGGCTCTTACAGGTCAACCACGGTGTCCTATTACGCCAATAAATTCAATGGAAAGAAAACTTCGAGCGGAGAAACGTACCGGCATTCCAAAATGACGGGCGCGCACAAATCACTTTCATTCGGCACAAGGGTAGAGGTCGTGAATGTGGAGAATGACAGGTCGGTCATCATCACTGTGAATGACCGAGGGCCTTTGAAGCCGTCAAGGGAATTTGACCTTAGTCAAGGTGCTTTCAAAAAAATTGCTGACCTGAATGAAGGTGTCGTAAAAGTGAAATACAGGATTTTGAAATAATCCTTAAGATAATCGTAATCGAAACTATAAACTGATTCGATACATAATATATTTAAAATGTTTAAATTTGCAATGCTTTTGAAAAAGCCAACAAATAAAAATCTTAAAAAAATAACATCAAGACAATGAGTTACATTTCATTTATCGAAGCAAGACAAATATTAGATTCCAGAGGGAATCCAACAATTGAAGTAGATGTTTTCACAGAAAGTGGAGCAATGGGACGTGCAGCAGTACCTTCTGGTGCTTCTACAGGTGAGCACGAAGCAGTTGAACTAAGAGACGGCGCGCCGGAATATCTTGGAAAAGGTGTTTTGAAAGCGGTTGAGAACGTGAAAGAGATCATCGCTCCAGAATTAATTGGGCTTCCGGTTTTCGAACAAAATCTTATCGATGCGGTAATGATCGACCTTGATGGAACTTCTAACAAAGGGAAATTAGGCGCAAACGCAATTCTTGGTGTTTCTTTGGCTGTTGCGAAAGCGGCTGCTAACGAACTTAGAATGCCTCTTTATAAATATGTAGGTGGTGTGAACGCCAACACACTTCCTGTTCCAATGATGAATGTCATCAACGGTGGTTCTCACTCCGATGCGCCGATCGCTTTCCAGGAATTTATGGTAATGCCGGTAAAAGCAGACTCTTTCTCTCACGCATTGAGAAAAGGAACAGAGATCTTCCACAGCCTGAAATCTATTCTTCACGGAAGAGGTTTATCTACAGCTGTTGGGGACGAAGGTGGATTTGCACCAACTTTCAAAGGAACTGAAGATGCTTTGGATACTTTATTACAAGCAATCGAAAAAGCAGGTTACAAGCCAGGAGACGATATTATGGTCGCTTTGGATTGCGCGGCTTCAGAATTCTACAAAGATGGCGTTTACGATTACAGAAAATTCCAGACGCCAGATGCGCCTGTATTCTCTAGCAGCGAGCAGGTTTCTTACTTGGCTGATCTTGCAAACAAATATCCAATCATCTCTATCGAGGACGGGATGCAGGAAAATGACTGGACTGGTTGGAAAGAATTGACAGATAAGATCGGTGACAGAGTACAATTGGTTGGAGATGATTTGTTCGTAACAAACGTTGAAAGACTATCCAGAGGTATCAAAGAAAATACAGCTAACTCCATCCTTGTAAAAGTAAACCAAATTGGTTCTCTTTCCGAAACTATGGCTGCGGTACAAATGGCTCAACAAAACAGATATACAACCGTAATGTCTCACAGGTCTGGTGAAACAGAAGATTCTACAATTGCAGATCTTGCAGTGGCTCAAAACTGTGGACAGATCAAAACTGGTTCTGCATCAAGATCAGACAGAATGGCGAAGTACAATCAACTTTTGAGAATCGAAGAAGCTTTAGGTGAAACTGCGGTTTTCCCAGGTTTGGACGCTTTCAAGATCAAAAGATAATTAATTTTTAAATTAATAATAAAGGCATTTGGAGAAATCTAGATGCCTTTTTGTTTTTATGTAATTGTAAATCAATATTTTATTTTGATAAATTATTAATAAAGAATTATTTCATTTGTTCAATTATCGACATCAATAGAATCAATTAGAAGATATGACTTTTGTCAGTTGACCATTTCCGAGTAAAGTGTTATATTTAACACATAAATATTTTTATAATGTCAGATAACAAAGTTATATTAAATTACGACGGGAAAAGTTTCGAGTATCCGATCGTAGATAGTACTATCGGAGACAGAGGAATTGATATTTCCAAATTGAGAGACCAAACGGGATTGATCACTTTGGATCTTGGTTACAAAAACACAGGTGCTACCATTAGTGAAATTACTTACCTAGACGGTGATAAAGGAGAATTGTTATACAGAGGTTATCCTATCGAGCAGATCGCAGAGAAATCTAATTTTACGGAAGTAATGTACCTATTGCTTCACGGAGAATTACCTAAAACAGAGCAGTTCAATAATTTTGAAAGTAGCATCAAAAAATATAATTTTGTTGCAGATGAGCTTAAAAAACTGATCGATGTTTTCCCTCGTTCTGCGCATCCAATGGGCGTTTTGTCTTCTTTGACTTCCGCATTGACAGCTTTCAACCCGAAAGCGGTAGATGTAAAATCTAAAGAAGAATTGGACTATGCATCAGAATTGATGATCGCAAAATTCTCGCACCTTTGCGCTTGGACTTACAGAAAAACTCAAGGCTTACCAATTAACCATGGAGATAATAGTCTTAACTATGTTGAGAACTTCTACAAGATGGCATTCAGATTACCTAATGAAGAGTTCAATATGGATCCTGTAGTAGTTGCTGCTTTGGATAAATTGTTGATCCTGCACGCAGATCACGAGCAAAACTGTTCTACTTCTACTGTAAGAATGGTTGGTTCTGCTCATACAGGTTTGTTTGCTTCTATTTCTGCAGGTGTTTCTGCACTTTGGGGACCACTTCACGGAGGTGCAAACCAAGCCGTTATCGAAATGTTAGAATTGATTGAAAAAGACGGCGGTGACGTTAACAAATGGGTGGCAAAAGCAAAAGATAAAAACGACAGCTTCAGATTGATGGGCTTTGGACACAGAGTTTACAAAAACTTTGACCCAAGAGCAAAAATTATCAAAAAAGCAGCAGACGATATCTTAGGAAAATTAGGAATCCAAGATAAAGCGCTTGACATTGCAATGCAGTTGGAAAAAGTAGCTTTGGAAGACGAATACTTCATCGAAAGAAAATTATATCCAAACGTAGATTTCTATTCTGGAATCATCTACAGAGCGTTAGGAATTCCTACAGAAATGTTCACAGTAATGTTTGCATTAGGAAGATTGCCAGGATGGATCGCTCAATGGAGAGAAATGAGATTGAAAGGTGATCCGATCGGAAGACCAAGACAGATCTACCAAGGTTCTCAAGAAAGAGATTATCTTGACATCAAAAGCAGATAATATCTTTTTTAAATAAAATTAATAATCCCCGAAACATAGCTTTTGGGGATTATTTTTTGGTAACAACTGATAACCGGAAGGCAAAACAATTTAATATATTCTTAAAACAGATATTATTCCTGAATCTTCGCTTATTGCAAAGCTTTAATTATATTTGCGACACTTACATTTTTATGGCAATTGATCTTAATATTAAAAACGAAACGGGAAAACTAAAGTCTGTAGTTCTTGGGCAACCAAAATCCAACGGACCGATTCCTACACTCGCAGAAAGCTATGATGCAAAATCATACAACACGATTGAAAATAATATCTATCCGAAAGAGGAAGATATTGTCTTCGAAATGTCAGAATTTGAGAAAGTTCTGAAGAAATATGATGTTGAGGTTTTCCGTCCGAAGATCATCAAGGATTACAACCAGGTTTTTGCCCGTGATGTTGCTTTCGTGATCGAAGATAAAATGATCATTTCCAATATCATCCCAGATCGTGCAGATGAGCAGGAAGCTTACCGTCACATCATCGACAAAGTATCCTGGAGAAACGTCATCAACCTGCCGGAAAAAGCACACATTGAAGGTGGCGATGTCATCGTTTGGGACGAATTCCTATTTGTAGGAACAAGTTACAGCCCGGATTACAGAAATCTAAAAACCGCCAGAACCAACGAATATGCCATAGAAATCCTAAAAGAATATTTCCCGAAAAAGAGAATTATCGATTTGGATTTAAAGAAAAGCGACACCAAACCTTACGAAGGCATTTTACATTTGGATTGTACTTTCAACCCGATAGGTGAAGACAAATGTGTGATATACAAAAATGGATTTGTGGACGAAGATGATTACCAATTGGTTCTCGATATTTTTGGTGAAGAAAATTGCTTCAATATCAATGACGAAGAGATGTTCCAAATGTTCCCAAATGTCTTCTCAATCGCGCCAGATGTTGTGGTTTCAGACAAAGCCTTCACAAGAATGAATGACCATTTTCGTAACGAATGGGGAATTACCGTTGAAGAAATTCCGTATAGAGAAATTTCCAAAATGGGTGGATTGTTGAGATGTTCTACTTTGCCTTTGGTAAGAGAGTAATTATTTTAATCGTTTAATTATTTAATCATTTAATTTTAAAATGCAGACTACAGATACAGTTCTAATGATAGAGCCCATTGCTTTCGGATTCAACGAGCAAACGGCGGTTAACAATTATTTTCAGGTCCAGCAGGAAGGAAATGTGCAGGAAAAAGCCTTACAGGAATTCAATGCTTTTGTTGAAAAACTGAGAGCGAAAGGCATCAACGTCATCACTATAAAAGATACGATTGATCCGAAAGCACCAGATTCTATCTTCCCAAATAATTGGGTGAGTTTTCACCAAGATGGGAAAGTTGTCTTGTATCCGATGTTTGCAGAAAACCGACGTTTGGAAAGACGAGAGGATATCATCGATCACATCAAAGAACAATTTGATGTCAAAGAAGTCATCGATTATTCTAAAATTGAAAACGAGAAAAAATATCTGGAAGGAACCGGAAGTATAATTTTCGACCACGATAATAAAATCGCTTACGGGTCGGTTTCGTTGAGGTTGGATGAGGAACTTTTTAGAAAATTCTGTAGCGAGTTTGGATTTACGCCAGTCGTTTTTCATTCTTATCAAACTGCCGGAGAAGAAAGACTTCCGATTTATCATACCAACGTTATGATGTGTGTTGCAGACAAGTTTGTCGTGATCTGTCTAGATTGTATCGATGATGAAACTGAAAGACAAAACGTCATTGATTCCATCAAAAATTGCGGAAAAGAATTGATAGAAATCTCCGAAGACCAAATGCAGAATTTTGCTGGAAATATGCTTCAAGTTCAGAATAATTCAGGCGAAAAATTCTTGGTGATGAGCCAAAGTGCGTACAGATCTTTAAAACCTGAACAGGTTTCTGCTATTGAAAAATATTGCGAAATCATCTACTCCGATCTGGAAACCATAGAAACCAACGGTGGCGGAAGTGCCCGATGCATGTTGGCCGAGGTTTTCTTGCCGAAGAAATAGAATTTATCTAAATAGAAATCAAAAATCCCGGACAGTGTTGTCTGGGATTTTCTTTTTGAAAAAATTTAACGTGATATATAATGTAGTTATCTGGTGCGGTTTTTTATGTCTTTGTCTGCGCTGTCGATATCTCTTATTTTCTGAACTTTCTTGTTCCCGAAATTATAAGTGATGCTAAAGTTTATGCTTTGATTATATTGGTTTTGATTGATGTAATTGAAGTTTCCATTTTCCTGCTGGTCGGTGATCACTACTTTGTTCGTTTTCAGAATATCAAATAGTTCCAGATTGAATGTCCAGTCGTTCCAGACTTTTTTGATGCTTGTGTCAAGGCTCATCAATGATCTCAGATAACCGATCTCGATCTGCTGATTGTCTACGTACCAATAGTTGACGCCAAGGAACCAAGTTTTATTTTTGTCTAATCTTATGGTGTTATTGGTCTGAATTAATAAGCTGTTTGATTTGATCTTATTGACATAATCCGGGAAGACATCGCCTGTTATCGGATCGGTGTTCAGGAATCCGTTGTTTACATTTCTCTGGACACCAATGTTGAAATTGGTTGTCAGATATTGTTTGAAGAAGTTCTTCTGCATTCCCAACATGGCGGACATCTCTTGTCTATCTCCGAAGTTGGTACGGATGTATCTCAATTCTTTCGTCGCAACACCATCCTTCACGATCTCTCTTTGAAGCGGAACTTGCGTGATCACATCTTTCGACAATGAATGATTTACAATAAAGAAATAGGAATTCTTAAACATGTAAGTGAACTCATTCGTGTAAACCGAAGATGCTTTTACAAAAGGATTATTCTGGGTATAATTCACATAGGTCAAGATGTTTTTCACAGGATTCAGTTCCCAGAAACTTGGTCTTCTCATTCTGCTGGAGAAAGCGTAGGAGATATTGTTTTTGTCGTTGATCGCATAATTAATGCTAACGTAGGGCAACAGATTGTTGTAATTTCTTTCGATATTACTGAAATCGGAATTGTCAGATTTCCCCACACTATTGGTGATCTCATACCTGGAGCCAATTTTTCCGGAGAACTTATCAGAGAATTTCTTTTCAAACGTCAGATAGGCACCATAGATATTTTCGTCGTAGATGAAGTGGTTTGGATTGGAAGAAGGGATGGTAGAAACTAGATTTCCGTTAGCGTTATAATTGTAAATGAATGTGTCACTTTTAGTATCATTGTCCGTTTTGGTCTTATTGAAATTTCCTCCGACAGAAACTGTGAGATCATTTTTAAACTTCTTGATGTAATCACCCAGGAAAGAAAAATTGTTGATGATCTGAGGTGTGCTTTGTGTGATCTGCACCATTCGGTTTCCAATAGTCTGGATTGCGTCCGAATTATAAGTTATGTTATCCGCATTTTGGAATCTCTTATAATTAAGATAAGCGGCGTTCAAGTTCAGTTTGCTACCTAAGGTATCCGTTTTCCATTCATAGTTCAAGTTCACAGAATTGTTGTAAGAACGGGAGTTTTCCAAGTTTTTTGTGTAGTTGTAAAGAGTCTTTTTAATTCCCGCTGAATCCGATTTCACCGTATTGAAAAGATTGGATGTAGAGCCGTTGCTTTTATTTGCCCAGGAGTTGTAGGTCAAAGCCAAATTGCTATTGTCATTCAATTGATAATCAATATTTAAGTAGCCGCCAAGATTTTTATTGGGATCAGAAACTCGGCCTTCGGATTGATTGCTAGATCGGTCATTTCCATTTCTCAAAATATAATATTGCTCCTGGATATTTTGACTGGTATTGATGTTGGAACTGATTCCCAATTTGTCTTTTCTATAATTAATGGAAAGTCCAGCGTAAGAAGAGTTGTAATAACTTTGGGAATTTCCCATTCTTAGATTGCCATTCAGTCCATCGGTCATTTTTTTCTTCAGAACGATGTTGATGATCCCGTCAGAAGATTCTACCTGATATTCACTTCCGGGAAGCGTGATCACTTCGATTTTTTGAATATTTTCAGCTGGTGTATTTTTCAAAAATTGAGTTAAAGACTCAGCATCCATATTGGTTTTTCTTCCATTAATGAAAATGACCGCGTTGTTCTTTCCAATGATCTTCAAAGTTTAATCGTCGGTAGAAGAGACCAAAGGTGTTTGTTTCAAGATGTTGAAGGCTGTATTTCCTTTTGCAACTGGAGACGCTGCAACGTCATAGACAAATCGGTCACTTTCCTTTTTGAAGACTTGTTTTGTGATGGTGACAGCTTCGATATTTTTGGTCGCGGCAGAATCTGTTTTAGGCTTTTCCTGAGCGTTCAGATAGATTCCTGAGACGAGACTTAATCCTAAAAATAGTTTTGTATTGAGAGTTTTCATAATTTATTTTTTATAGTTAAGTTTCTGATTTTTATTAAGTTCTGGACTTGATGGCATCGTTCGCAGATTTCACTTCTCTTGCTTTTTTCAGCTTTTGATTTCCGAAGTTGTACGTCACATTGATGTTCAATTCTCTTCCATATTTGAAGCTTCTCACACTGTTATAACTTCCATTGGATTGTACAGTTCTGATGTCATCGATGTTAGAATTCAGGATATCATTCACTTCTACCAGGAAGGTGAAATTCCCCATGATCTTCTTGATGTTTAAGTCAAGACTTTGTTGTGTGTGGAGTTTTCCAATTTCCATTTCTCTTGATGGCATTAGCCAGTAATTAACGCCCAAATACCAATCTTTTTTCGATGAAAGTCTGACCATATTGTTGGCCTGGTAGAACATGTTCAGTGTTTTTACATTAATTGAGTAAGGTTGTAGTATTTCTGTAACACCTTCAATGGGTTGCGAGGTTGGATCTTTCGTTACACCTCCGGAGATGGTTGCATATTCAAAATTAGCTGAGTAGTTGGTTGTCCAGATGTCGCTAAACCAGGCTTTGTTCATTCCCAAGGTCAATCCCAATTGTTTGTTGTTCCCATAATTGGTTCGGATATATCTCAAGAACTTGGTCTCTTCACCAGTTTCATTATTGATCATTGTTCCTTGAAGTGGCAACTGGCTGTAAGCATTTTCCGCAAAGTTGAAACTAAAATTAGCATAGAAAGCATTTTTGTACATATAATTGATCTCCTGATTATAATTCTTGGAAGCCTGCATAAAAGGATTGTTCTGAATATAATTGGTCGGCGTAAAGTAAGTTCTGGAAGGATTCAGCTGTCCAAAACCTGGTCTTCTCACTCTGCTTGAGAAGCTGTAGCTGATATTGTGGTTATCATTGATGGCATAATTCAAAGTCGCGTAAGGTAAAAGGTTATTGTAATTTCTTTCAAAACCAATGTCAGATTTCCCTACAACATCGCCTGTGCTGATTGTAGCTTCGAACCTTGTTCCCAATTTTCCACTGAATTTTTCAGAGAATTTTCTCTCGTAAGTAGCGTAAGCACCAATGATATTTTCTTTGTAGATGAAGTGGTTGGAAAGGTTGGTGTTATTAATGAAACTCGTTCCGTCAAAATCATTTTGTCTGGTATCACTGTCGGTATTAGTGAAGTTATAGCTCGTTCCGACAGCGAAAGTGCTTTCATTTCTGAATTTCTTGATGTAATCGATATTCGCTGCGTAATTGTTAATAATTTGAGGGACAGCTTGTTGGAAAGCGCTGTATCTGCTTTCGCTAGACAAAGGAAAGGTTTCACCAAGACTTTTTTTATCTCTGTTAAACCACAAGTAGGAAATGTTTGAAGTTAATTTACTTCCCAGTGTATCGGTTTTGATTTCATAATTAAGATTGAAGTTGTGGTTTCTGGTTTGCGCATCTTCTCTGTTGATCGTTCTGTTAGAAAGTACGCCATTTTCGATATTCGTCATATCCAACACAGAACCGAAACTCTTGTTGTAACGCATATTATAACTGAATCCAAGGTTCTGATTCTTATTGATCTCATAATCGATATTGATGTTTCCGCCGTAATTTTTGTTCGGATCATCCATCGTTCCGTAAGAATCATTGCTAAAAGTAGAATCGCCGTTGGTCAATGTATACTTTTCTCTTTCTCTGTAACTTCCCATGTTGAAGTTGGAATTGAAAGACCATTTGTTCTGTCTCGCATTCACGGCTATTCCGGAAGAAGGATTGTTGTAAAAACTTTGGCTGTTGTTCATTTTCAAAGTGCCGTTGTAGCCATTCGTTTTTGACTTTTTCATCACAATGTTGATCACGCCTTCATTTGCCTCAACCTGGAACTCACTTCCGGGAACAGTTACAACTTCTATTTTCTGGATATTTTCTGAAGGTGTATTTTTCAACATTTCTGTAATTGCTTCAGCATCCATCAGTGTTCTTTTTCCATTGATGTAAAAAACAACGCTGGATTTTCCCATGATCTTGAAAACTTTTCCGTCTGTGCTGGACAACATTGGTGTCTGCTGCAAAAGATTAAAAGAGTTCGTTCCTTTTGCGATAGGAGAGTTGGCAACATCGTAAACAAAGCGGTCAGATTTTTTCTGAAAAACTTTTTTATTAAGTTTTACTTCCTCTATACTTTTTGTTTTTGTTGAATCCATTTTGGTTTGCTGAGCAGAAACCATTCCTGCGAAAAATATAGCGGCGATGAGAAAATTGGCTTTCATGATGTTTTAAGTTTGAGTAGTTTGTAATTCTTACTATTTAATATTGCAAAGATATATTATAATTTAAGTATTATGCAATACAAAGTAGTAAATAAAAAATATTTTATATTTTAAAGTGTTGATTTACAGCAATAAAAATTTCTACTCAGTTTATAGATTAGACAATTGAAACTCAATTTTCATTACATTAAAAATTAAAATAAACTAAAAAAGCCTCTGCAGTTTTTTGCAAAGGCTTAATTTTCCGACCATTGTGAGCGGAATATTTTTTATAATTAATGTAATTCTAAACTAAAACCGCATTCGGATTTTCAAATTCGTTATTCGCTTCGAAGTTTGAAAGGCTGGTCAACGTAGAAGTCGCAATTTGATGTAACGCTTCCTCAGTGAAAAAAGCCTGATGCGCCGTCACCAAAACATTCGGGAAACTCATCAGCCTCTGTATCGTATCATCTTCGATGATCGTATGGGAAAGGTCTCGGAAAAATAATTTTTCTTCCTGCTCATAAACATCGATTCCAAGATAGCCAATATGTTTGGACTTCAAACCGTCGATCACGGCTTTTGTGTCTATCAATCCACCACGACTGGTGTTGATGATCATCACATTTTCTTTCATTTTAGAAATCGATTCTTTGTCGATGAGATGATGTGTAGAATCCATCAGCGGACAATGCAACGAAATGATATCGGAATCAGAAAGTAGTTTGTCCATTGGAACATACTCGATTCCAAGGTCTTTCAATTCCTGATTTTCGGTAATGTCATAAGCCAGGATCTTTGCGCCAAATCCTTTCGCAATTTTCGCAAAAGCAGTTCCGATATTTCCAGTTCCGATCACACCGATCGTCTTTTGATAAAGGTTGAATCCCATCAATCCATTCAAGGAAAAATTCTGTTCACGAACTCTGTTGTAAGCTTTGTGCGTTTTTCTGTTCAATGTAAGGATCATCGCCATCGCATGTTCTGCGACCGCTTCCGGAGAATAGGCAGGAACTCTGGAAACTCTTATTCCCAGACGTTTCGCTGCTTCCAGATCTACATTATTGAAACCGGCACATCTCAAAGCAATATATTTCACGCCTTTTTTGGACAGCGATTCGAGAACTTCGGCATTCAAAGTGTCATTAACGAAGGCACAAACGGCGTCGGAATGTACTATGACATTCAGAATATGCGGACCAAGATGTGTTTCGAAATACTCGAGTTCAAACTTGAAATCCTGATTGACTTTGTCAAAGAATTCCTTATCGTAAGGTTTGGTGGAGAAGAAGGTGATTTTCATATGTAGATATCAATTTTTTCAATGGTCATATGCAATCGCCTGTTTAGTTAGTTCTCTGGTTACTAATTCTGCTAAAGGCGATTTCATTCCTTAAAGTTAAGAAAATCAGTTGCAAAAAGAAATTTTTACAGGTTGATTTTCATCATTCACCCCGATTTTTCCGGAGCAGTTTTGTCTCTACCCAGATCGTAGCAAAAGGGAAAAAAGCGGACATCAAAGCGAAAATCGATTCCTCATCATCCCAATCATATATTTTTCTGACCGCAGGCAAAAAGATGAGGTAAAGCGTAAAAAATAATCCATGGATGCTCCCAACAGTACTGATGTAAATAATTGCAAAGAGGTCTTCTGGCTCATGGCGGATCCAGACCATGGCTGTAAATAGGAAAAACCAGGAAATAGCTTCTGCAACGCAGATCTGCTTGAACCATTTGATGATCTTTTCTTCCGGATATTTTGAGTAATATTTTTCTACGATGTTCATAATAGATGTGGTGGTAAAGAGAAAGTTGCTTTCTACAAGATCTCACAAAGATAATCAAAACAGAATTGCAGATCAGGGAGCGGCACAAGTCAAATTACACATCGTTAGAATTAATTTGCTTTGCAGTTTCTTTTTTTAATAATAAGTGATGGATCTCTCCCAAGTAATTCTTTGGTCGATCTTCATTTCACCACTGAACCTATTTTTTGCAAAAACTGTTTCTTTCTTGTAGATCCAGTTGTTTTGGGAATCATATTTATACTCGTAAACCGTGTATTCTCCATCATCATAAACCGATTTTTCGAGGTCGCCTTTGTCATTGTATTGGTGGCGAACATAACTTTTTACCGAGCCGTCTTTATTCAAAGATTTCTCCTCCGTCATCCATCCCAGATCATTGTAGACATACGAGGTAGATCTGTTGCTCGTCGTATTCTGTCTTACGTTTACAATGGTTTGTTTCTTCAGAAGTTCATTCTTTTTATTGAAGATCAGCAACTCGTTTTCTTCGCTGTCTTGGAAATTTTTTTCTTGTTTCAGAACATAATATTCATTGTTGGTTTGAGAACAGTTGAAGGTGCTTTTTGTATGCGATGTTTTATCTTTTTCGTTGTTGAGCTTTAATTCTGAAAGTCCCATTTCGTTATACAAAAATTGGTAGCTTCCCAAAGGCGATTCCGAATCCGAGAAATAAAATTTTATAGATTCCAACAGGTTTTTGGAATTGTAAAAAAATAGATTTTTGTCTTTCAGCTTCAGGTTGTTTTTGGATTGGTTTCCCATGTTCTCGTACACAGCAGACTGCAATGATCCCTGTTCAGAAAATGTGAGATCTTTGATGTTTCCTCTGGAAAGTGATGATTCATAACCAACCAGAGTATCTCTTTTTTCTATGATTTTCACGCTTTTTACTTTGCCCTTCAGTAGCCAACCTTTGCTGGTGATCCCTTCTCCTCTTTTATCTGATGCGAGAATCATTGCGACATCTTTACAGGCACATTTTTTCGCATCAGGATTTAGGCTGAGATTTTCTATTTTTTTTTCTGGTTCTCTATAAACTTTATCTTCAGTTGGCGCAGGAACTGGAGGTGACATGTATTCAATATCTTTTTCTACTGAGATTTCTTCAGTTTTTATAGGGATTGTTTTTTCAATTGTTGGTGGCGGAGGCGTTTGTTTCTTTTTCTTTTGTGCAATGACAAAGATGTTGCAGAAGAGAAATGGGATTATTAGAATGTAGTTTTTCATCAGTATTTTTTAGGGTTTAATTTTTTTTCTGATCTAATGATATTTTCTAAGGTCTTTTGATACTCGATGTCATAGTGGTCGAGTCCGTTTTCACCCTCGCCTTCTTTTATGACGTAACCAAAATCCTTAACTTTATTTCCCTCGATCTTATAAAAGCTTGTCCAGTTTCTGCCAGACATTACCACGCAATCGATGAGGTTATATTTTTCAAGATAGTGTGGGTTTTTGATCTCATTGAAGCCTTCGATCTTTCTCAGTTTCTGATTTTTAAAATCGACAATAAAAAGATTGTAAGTCAAATTGCTTCTGACATCCGAAATGTTCTCTACCAAAATATCTTTGATCCCGTCACCATTGAAGTCTATGAATTCAATGTTTTTGAACTGACTGAATAATTTTTCTTGATGAAGGATTTTCTCTTTTCCATTAATTTTTTTTGAGAATGTAAAAACAACATTGGTTTTTGTCTCATCCCAACTCTCATCTTTTGGATCAAATTCCAAAGAAACAGAATAACCTTTTTTATTAAAGATTGAATCACAGTTTATTTTCTTCACTTCTTTGTTTTGAGCAAAAACTAAGATTGGAAAAAATAAAATTAGAATAATGTGGTTTATCATAAGTTAAGGAAAAGTAATTGTAATGGATTGTAAGCTTTTAACTGCCAATCCTTTGTAAGTGTTTGGCTTCCAATTGTATTTGATGATTTTATTTTTTATGGCTGATAAAATTTGTTTTTCAAATTCTAAATTGCTTTTAATTTTAAAATCTGATTCCAAATCTATATTTTCTGCTTTTCCATCTTTGTCAATTGTGAAAAAAGCGTAAACTTTAGAAGAAATTTCATTACTTTTAATATAATTCTTTGGTAACTTAAACCTTTTCCAAAAATCGATTTCAAAATTATTTTCAGAAAATTTAATACGTTCAATTCTATAATCAAATATTTTATCAGGATTATTTTTAATAAAGAGATTTAGAGCTTCATCAATTTTTTCTTCAAAAAAATGCTCGCCGAACCTATTTTCTGCTGACTTAGTCATAAAACTCTTGTAGCATTGGTTTGAGCTGTAAAAACCAGCAATGTCACTTTCCATCCAACTGCCTCCAAAACTTATCCCAAAAGGTTTTAAAATTTCTGAAAATTCTTTTTCTTGAAGAAAATTGTCACCATAAGGTGCGGGTGTATTGATATAGTAAATGGTTTTTGTCTTAGAATCTTCTAATGCTTTCTCTTTATCAGCATTACATTTTTTCTCAAAATTTTTGCTAATCTCTTCCAATCTCTTTTTCTGCAAAGAGTCTAGTTGGGAATGGAGAAAAAAAGAATTAAAAACTAAAAATAATGCAGATAATTTTTTCATAGATTATTTATAAAATGAAGAACCATCCAAATAATCAAATACTTCCGGTGGCAGCATTGGCCTTACATTTTTGCCTTCCTTTATCATATTTCGGATTTCTGTGGCCGACAGTTCTATGATGGGCGCATTGATTTGATGGATATTTTCGTGTTTCAAGTAATCACCTTTTTTTTCTTCTTCAGAAATTCTAGGATAGACGATAATCTGATAATTTTCCAGGAGCAATTCATAATTTTTCCACTTATGAAGGCTTCCCAAATTGTCTTCGCCCATGATCAATGAAAATGAAAAATCCGTATATTTTTCTTTCAGATACGTCAAAGTATCAATCGTGTAACTCGGCACAGGTAAAGAAAATTCCACATTCGAAGCGCGCATTTTTGGGTAATTTTTGATGGCGAGCTGAACCATATCCAAACGGTTGTGGTCCTTAAGCAAAGTTTTTTTGTCTTTGAAGGGATTTTGCGGGCTTACTACAAACCACAATTCCTCCATATCAGAATTTTCTAAAATGTAATTCCCTAATATCAAATGCCCGATATGAATCGGGTTGAATGAGCCAAAAAAAAGGCCAATCTTCTTACGGTTTTCCAAAATTATAACAGGTTTTGAATCTCAAATTTAAGTCAATTAGTTTAATTATACATCAACAGATTTGTTCTAAAAGAGCACATGAAAACGCCCGATGCAATATGTATCGGACGTTTTAATATTTTTAGTTCCTCATTTTCTTAATCTCGAAAATTCACATCTCTGATGTTCAAGAAATGGGAAACGTTTCCTTTCCAATGATTTTCCTCTATTGTAAATGCGAGATCGAAAGTTTTGGTTTTGAAATCTTCGGCAAATTGTCCAAAGCGGAATCCTACACATTCCACATTTCTGCCAGTTGTCGGCTGTAAAATGTTGAACTTGAGATGCGTGCTTTCTTTTCCCATCAACCTGACATAGCCATTGACTTTCACATTTTTGAGAACCAAGATCGGCTTCATGTTTTGAGGTCCAAATGGAGCTAGTTTTCTATGGAAATTGATGAACTCACGGTTCAGATCTTCTGGATTCACAACACTGTCAACATAGATTGTTGGTTCTTTCTGATGTTCCTGAATATTATCTTTAACGTAATCTTCAAATCTGATTTTAAATTCCTCAAACTTTTCCTTCTCCATAGAGAGTCCTGCTGCAGCCTGATGTCCACCAAATTTCATAAACAGGTCAGAACAGAATTCCAATGCTTTGTGAATGTCAAAATCAGAAACAGATCTTGCAGACGCTACCATTTCGCCGTTATTTCCTTCGGTAAAGACCAAGGTTGGTTTGAAGTAATTTTCTATCAATCTGGAAGCCACAATTCCAATCACACCTTTGTTCCAAATTGGGTCGTAGACAATCGTGGAATAGCGCTGGGTCTTATGCATCTCCAAAGCCTGATTCATCGCGGATTGTGTGATGTTGATGTCCATCTCACGGCGTTCATCATTCAGGTTGATGATGTTTTCAACCATTTGCTGAGCCTGTTTCAGGTTGTCCGAGATCATTAGTTCAACCGAAGCTTTAGCATGAGAGATCCTTCCCGCCGCATTGATCTTCGGAGCAATGTCAAACACGATATTCGAGATTTCAAAGTGTGCCAATTTCTCTTCAGGAATCAATAATCTCAATCCGAATTTCCTTGTTTTTCTAAGGAATTTCAAACCTTGCATTGCCAAAACACGATTCTCACCAGTCATCGCAACAATGTCTGAAGCAATACTGATTGCAAGCAGATCTGTCAATTCAAACAGTTCACTTTCGGGAATTTTATAGATCGTATTAAGTCCCTGACAAAGTTTGAAACCAACGCCACAACCACTCAATTCCTTGTAGGGATATCGGCAGTCTTTTCTTTTCGGATCCAGAACGGCAATTGCTTTCGGAAGTTCTTCGCCTGGTAAATGGTGATCGCAAATAATGAAATCCACACCTACAGAATTGGCGTAATCTATTTTGTCCACAGATTTGATCCCGCAATCCAAAGCGATGATCAATGAAAATCCGTTGTCTTTTGCGAAGTCGATTCCTTCGTCGGAAATTCCGTAACCTTCGACATTTCTGTCCGGAATATAAAAATCAAGGTATTTTTTGTCGACGATCTTGCTTAGGTACAAGTACATCAAAGCCACCGAAGTGGTTCCGTCGACATCATAATCGCCGTAAACCAATATTTTTTCACCATTTTCTATGGACGTTGCAATGCGTTCAACCGCTCTTTGCATGTCGGCCATCAGGAAAGGATTGTGGATGTCTGTGCCGTTTGGTTTGAAGAATTCGCGGGCTTTCTGATAATTATCGATGCCACGCATGACCAAGATCTTGGACTCTAAAGTTCCAAAACCAATAGAAGAAATTAATCCATCAACAATTTCTTCGTCCGGCTCGGGTTTATAGATCCATTTTTGACTCATAGCTACAAAAGTAATGAAAAATTATCGATAAGAAATTAAAAAAGCCACCAATTTGATTGATAGCTTGTATTGGAAATCAAAAATTTAGTGCTTAATTTTTGATGAATTTTTTGGTCTCAATTCCAGATCTTGTTTCGATTGAAATAATATAATTGCCTTTCGGTAACGCGGAAATGTCGATTTTCGAAAGGTTGTCAGATTTAATTAATGAACCTTTGATGTCGTATATTTTAATGGATTTAATTTCCGCGTCAGATTTGATATTAATGAAATCATAACTTGGATTAGGGAAAATACTGATCTGGGTTTTATTAATGTCATTCACAGCCAATTGGTCCATATCCTTAATAATGATATTATCGATAATAAAACCGCTGCCGTCATTATCAAATTCAAAATTTAAGTCGTTCGCCCTCAATACTTTATCGCTTAATGCGGAAGTGTGAACCAGTTGATTGTCAAGATAATATTTAACGTTTTTTTCTATGACGTGGTCTATTTCAATTCGTAAATTATACCATCTGTCAGGAATCCAATTTCCAAGATCCAAGAAATTAACATCGCTGTCCGCATAAAATTTACCGCTAATTAGAAAATTGAATCCGCCAGCCCAAGAATAATTTCCATTATTGTTATAGTACAGAGACAACATGTAATATTCTGAACTGTTCAATTTCTCCAGCTTAACATCCGCAGAAACCGAAAGCCTGTTGTATTCTGGGATTTTTTTGAAGAGGTAAGTCATATTTCCTGTGTAGTCGTTCGTGCTTGTCACTTCCACAGAATTATTGCCATCGGTCGCTTTTCCTGTAACGACTTTAAAGTTATTATTTGGAACATTGTCTGTTTTTACCGTCCATTCTTTTTGTCCGACAACTGTTCCAAGATTATAGCCTTCGGAAGTTTCAAATGAAATTTTTTGTTGTTGTGCAAAGATTGAAATTGATAGAAAAGCAGTGGCTAAAGAGAATAAAAATTTTGTCATAGATCATATAAAAGGGAAGCGAATATAGAAAATATATGACAAATGAAATCATTTAAAGTCTTCATTATTAGTCAAAAAAAATCAGCCTCCTAAAAATATGAGGCTGATCTGCAGCTTAAAAACGAATTGATTAATTCTTGATGAATTTTTTATTGGTCTTTCCTTTAGGTGTCTGAACTTCAATAAGGTAAGTTCCTTTTGGGAGTTGGGAAACGTCTATTGCTGGATTGTTGCTTTTAGGATTATATGTTTTTATTAATTTTCCGTCCAAGCCGTAGATAGAAAGTTGATTGACAATTTCTTTATTTGATGTTTGAACTTTTAATTCAGCTTGCACAGGATTCGGATAAACCTGGATTGAGACTGTTTTTTGAACGTCGTTAACGCCCAATTCTCCCAGCGAAAGTTTCCAAAGTTCCACGCCATTGTCGTCATATTCTGCTTTGAAATATAATTCGTCATTTAATTCTGTAAAGAAAGGCAGGAAATATAAAGGGCTAGGTTCAGTCGCGTTTGCTGGTGCCAATTTTATGGTTCCACTTTCTGAGCCGTCGGTCATCCACAATTCGCTGCCGTTACTTCCATCGATGGCCACAAAGAAAAGTTTGTCTTTGAAGGTGGCGAAGAAATTTGGCGCAGAGTAACCAGTTGGATTGATGTCTTTCAGCATATACGTTCCATCAGGAGTTCCGTCGCTCACCCAAAGTTCTTCGGAATGAACGCCATCTGTCGCCTGGAAATAAACTTTGTCGTTATAGACCGTTAAAGCTCCGGGGAAAGAATCTACACCTCCCGGATTAATGTCTTTCACGAGAACGGTTCCAGCTTCTGTGCCGTCTGTGGTCCAAAGTTCAGCACCGTGCACACCATCAGTTGCACGGAAGCATAGTCTGCCATTGATCTCGACAAACTCATTGATGCTGGAACCATCGGTTGGATTGATATCTTTCAAAAGCACAGTTCCAGTTTCGGTTCCGTCTGTTACCCACAATTCATCACCGTTTTCGTCATCCGCTCTGAAGAAAAGTTTGTCATTGAAGACTTTAAACCTTCTTGGCGAAGAGTCCGAACCAACGAAAATGTCTTTTACCATGTAAGTTCCGGCTTCTGTGCCGTCTGTGGTCCAAAGTTCCCAACCGTCCGTTCCATTGCTGGCTTGGAAGTATATTTTTCCTTTGTATTCTGTAAATTCATATGAATAGGAACTTTCTCCTCCTGGCGCAATGTCTTTCACCATGTATGTTCCTGCTTCTGTGCCGTCCGTTATCCAAACTTCCTCACCGTGAGTCCCATCATTGGCAACAAAAATTGCTCTGTTTCCAGATGGTTTAAAATTCAAAGCAACGGAACTTTCTTCGCCGGGATATATGTCTTTTAGTAGTTTTGTTCCTGTTTCGGTTCCGTCGGTCACCCATAATTCGATTCCAGTAATTCCGTCAAAAGCACGGAACACCAATTTGCCACCAGCTTCTGTGAGTTCAACAATACCTGAATTTCCTGTTGGATTAATATCTTTCACGAGTTTGGTGCCTGCGCTGGTGCCGTCTGTTGCCCAAAGTTCATTTTCGTGGATGCCATCATCTGCAGAGAAGTAGAGTTTATTTCCAAAGGTCTTTAATTGTGAAATGGATGAGCCTTCTGAGCCAGGATTTAAGTCCTTCAAAATATTGATGTTAATATTTTGTGATATTACGAATAATGGTGAGGCAGTTGCGATTAATGAGGCAAAAATTCTCTTCATTTACTTTTAATTTAATTTAAAGTCTCAATTTATGAATTTTTAATAAAATTTATTAGTGTTTGAATGTAATATTAATGTTAAATAAAAAAACCTTCCGAGAAATCTCGAAAGGTCCTATTTTATTTGTCTATTAACTCAAAGCCTATTTGGTGTGATTCATCATATTTGTGTCAATATTGACACCAATTCCTTGCGCTACTCTCATTCCTAGTTCGATGTTCGCTCGGAAGAAATGACAAAGCTGACGGTTGATAATCTCATCACGTTTCGGTCCGTCTACACCGCCAAGATGTCCAACAATGTTATTTACCAAAGCTGTTCTCGCTTCTTGGTCTAAAGCTTTAGTGTAGAATAATCCTGGTTGCGTGTAATGATCGTCATCATTTTGGTTTCTGTCGAAGTGGGCCACTCGGGAATTGTCCAAGTCATATTCCAGATTTTTGTACGATTCCGTTGGTTCCACATCGCTGAAGCTGTTTGGGAAATAATTCGGTTCATCACCATAATTAACATCGCTTGCCATAGAACCACTTCTCTGGAAATTGTTAACTGCAAATGGACATCTGTTAACTTCAAGCTGATGAGAATTAACGCCCAATCTATATCGGTGCGCATCAGCGTAAGAGAATAATCTGCCTTGCAACATTTTGTCCGGAGAAAAACTAATTCCGTCAACCAAATGACTTGGCGCAAAAGCAGCTTGTTCTACGTGAACGAAGTAGTTTCTTGGCACTTCATTCAGTTCCATAACACCAACTTCTTGTAACGGAAATTCATCCTGGAACCAAACTTTCGTTACATCAAACGGATTCCAACGCCATTCTTTCGCTTGCTCTTCTGTCATCGTTTGGATATACAGTTTCCATTTTGGAAATTCTCCTTTTTCTATAGCATTTACCAGATCTTCCTGAGAAAAGTCCGGGTTTTCGCCTTTCATTTTTGTGGCCTCGTCATCTGTAAAGTTTTTGATGCCTTGCTGCGTTTTGAAATGGAATTTCACCCAAGTTCTTTCATTGTTTTCATTAATTAAAGAAAAAGTGTGGCTTCCAAATCCGTGCATGTGACGATATCCGTGTGGCGTTCCTCTATCAGACATTAATATTAAAACTTGATGAAGCGATTCTGGATTTAAAGACCAAAAGTCCCAAACCATCGTTTTACTTTTCAAATTGGTTTTTGGAACACGCTTTTGAGTATGAATGAAATCTGGAAATTTCTTAGCGTCTTTAATAAAGAAAACCGGCGTGTTGTTTCCAACCAGATCCCAGTTTCCATCTTCTGTATAAAATTTCAAGGCGAAACCTCTCGGGTCTCTTTCTGTATCGGCACTTCCCATTTCTCCACCAACTGTAGAGAATCTCGCAAACATTTTGCACGAGTTTCCAACTTGGGAGAAAAGTTTTGCTCTTGTCAGATGGCTGATATCGTGGGTCACTGTAAAAGTTCCGTAAGCACCAGAGCCTTTGGCGTGGACAATTCTTTCCGGGATCCTTTCTCTTACGAAGTGTGCAAGGTTCTCCTGAAGGATAAAATCCTGTAAAAGAACCGGGCCGCGTGGGCCAACGGTTTGCGAATCCTGATGCTCATAATAAGGAGCTCCCACAGAATTGGTGAGTTTTTTCTTGTTTTCCATATTTCAGATTTTATTGATTTATGATATTTTAATGCTAAATTCGATAAAAAAACCTATTCATGAAACAAATTAATAAGTATATTTGTCATAGATAAAATAAATTACAAGTCGTGAATATCCAACAGTTAGAATATTTGATTGCAGTAGATAAATATAAACATTTTGGCAAAGCTGCACAAGCCTGTTTTATTACACAGCCTACACTTAGTGCAATGATCCAAAAGTTTGAAGATGAGCTGGATGTCAAGATTTTTGACAGGACCACACATCCGATCAGAACGACTGACGCAGGTGCAGAACTCATCAAGGAAGCTCAAAAAATCATCGACGCGGTGATGGAACTCAAAAGCAAGGCCAACTTTCTCAATAATATTTTGGCAGGTAAACTGAATCTGGGAATCATTCCTACAGTTTCGACTTATATTCTGCCAAACGAGATCTTTGCTTTTTTGAATAAAAACCCTCAGATCGAGCTTAATATCAAGGAGATGACGACCGAGAGTATCATCAAGTCTTTGAAGTCTGGAGAGTTGGACGCGGGGATTATTTCAACGCCATATTCAGCGGCGGACGAGTTTTATCAGGACTTCTTATTCAATGAAGAATTGATGTTGTATTCTGGGACTGAATCTGGTCAAAAGAAAGACTGTTTCGTAGTTCCGGAAGATATTGATGTCAATAAAGTTTGGCTTTTGGAAGAAGGAAATTGCCTTAGAACTCAATTCGAAAATATCTGTCATCTGAAAGAAAATTCTTTGAAGCCTAAAAACTTGGAATTCTTAGCATCCAATGTCAATACATTGATTCAAATGGTTGATAAAGTTGGTGGGATTACAATTTTATCAGAAATTGGTGTTCAACAATTGTCCGACCAGCAAAAGCAGAAAGTCTCAAGATTTATCAAGCCTTTCCCATATAGAGAGATCAGTTTGATCTATTACAAACCGACTTATAAACAGAAAATTATTGATGAATTGATTTCCGAGATCCGTACATCTATGGAGCAGAAACTTAATTTTTACAAAGACCAGGAAAATTACGTCAGTATAAAACCTGAATAAATTCATACGGGGTTAATAGGAATTGATTTTGAAATCTAAAAATTAGTTTGTAAATTTGCCATCGATTTTTGAATAAACGGAGGAGAACTTTGACTGATTGCAACCTCAATAAAAAATGCTAAAACAGATTATTTCTCTTTTAGTTCCTTTTTTAAACAATCATTGTTTTACCTCAAAAATTTAATATAAAAAGGAATAATTTATGTCTTATTTATTTACGTCCGAATCAGTTTCTGAAGGACATCCTGATAAAGTAGCCGATCAGATTTCTGATGCGCTTATCGACCATTTTTTGGCTTATGACAAAAACTCAAAAGTAGCTTGCGAAACACTTGTGACCACAGGTCAGGTGGTTTTGGCTGGTGAGGTGAAGTCTGATGCATATCTAGATGTTCAGCATATTGCAAGAGACGTGATCAATAAAATTGGCTACACAAAAAGCGAATATATGTTCAATGGTGATTCTTGCGGTGTGATCTCTGCGATCCACGAGCAGTCGCCAGATATCAACCAAGGTGTGGATAGAACTTTGGACGAAACTGATTTCGAAACCAGAGCAAACGCTCAAGGTGCTGGTGATCAGGGAATGATGTTTGGTTATGCGACCAACGAAACTGAGAATTATATGCCGTTGGCCTTGGATATTGCTCATCAGATCTTGAAAGAGTTAGCAGACCTAAGAAGAGAAGGTTCAGCGATTCCTTACCTTCGTCCAGATGCAAAATCTCAGGTGACAATTGAATATTCTGATGACCACAAACCAGTAAGAATCGACAGCATCGTCGTTTCCACACAACACGATGATTTCGGAAGTGAAGAAGCGATGTTAGCGAAAATCAAAAAAGATATCATCGAGATTCTAATCCCGAAGATCAAAGCTAAACAAAAACCAGAGATCCAACAATTATTCAATAACGAGATCAAATATCATATCAACCCGACTGGAAAATTTGTAATCGGTGGTCCTCACGGAGATACAGGTTTGACGGGAAGAAAGATCATTGTGGATACTTACGGTGGAAAAGGTGCTCACGGAGGTGGTGCTTTTTCAGGAAAAGATCCAAGTAAAGTGGACAGAAGTGCAGCTTACGCGACGAGACACATTGCAAAAAACCTAGTAGCAGCTGGTGTTGCAGATGAGGTTTTGGTGCAGGTTTCTTACGCGATCGGTGTTGCAGAACCTTGTGGACTGTACATCAATACTTACGGAACTTCCAAATTGAACATCAACGATGGCGAATTAGCGAAAAAGGTTCAACAATTGTTTGACCTAAGACCTTACGCTGTTGAGAAAAACCTTAAGCTAAGAAATCCGATCTATATCGAGACTGCAGCGTACGGACACATGGGGAAAGAATATTACGTAGCTGATAAAACTTTCAACAAAGGCCTTAAAAACGAGATCACTTTGAAAGACCTGGAATTTTTCACATGGGAAAAACTGGATAGAGTAGAAGATATCAAAAAAGAATTCGGACTTTAATCTGATTCTTGTATAAAAAGTAAAACTGCTTTGTCTTTTGATGAAGCAGTTTTTTTATTTCTAGATATTCTTTCAACAAACATCTGTTTTGTTATTTTTGTCGTAAATAAGATCAAGTCAAAATGAAATCAAAAATATTCATCCTTTTTATACTATTTGCGTTTTGTGGTTTTGCCAAGTCACAATTGACGATGCATAAGTTCATCACAGCGGGTTACGTCTATCAGAATCAAAGTTTTGGGGAAATAGGAGGGAAGTTGCTTTTCCTCAGCAATGATGATGTCCTTTTCCGAGTTGGAGCATCTGCATTGATGGGTTCTGCAAACAATGAGTTTGCGATCATGCCAAAGGTAAACGCTGATTTCCTGTTGAATTTTCAAAAAAATGTGGATTTCTATCACGCTCATTATTTTGTTTTAGGAGCAGAAGCTACCAATAAATATATTGCTCCGAAGGTAGGCTTCAGTCTTTTTGGGATTTTGGACCTGACAGGTGGCTACGGATTTTCGCTCGATAAAGACGGAATTAACGGAAAAGAGCTAAAAGGACTCAATATCAATTTCACAATAAATATCCCATTAGTTCTGCTTAATTGATTTAACTTTTAAAATATATTTGAATCAAATTAAATAAATTCGAAAGTTTAACAATTCATTAACGTTTTGTTTTGACTTTTTTATTACTTTTACAGACCTAAAAAATGCGTATAGACTAAATCTACTTCATTAAATTAAAAACAACCGAGTCAGGAAAATTAGTTACCCTTGTAACTGACGATTTGCTGGGTTTTATATTAAAGAAGTAATTATTATGAAAACGCAAACTGATAGCCAATTAATCCTACAATATCAGAATGGTGAAGAACATTCACTTTCTCTTCTGATCAACAGGCACAAAAAAGATCTTTTCAGCTTTATCTACTACAAATTGATGGATGAAGACCTGGCAAATGACATCTTCCAAGATACCTTTATCAAGGTCATTGTAACGCTGAAAGAAGGCCGTTATAAGGAAGAGAACAAATTCATCCTTTGGGCAAAGCGTATTGCGCACAATTTGATCATCGACCATTACCGTATCCAGTCAAAAAACATCAAGATCTCCGAAACGTCTTATGAAAATGAAGAGTTTTCTATCTTCGATATCATCAAAGAACCGGAAAGCAACATCGAAGACCGATTGATAGATAAGCAAATAAACGACGATCTTTTGAGAATGCTCGTAATGCTTCCGGAGAACCAGCAGGAGGTCATCAAACTTAGATTTTTCGACGGTCTCAGCTTCAAAGAGATTGCAGACCATACAGATACGAGTATCAACACAACGCTTGGCAGAGTGAGATATGCACTCATCAACCTTAGAAAGATAATGGACGAACATAAAATTATTTTGACAAAATAATAATTTATTAATAATAAAGATTTTCTTTTGGCGTTATTGTTGTAAAAGTCAGCCTATGAAAAAAAACGACACTTTAACAACCAAAGCATTGACGCCGAAAAAAGAAATAATCGATTTTCTGATGAACTATTCCAAGAATATTCATCCGATAAAAACTAAGAACAGAAAAACCATTTTAGTTTCAAAGAACTAAGCATTTTAGATTTTTAAATAATTGATTTTTATGATTGAACTTTCCTACGTGGATCAAAAATGATTAGATTTGTGCCTTATGAAAAACATAAGGCACATTTTTTTTGATCTCGACAATACACTTTGGGATCACCGCAAGAACGCATATTTGACCATCAAGGAATTATTCTCTCAAAAGAAGATATCTGAACTATATAACATCGATTTTGAGTTGTTTCACGATGCTTATCACGAGATCAATGAGAAACTTTGGGAACAGATGCGTGATGGCGAGATCGATAAGGAACATCTAAGAAAATACAGATTTTATAACACCTTTCTAAGATTCGAAGTCGATGATCAGGATCTTGCGGATTATTTCGAGCATCATTTCCTTGATGAGATCCTGAAATATAATGAGCTCGTTCCTGGTGCGGCTGATCTTCTGGATTACCTCCAAGCCAAAGAATACAAAATGCACATCATCTCCAATGGTTTTCAGGAAGTGACGGAGAGAAAATGTGTGCTTTCCGGAATAGCTGATTATTTTGAAACCATTACGAGTGCAGATTCTGTAGGTGTGAGAAAACCGAGACCTGAGATCTTCCAATATTCTCTAGACCTAGCAAAAGCGGAGAAAGCTGAAAGTGTCCTGATTGGCGACGATTGGATTGCAGATGTAAAAGGTGCACAAAGATTCGGGATCGATGTGATTTTCTTCGATGTTTACGATGATGATCCTAAAGAAGAAGATTTGAAGGTTATCAAATATTTGTCAGAAGTAAAAGAATATTTATAAAAAAAGAAAGCCTTTCAATTTGAAAGGCTTTTTTTATGTTGAAATTTTTTTAGAATTAGATTCCCAAACTTTCTCTTACTCTTGTAATGGTTTCTGTAGCGATCTTTCTTGTTTTCTGTGCACCTTCCTGAAGTTTCGCTTCAAGCTCTGAAAGGTTGTTCATATAGTAATCGAAAGTTTCTCTTTCCTTAGCAAATCTCGTCAGAATCAAATCTAACAATTCTTTTTTCGCGTGACCGTAACCATAATTTCCGGCCAAGTATTTTGCTCTCAATTCTTCCGTTTGTTCCGGCGTTGCTACCAAAGCATAGATGGCGAAAACTTTATCGGTTTCTGGGTCTTTTGGGTCTTCCAAAGGCGTAGAATCTGTTTCGATGGACATTACCTGCTTTTTCAATTCTTTTTCTGGCAAGAAAATGTTGATGATGTTTCCTCTCGATTTTGACATTTTGTGCCCGTCGGTTCCGGGAACATATTTTGTGTCCTGTTGTAATTCAGCTTGAGGCAAAACCAAAACTTCACCCATTTGATTATTGAACCTTGAAGCAACATCTCGTGCAATCTCCAAATGCTGCAACTGGTCTTTCCCAACCGGAACGATTTCCGCATCATAAAGCAAAATATCTGCTGCCATCAAAATCGGATAGGTGAAAAGTCCAGCGTTGACATCCTGCAATCTGTCTGCTTTATCTTTGAAAGAATGCGCCAATGTCAATCTTTGGTAAGGAAAAAAGCACGACAAATGCCAAGATAATTCACACGTTTCAGGAATATCGCTTTGTCTGTAGAAATACGTTTTTTCTGTGTCTAGTCCGCAGGCAAGCCAAGCCGCAGCAATCTCGTAGGTGTTTTCTTTAAGTTCAACCGCATTTTTGATCTGCGTTAAAGAATGTAGGTTTGCGATGAACAAAAATGATTCGTTCTCTGGTTTTTTGGACAATTCGATAGCGGGAATGATCGCTCCCAAAAGATTTCCCAAATGTGGTGTTCCGGTGGCTTGTATTCCGGTAAGGATTCTAGACATTTTAATTATAGATTTAAAATTTAATTTGTAAAAATAAGAAAGATAAAAAGCTTTGGCAATTTTTTTAATCTCTAATAGCAGGTTTTCATTATATTAGTGAAAATATTTTTCACAAATGGAGAACAACGATTATCTGTCGCCAAAGATCTTTAGGTCGATCAAAAGTTTATGGATCCTGTTGGCTATTTTCATAGCAATTGATTTTACAACCAATTTTTTCTATCCGGAAAACAAAGGTTCTTTCCTGGCCAGTATTTTTGATTTCTTGTCAGATGCATTGGCTTGCTTGTTATTTAGTTGGTATTTCGTTGTCAATAAGCGTTGGAAATCGCTTCTGATTGTACTTCCGCTTCTTGTTGTGTGTTTCTTTTTTATGAAAGACCTTCGCGACACGCTAGACTATTACTTACCATTTGAAAAACTGATCGATTCGGATACGCTTAGGAAATATACATATATCATCGTAGAGTTGGTAGCGGTTTTCATTCTCGCCAAAAGATATATGGTCGAGGAAAATGTTGCTGGCAAATGGTCTTTGTTAAAATTATTTCTGTTGAATCTGTGCTTTTTCTCTTTGTACAATACAGATCTGGGAATGGTAGAGCAGATGATCTCGTCGGCTTCATTCAACTCAAAAACGGCCGAGCTCATCGTCACTTTTATCTATTACGCCTTATCATCTATTCGAAGTATTGCATTTTTGGGTGCATTCCTATTTTTGATCGCTTGTTTGGCAAAACGAGAAAATGTCTACAACTTCACTTCAAATATCTTACAGTTTGCCAATCGTTATTATGGTGTAACGGTTTTGATATCAATTAGTTGTTTGATATTTTCATTCTTTTATCTTTTGGAAAATGCAGTTTCACTCGAACTGGATTTTTTTGGTAAAGAGCTGACAATTTTTGGTTGGATCAATAACATTTCGGTGATTGCTTTCTTCGTGATCTGCTCCAGATTTGTGGGACAATTTCTGAAAGAAAGAAGCATTCTGAAACAAAAATATTACGGTGTAGTAGGCAGTTCGGTTTGGATCCCGGTGATCAATATCATTTCTTTATTGATGATAAAATTCGATGACAAGATCAAATTTCTGTCACCTGCAAACGTGGAGAAAGCCAAAAAGATACATTTGGCAATTGCATCCCTTCTCATTCTGTTCTTCTATAGGAAAGATATTCTGGATAATGATAAAAGGCTGGAAGGCCTCTTGCTGAGCGCGATTTACATTGCAGCATTCTGGCTCGTGGCCTATCTCAAAAAGTACAATTGGGTTTTCCCTGCGGTTTTGGCTTTGATAGTAACGTTCGTCAAAGTTTATCCTTTTTATCAGGGACTTTACGCAACAGAATTTATCTTCAAAGATTATGTTTTGGATCTGGTAAAGCACACGTTTTCCATTGCAATGATCCTAACAACCATTGTTTTTTATGGCATTTATTACATCGCTTTTCAAACTTTGAAGAAAGATTAAGTTTTATCTTTTTCGGATGATCACAGCAACTTTTGTGAACATGCTGTCTGCATCTTCGTCGTTGCTGTTTGCCTTGTAGTCCAAAGTGTATTTGCCGTCTTTTGTAATTGGGATCTTGATGACCTCCTGTTCAAAGCTCCAATCGGACTTTGTTGGTTCTACATTTTTTTCTGTAGGCGCTTCGCTGTCTATTGTACGCTCATCGGTGTACTGATCATCTTCTTGTTCCTCTTCTTTTCGGATCTCATAAGTAGATTTGATGATCTTGTCATTGCCTGCAAACATGGGAACTGTTTGGTTTTCAATCGTTTTTCCATCAAGGCTAAGATTATATCTCAAATCAAAAATCGGAACATCGTCGTTCTTAAGAAAAGAAGCATCCATTTTGCCCCATATCACGAGTTCGTCGCCCGCTTTGAGGTCCAAATTCTCGACAGTGTTGACCAATTGACCATCAACAGGTGTTTCTTCTGTGACCGTTTTGCCAACAGGATTGCAGGAAACAATGACTGTTGCGGAGAAAAGTATAGTGGAGATTAATTTCATCATTAGATTTTTAAGTGTTTGCTGAAGTAATCATTCATCAACGCAGTAACGTCATTGCCTTCTTCGTTCGTTGGACTGATAAGGTAAAACTGACCTTTTTCGTTTTTGATAGAACTGATAATGTAATTAGTCGTGGTGTTGGAGCTGTAGCCAACCCTTGTAACACTTACCAAAATGCTGTTGTCACTGATCTTTTTGATGAATTTGAATTCGTCATCGCTATCATAGATCTGGCTGAAATAGCCCGAGTACATTCTGTTCTCAAAATCTAGGTCGTCGAAAACCCCGGAATACTGGGATGTGGCAAGGAAGCCAACCTGGTCAAAGGTGTTTTTGCTGTGGTCCTCATCACGATACAGGTAGAATTGTATTTTATCTTTGTTGATGTTCACGCTGTCATTATTCTTCAAAAAATACTTAAGTTCCTTTTGCAGAGATGTGTAGTAAACATTGTAATTTTTTAATTCAAGTTCGGAAAGGCTCGGTTTTACTTTGTCCCAAGTCAAGTTTTCGGTGGCTGTTTCTTTGCCAAAAGCTAAGAGATTTTGTGCTTTTTTATAAATCGAGAACAATGCGGCGTATTGCATCTTTGGATCATTGTATTTTGGAACTTCAGCTGTATAAAGGTAATACGTTGATTTTGTAGGATTGTATTGCCTGTAATACATTAGTTTGCGACCGAATCCATCCACATACAGCAACGCGTTTTTGTCTTCGAGGAGAATTTTTTCAGGTTCATTGAATTTCTTAATATCAGAAACCGGGAAGATATTGGGATCTGTAGATTTTCCAACCAACAATAATTCATCCGAATCACCATCAGAAAAAGCATTTTGGATGCTGATGACTGCTTCTGGTTCCGAGTCTTCATTTTCTGAGGTCGAGTTGGGGTCTGTGAGAGCAATCTTGCTGGAAAAAGAATAGTCTTTGAGGAAATTGCCGACAGGAAGCATGACATCAATCGCGGTTGCAGAATCCAGCTCGTAAGATACTTTCTTCAGGATGGGTTGTTTTCTCGCCTCACTATCTCGGATAGAATCGATTTGTGATTGTGGAATTCCCAGAACAAGGCTTTCGTATTCATCACTGTTTTCGATGTCAGCATCTTGAGCTTCGTCTTTGCACGAGAAAATAAATAGAGAAATTAATAAAATCAGGTAGGTTTTTTTCATCATCGATTTATTAACTCTAAAAATAACAAAATTATTCTATTAAAATCCGCATCCTTTCAGATTTCACATAGATATCTGATAATTAGTTTTGAAATGTTGATTTTTGATCTTTTCCACCTCTATTTTTTGAGTTCAATTTTATAATTAAAAGTAAGAACCTTGAGATGCCAGAGCGTCAAATTTTGCTCGGCGGAAATGTGGTCGTTGTCTGGTCCAATGGCCAATCGGTCTCGGAAAGAACTGATGAATTGCGACCAATATTCGCCCTTCGAATCTTGCAGTAAAAAATAAAATCCTGCGTCGCCAAATTTTTCTCCCGAAGAATCTAAAATCAATCTGCCATTTTCTCCAACACTTGGATTCATAATGACTGTCGCATTCCCATTCGGAAGAGGAAAGACAGCTTTCACACAGGTTTTTCCGGAAGGCAAAGTGCAGATACCATAAACGCCAGAATAGATGACCTGCCCGCTCGATTCAATCGATCGGAACCAAAATGTATATTTGATCTCATTCGATTTTTGGTCGACCAGATTGATGATCTCGCTCTTTAATGATTCTGAGTCAGCAATATTTTTGGTCGGAATATTCAATTGATTGATTCTGTTGCTGAATAATTTGGTTATTAAGATCCCGAAAAATTTAAAGAAAGGATTCCATTTTACAGCAAATTTCAAATCGTATTTTTCTGTACTTTCGTAAAAATCAATGACGTTTTTGGAAAGATCTGAGAACTCCGTTTCGGATAAGTTCAACTTTGCCATGGAGGGAATAATGCCTTTTGCTTTCGAATCTTTTTCTATGATCAAGTCCTCTTTTCTCGCAAATTGATGGATAAAATCTTCTCCAATGGCGTCCAAATTCCCGAAAGGTCCTATCAACCAAGGGAAATCTTCGGGTTTGATCTTTCTTCCACGCAGAATCACCCATTGCTGAGTGACCCAATCCTGAAATTTCTGCATTGGATAAGCAAATCTCATCTTATTGGTTTTTTAGGTCCGGAATAATGTTGCGTCGTCCATTCCATTCTCCAAATTCTGAAATGGGTTTGAAACGCAAGGTTGTGAATTCGAAATGAAAATCTTTTCGGTCTCTTTCTTTCATTGCGTCAGCATGTCTTTCTGGTTTTGGAACTTTGCTGTGTCCGTGGACCATGTCCGTCATTTCCTTTTGCGTTTTCCAAATTGAAAAGGTAGAAACAGTATTTGGGAATTTGATGGAAGCTAATGATAAAGTTGTTGCAGGATGGTCACGAACCAATTTTTCCACAGGTCTTCCCCAATGGATAAATCTGGGGATTTCTAAAAACTTCATTCTGGCAATAGTTACTGCAACGACCGGAGAATCGGGGTTTTCAAATTCTGTTGTTTCAGCTGGAATTTCGAACTTGTTGAATTTCCCCCATTTTCTCATAAAAGTTAATCTCGTGTGCCAACCTTTCGCAAGGATTTTACCAAAATGATTTTCATCCAAGAAATGATCAATTGCTTCTTCGTTTTCCCATTGAGCAAATACGGCAACTTGTCTGATCAGCATTCGCGAAGGCGAAAAAATTGGAGAACCCAAAGTCATCGCTGTCATTACTTCTGAATGTATCAAACCTGGAATTTTATTTTGCTTCGGAGGAAACAAAAGGAATTTGAACGCATCAAAATAATTTGTTTTTACTAAATGATAACTGAATACGCTCATTTTTTCAGCTTTGCTTTAAAATTTAATATCAGAAGAAAAATTCCATGAATAAACTAGGTCATAAATTACTCGATCAAGATCTTCTCCCCACCAAACTTCGGTTCCACGCCAAAAAAGAAATCCCAAAACACTTTTACTCTAGCCAGTTTTTCACGGGCATTAGTTTTAAAACCTGCTTCTTTGTCCACATCTTTTGCATTGTAGCCATACGCGGTGATGCCGTTTTGATGCGCAAGATAGATGGCGCGCTCGTTGTGAAAACGCTGAGAAATCACTATAAACGATTTCTGTCCAAAAATCTCTTTAGCCCGAACCACAGAGTCTAAAGTCCTGAAACCAGCGAAGTCTTCATAGATCTTATCGGCTGGAACGCCCAACCTGATGAGCGCCTTCTTCATATCTTCAGGTTCGTTGTAGTTTTTTCTGGAGTTGTCACCGCTCGCAATGATATTTTGGATTCTGCCTGCGTGGTAGAGTTCTGCCGCAGCTTTTATACGATTGACGAAATACGGATTTGGTTTTCCATTCGCCAAGATTCTGCTCGTTCCTAAGAGAAGTCCAACTTTCTCATTAGGAAGATTTCCAATGTCCGAAGTCACGTTGTCTTCTGCTTCATAATCAATCGTGTAGTTTGCGTACAAAACAAAAAGAACTGATAATCCGAAGAAAATCAGTCCTGTAAATAATATTTTTTTGAATAGTTTCATCTGTTAAAAATCCAATCCGTTCGGGAAAGCTTTCTTCCTGAAAATATAAAGAAACAGCGCACCAACGGTAATAGAACTGTCTGCAACGTTGAAAATATATTTGAAGAACTCGATCTTGTTACCTCCAAAAAGCGGAACCCAGTCTGGCCAGGTCATATCTACCAATGGGAAGTGCAACATATCCACCACGCAACCTTTCATCAGGTCGGAGTAGCCGTGTCCAATTTGTGTCAGTTTTGAAACGCCTCCATAATCAATCCATCTTTCTGAAGCAACGTCATAGAAAGTTCCACTGTCGAAGATCACGCCATAGAAGATCCCATCAAATACATTTCCGATAGCGCCTGCAAAGATCATGGCCATTGGAATGATGAGATAGTTGGAAGCACCTTCTTTTAGCCATTTTTTAAATAAAACGACCATTCCGATGGCAAGGATTACTCTCAGGAGAATCAAGGCATATTTTCCCCAAAGTCCACCAAAATGTAACCCGTAGGCCATTCCCGGATTTTCAACAAAAGTCAATTTAAACCAGCTAAGACCAAGAACATTCACGCTCTCTCCAAGATAGAAATGGGTTTTGATATATATTTTTGAGAACTGGTCGATGAAAAGGATCAACAGTGTAATGGCAATTATCTTCTTCATTACAATCCTTTTGGTTTAGAAGGTTTGAATATTTTCTTTTCTTTTCTATCGGTAATCTTTTGAACGGTCTTCTTGTTGTGGAAATTATTTTTCGTGTGAAATTTCTCGAATTCGATGTTCATATCTTTCAGTACACTTTTCAGTGCCGTCAATTCCATTGCGTTTTTTGGATGTACAATTATGGATTCCATGTTGTATTTTTTATAGTTTAAAATCGGGATGATGTTAATTTTCCGTGGAGAAAAATTATTTGCAAATGTAATTCAATTTACTTATTTCTTGGACAATTCGTCCAGCCTTTTCCGTTCTTTTTCGGTAAGGTCGTCCAAGCCATTCTTTCCGATTTTGCTCAGAAGTTGGTCAATCTCATCTTGTCGTTCTTTGCGTTTCGCATTGAACTCGTCATCGATGGTGTAATATTTTTGTTCCGGTTGGAAAATATTTTTGACCGACTTATTATTAAACATAAAAAATCCGATCAAAATAACCACTAATAAAATAATAATGACTGCCATCCTTATAAAAAAAATACAAAGCAAAAGTGCCGAAACACCTTATGCTTTGTATTAGAATTTATTACATTATACTTTGTACTTAATACTTTTTACAACAGTTTATCGCTGCATATTTTTAGCTTCAATGCTCAATGTTGCGTGAGGCACCGCTCTCAATCTATCTTTCGGGATCAGTTTTCCAGTCACTCTGCAGATTCCGTAAGTTTTGTTTTGAATACGAATCAATGCGTGTTTCAAATCACGTACAAATTTTTCCTGTCTTCCAGCTAAAATAGAATTTTGCTCTTTGCTCAAGGTTTCTGCGCCTTCTTCAAAAGCTTTGAAAGTAGGCGAAGTGTCGTCTGTTCCATTGTTTTGGTCATTGATAAAACTTTCCTTGATCAAAACAAGGTCGTATTCTGCTTTGTCTATTTTACCTTGTATCAATTCTTTGAATTCCTGAAGGTCTGCGTCACTATATCGTAATTTTTCGTCGGCCATTTCTATAGTTATTAATTGTTCACTATTTTATTTTTTGGCTTTTTCAATTTATAGCAGCCACGCTATTTTTGGATTGACAAGTATAGAAATAAAATTTAAAAAATATTGATAAAGCAGAGTCAATTCACAATTTCTTAACAATAACAAAAAATCGTTTATTTTTTCTCAATTTTTACCCTGAATTTTTCTTCATCTATCTCTATTTCGTCAAAATTTGAGAGTGAATTTACAAATTCTATTTTATCTGACAATACTTCTTCAGAAATATATGCATCATTGTTAATAAGTTCTGTCTGGAACGGCGAATTCTCTTCCAATTGGATTGATATTCTGTCTGTTAAATCAAAATCCTTTTCTTTCCTAAGATTTTGAATCCTGTTGATGAACTCTCTTGCAACACCTTCTGCTCTCAATTCATCCGTCAGCTTCAAATCTAATGCCACAGTTGTCTTACCTTCGCTTGCAACTGTCCATCCTGGGATGTCTTTTGTGAAAATCTCCACATCTTCAGTGGTGATTTCGTATCCGGAAACGGTTGCTTTTCCTTCTTTTTCTAAGGTTGCAATTTGCTCAGAAGTGAAGTTGGAAATCTCTCCAGCCACAGTTTTCATATCTTTTCCTAATCTCGCCCCGAGGGTTTTGAAATTCGGTTTGATCTGTTTTACAATAAGATGCGACGCTTCTTCCGAATTGATGAGTTGCAATTCCTTCACATTTACTTCTTGTTTAATTAATTCTGAGACGGCCAAAATCTGTTCCTCGGTTTTCTTATCCAAAACCGGAATCATCACTTTTTGAAGTGGCTGACGAACTTTCACATTTTCTTTCTTTCTTAATGAAAAAACCATTGATGTAATTTGTTGCGCCAAATGCGTTTTCTCAACCAAATCCTGGTCAATCAAACTTTCATCCACAACTGGGAAGTCTGTCAGGTGAACAGAGTTTACCACATCTTTTCCAGTGACTTTATTCAAATCCTGGAACAATTGGTCCATAAAGAATGGCGCAATTGGTGCAGAAAGTTTCGCTACAGTTTCCAAGCAAATATATAAAGTTTGGTAAGCCGAAATTTTGTCATCAGAATAATCGCCTTTCCAGAAACGTCTTCTGCAAAGTCTTACGTACCAGTTGCTTAAGTTGTCATTAACGAAATTATTAATGGCTCTCGAAGCTTTTGTCGGCTCGTAATCTTCGTAGAAAGATTTCACGTCTTTTATTAATAAATTTAATTCAGACAAAATCCAACGGTCAATTTCCGGACGGTTTTGTATGTTGCTTTCCAAATATTTGAAACCGTCGACATTCGCATATAAAGCGAAGAAAGAGTAGGTGTTGTAAAGCGTTCCGAAGAATTTTCTTCTTACTTCATCAATGCCTTCGATATCGAATTTTAGATTCTCCCAAGGATTCGCATTGGAAATCATATACCAACGCGTCGCATCGGGTCCATAAACCGAAAGCGTTTCGAATGGGTCAACGGCGTTTCCAAGACGTTTGGACATTTTCTGTCCGTTTTTGTCCAGAACCAAACCGTTTGAAACCACATTTTTATAAGCTACAGAATCGAAAACGGTTGTCGCAATCGCGTGCAAAGTATAAAACCAACCACGAGTCTGGTCAACGCCTTCTGCGATGAAATCTGCCGGGAAAGCTTTGTTGTTGTCAACTTGCTCTTTGTTTTCAAACGGATAATGCAATTGTGCGTAAGGCATCGCTCCGGAATCAAACCAAACGTCAATCAAATCGCTTTCACGCTTCATCGGTTTTCCTGATTCCGAAACCAAAGTGATTTGATCAACGATATTTTTATGAAGGTCAATCAAAGCGTAATTTTCCTCCGACATATTTCCAATTTCAAAACCTTTGAAAGGATTTTCTTTCTGGAAACCAACTTCGATGGATTTTTCAATCGCGTTATACAATTCTTCTACAGAACCGATTAACACTTCTTCTTTTTTGTCTTCAGTTCTCCAAATCGGCAACGGAATTCCCCAATACCTGGAGCGGGAAAGATTCCAATCGTTGGCATTTTTCAACCAGTTTCCGAAACGGCCTTCACCGGTAGATTTTGGTTTCCAGTTGATGGTTTCATTCAAATCGAACATTCTGTCTTTCACATCAGTCACTTTGATGAACCAAGAATCAAGCGGATAATACAACAAAGGCTCATCAGTTCTCCAACTGTGCGGGTAACTGTGAACATATTTTTCAACCTTGAAGGCTTTATTTTCTTTTCTTAATTTTAATGCAATTCTCTCATCAACAGAAAGATAGGCTTTCAAATCAGAGATAATCGATTTTAAATTTTCTTTTTGAATATTGAATTCTACAGCTTTTTCATCATCACTCAGATATTCTCCTTTCACGTATTCTTTAGCAAAACCATAGGTGTCATCATTTACAATAGCTAAGAATCGCCCTTGCATATCAACCAAAGGAACCGGATTTCCATTGTCATCCAACACCAACATTGGCGGAACTTCAGGCGTTGCTTCTTTCGCAACTTTCGCATCATCAGCACCAAAAGTCGGCGCGGTATGCACGATTCCTGTTCCGTCTTCGGTGGTTACAAAATCTCCAGAAATCACTCGGAAAGCGTTTTCTGGATTTTGGTAAGGTTTTGCGTAATCTAAAAGTTGTTCGTATTGAATTCCAACCAAATCAGCGCCTTTGAATTCGGCTAAGATTTTATATGGAATAACTTTCGTTTCAGAAGTGTAATTGGCGAAATCTTCATCGGTTCCTTCCGCATATTTCTTCGCAAATTGTTTTCCAACCAAAGCTTTCGCCAAAATAATATTGATCGGCTCAAACGTATATTGATTGAATGTCTTAACCAAAACATAATCGATTTTTGGTCCAACCGTCAAAGCGGTGTTAGAAGGCAAGGTCCAAGGTGTCGTAGTCCAGGCAAGAAAATAAACATCAGATTTTGGTTGCTGATTGTCAAATTCTTCCCAATGTAAAGCTCCGCCGCAACTATTTCCGGCTGCTTCAGAACTATCTATTGTTGAATCAGAATAAGCAATTGCTGATAGTTTTTTCCAAGTTTCGCTTGCATTTTCGGGCGCTTGTTTTATTTTGAATTGCGCTACAACCGTTGTGTCAGAAACATCGCGGTAAGCACCTGGCTGATTCACTTCGTGGGAAGATAAACCTGTTCCGGCTTTCGGAGAATAGGGTTGGATTGTGTAACCTTTGTACAGCAAACCTTTGTCATAAATCTGTTTCAAAAGCCACCAAACCGATTCCATATACTTTGGCTTGTAGGTGATGTACGGATTTTCCATATCCACCCAGTAGCCGATTTTCTCGGTCATATCGTTCCAAACATCGGTGTAGCGCATCACGGCGTTTTTACAAGCTTCGTTGTATTCTTCGATGCTGATTTTCTTGCCGATATCTTCTTTGGTAATTCCCAATTCTTTCTCAACGCCCAATTCCACAGGAAGTCCGTGCGTGTCCCAACCCGCTTTTCTGAAAACTTGTTTCCCGGATTGCGTTTGGAAACGACAGAAAATATCCTTAATCGCCCTCGCCATCACGTGGTGAATTCCCGGCATTCCATTGGCGGAAGGCGGTCCTTCATAAAAAACAAATTCCGGTTGTCCTTCGCGGATTTCTACGGATTTTTTGAAAGTATCGTTGGTTTTCCAAAATTCTGCGATGTTTTTTGCAGTTTCGGTTAGGCTAAGATTTTTATATTCTGTGAACTTACTCATTTTCAATGGATCAAATCTGTTTCTGATAGATTAAGTTTGCGAATTTAGTGATTTTTGTCGATTTTTAAAGTATATTTTGCGCAGTTTCTAAATGTTAAAAACTTCAAATTCAGAATCATAAAATTGGTTTATGTTTTTATAAATTTGTCACATAAAATTATCATCCTTGGAACTATACCCAACCATTGAAAAATCCGATTTAAAATCAATCAAAACCTTTCAGGAAAGCAAATTGAAAGAGCTTTTGGTTTACTTAAAATCCAATTCGCCGTTTTATCAGAAATTATTTATTGACAATAAAATTGATATTAATGAAATGAAAACGCTTGAAGATTTAACTAAAATTCCGACGACTTCCAAGAATGATATTCAAGCAAACAATCAGGATTTTTTCTGTGTTCCTCAAACTGAAATTGTGGATTACAGCACGACTTCCGGAACTTTGGGCGACCCAGTGACTTTCGGATTGTCGGACAAGGATTTGGAAAGATTGGCTTACAACGAAGCGATTTCTTTTGCCTGCGCTGGAATCCAAAAAGGTGATGTTGTTCAGATGATTACGACCATCGATAAAAGATTTATGGCCGGATTGGCTTATTTTCTTGGCTTGAGAAAAATGGGTGCGAGCGTTGTGCGAATGGGACCTGGGATTCCGGAATTGCAATGGGATTCGATTTTCAGGTACAAGCCGAAATATCTGATTACCGTTCCCTCTTTCCTTTTGAAAATGATAGATTACGCAGAAAAACACGGAATCGATTATAAAAATTCCAGCGTTTACGGTGCGGTTTGTATTGGTGAAGGTCTTAAAAATCAAGATTTTACCGATAATATTTTGTCTCAAAAAATCAAAGAAAGATGGAATATTCAATTGTTTTCGACCTACGCTTCTACAGAAATGAGCACGGCTTTTACGGAATGTGAATTTCAAATTGGTGGTCATCATCATCCGGAACTCATCATTACAGAAATCCTTGACGACAATGAAAATCCTGTAAAAGAAGGCGAAAGTGGTGAATTGACGATTACAACTTTAGGCGTTGAAGCGATTCCATTATTAAGATTTAAAACCGGAGATTTGGTGAAAGCACATTATGAATCTTGTAAATGTGGTAGAAACACAATGCGTCTTGGTCCTGTTCTCGGCAGAAAACAGCAAATGATAAAGTACAAGGGAACAACACTTTATCCGCCGGCAATGAACGATATTATGAATGATTTCGGGAATGTTTCCTGTTATCAGATTGTCATCAAATCAGACGAAATTGGATTAGATGAAATTATCATTAAACTAAGTACAGACAACGAAACCGAAAATTTTGTGGACGAAGTGCGAGACCATTTCCGAGCAAAACTTAGGGTCAGCCCGAAAATCGAAGTTTTGGATTTTGAAGTTTTGTCTAAAACTGTTTTTAATCCAACTAGCCGGAAACCAATTAATTTTATAGATTTACGAAATTAAAATTTTACTCAATTAATAACTATGAAAAAACTATTATTACTTGTCGTTCTTATGTTTGCGACATTTACTTTTGCCCAGAACCAATTGAATTTTGAATCTGGAACTTTTGATTTTTTGAAAGACCAATCTGAGGTCGATGTTCAACTGAAATTTGATAACGTCCTATTTCAGGCGGAAAATTATACAGAAGCTCAATATTTAGAAAAGAGAAAAACTGAAACTTTGGCCAAGAAAGACGCTGCAGCTTGGCAAAAATGGTCAGAATCCTGGCAAGCTTTTAAGGATTCAGAATATCTTAATTATTTCTTGAAAGGCGTCAATGGCTGGTCCAAACAAGTGGTTTTCAAAAAAGATATAAAGTCAAAATATACCTTGATCATTGATACGAAATGGGTCTATGCGGGCTGGCACGCAGGTTTGGTGGCTCAGGAAGGAAAGTTGACATCTGATTTGATTTTTGTAGAAACAGACAATCCTTCAAAAGTGGTGATGAAAATCCAAGGCGATGCTATTCTTGGCAAAAAGACGAATAAAGATTTCACGATGGAATATGGTAGAATTGCCGCAGCTTATGAAGTGACCGGGAAATTGATTGGTAAGGCTTTGAAAAAAGTTGTTAAATAAAAACTAAAAAGGTCTGAATTTTCAGACCTTTTTTTATTGTTGTTCCAATTTTTCTAATTTGATGAAGTCCGCAAGATTCTTAACAGCGGAATCGTGGATCCTCACGAATGGGTTTTTCTTATCCCAAACATATCCAGCGAGAACTGCGCAGATTTTCCTTTTCACGTCAGGGTTTTCCGGCTGGTGGAAAAATAATTCCTGAAGATTTCCGGTGTACCATTCTTTCACATAGGTTGTGAAAACATTCACGCCGTATAAGATATAATCTGAGTATTCCTTCTGCCAATCGATGGTTTCGCCTTTTAGTTGTCTTAAGGCTAATTTTGCGGCCAACATGCCAGATTCTGTGGCAAATGCCATTCCTGAAGAGAAAACCGGATCAAGAAATTCCGAAGCATTTCCTGTCAAAGCAAATCCGTGTCCAAATAATTTTTTGACAGAACAAGAATAATCTTTCAAATGTCTCGGTTCAAAAAGAAAATCAACTTCACCAAAACGTTTCACATAATAATCGGAAAGTGAAATGGCTTTTCTCAAAGCTTCGGTCGTATCACCGTTTTCGGATAATTTATCAATATAATCGGTTGGTCCAACGATTCCGATGCTGGTATTTCCGTCAGAAAATGGGATGACCCAAAGCCAGACTTCGGTTTCAATAATATCAAATGAGATCAAAGTTCCTTCCACACCTTCTTCTCTGTTAATGTCTTTCACATGAGCGAAAATTGCAGAATGCGGAGATAATTTCGAAGGTTTTTCTAAGTCTAAAAGTCGTGGCAAAACACGTCCATAACCACTGGAATCGATGACGAATTTTGCATGGATTTCCTTCGTTTTTCCATCTTTGTTTTTGACGGTCGTAATGGAATCCGTTCCATTGAACTCAATCCCAACCACTTCGGTTTCAAATTCCAGATCGACGCCTTTATTAATGACTTCTTGAGCCAAAGTATTGTCAAAATCAGCTCTCGGAACCTGCCACGTCCAATCCCAACCTTCCCCAAATTTGTCGCTGAAATCGAAAATGCAAACTTCGTCTCCTCGCATAAAACGGGCGCCAAGTTTCTTTTCGAAGCCCATCTTATCTAGCGCAGGAAACAATCCGGCCTCGTCAAAATGGTCCATTACTCTTGGAATGAGACTTTCGCCAACCACGAGTCTTGGAAATAGCGTTTTTTCAACAACTTTCACATTGATGTTGTTCTTTTTCAGAAAAGCAGAGGAAACGCAACCCGAAGGTCCGGCCCCAATTACCAAAACATCAACAATTTCTTTGTCCATTTGTTTAATAAAACTTTTATCTTTGCGCAAAATTAATGACAAATATTTAATTATATTACAATTTTATCTTTTATTACGATAATTAATGAAAATTAGCAACCATTTAGATATAAGGGATTTCCAGAGGATAATCATTGAAAATGAAAATATAGAATTGGACGATACACTTCTACAAAGAGTGAATGCCAGTTTCCAATTTCTGAAAGAATTTTCTAAAAATAAAGTGATCTATGGTGTCAATACAGGTTTCGGACCAATGGCACAATTCAAGATCAATGATCAGGACACGCATCAGCTTCAATATAATTTGATCAGAAGTCATTCTTCTGGCATCGGGAATCCATTGCCTGCAGATGAGGTAAAGGCTTGTATGTTGGCAAGGCTTAACACTTTGTCACTTGGTCGTTCTGGTGTTCACGATTCTGTCGTTAATTTGCTTAAGGAATTGATAAACAGAAATATTACACCATTGATTTTCGAACACGGCGGCGTTGGTGCAAGTGGCGATCTGGTGCAATTAGCACACTTGGCTTTGGTTCTAATTGGCGAAGGTGAAGTTTTCTACAAAGACGAAAGAAGATCAACAAAAGAAGTTTTTGAAACTGAAGGATTGCATCCGATCAATGTTGAGATCCGTGAAGGTCTTGCCTTGATGAACGGAACTTCCGTGATGTCAGGGATTGGAATCGTCAATTCATACAAAGCCAATCAATTAACCGAGATTTCCATCAAATTATCTTGCGCCATCAACGAACTTGTTCAGGCGTACGATGACCATTTTTCAGAATCACTTAATGCAACCAAAAAACATTTGGGACAACAGAAAGTGGCGGAGAAAATGCGCTCCTATTTGTCTGATAGTAAATTAATTAGAAAAAGAGAAGACCATCTTTATACAAGTTTCGCAGAGCAGGACAAAGTTTTCAAGGAAAAGGTTCAGGAGTATTATTCTTTGAGATGTGTTCCGCAAATTTTAGGACCAGTTCTCGACACTTTGGAATATACGGAAGAAGTGCTTGAAAATGAGATCAATTCCGCGAACGATAATCCAATCATCAATGTTGAGGATCAGCACGTTTATCACGGAGGCAATTTCCACGGCGATTATATTTCGCTCGAAATGGACAAGCTGAAAATAGTTGTGACGAAACTGACAATGTTAGCCGAAAGACAACTGAATTATTTGTTAAATGCTAAGATCAACGAAATTTTCCCACCATTTGTGAATTTGGGTAAATTAGGTTTCAATTTTGGAATGCAAGGTGTACAGTTTACAGCGACTTCTACAACAGCAGAAAGTCAGATGTTGTCCAATCCAATGTACGTTCACAGTATTCCGAATAATAATGACAATCAGGATATTGTAAGTATGGGAACCAATGCGGCGGTGATCTGCAGAAAGGTCATTGAAAACGCTTTCGAAGTTTTAGCGATTGAAGCAATTACAATCGTTCAGGCAGTTGAGTATCTTGGTTTTCAGGATAAGATCTCATCATCAACCAAAGAACTTTATACAGAGATCAGAAAGATCATTCCGGCCTTTTCAGAAGATATGGTGATGTATCCGTATTTGGAAGGTGTTAAGCAATATCTGAAGAATTATAAATATTAATGACTAACTCCTAAAGTTTGGAGTCTGTTCTTAATTAAATCTAAAAACTACAACCAATGAAATGTGCAATCATAACAGGAGGATCCAGAGGAATTGGTAGAGCGATCTGTCTGAAACTGGCAGAAGAAAAAAACTATCACATTCTTATCAATTATACGTCGAACGAAGACGCCGCAAAAGAAACTTTAGCCAAAGTGGAGGCATTGGGTTCTACAGGAGAAATTCTTAAATTTGATGTAGGAAACGCCGAAGAAACCTTGAAGGTTCTTGGCGATTGGCAGGAGAAGAATCCAGAATCTTTGGTAGAAGTGATCGTCAACAACGCTGGAATCACTAGAGACGGACTTTTTATGTGGATGAAATCCGAGGACTGGAACTCTGTGATCAACACAAGTTTGAATGGTTTTTTCAACGTGACCAATTTCTTCATTCAGAAATTGTTGAGAAATAAATACGGTAGGATCATCAATATGGTTTCTGTTTCGGGGGTGAAAGGTACCGCTGGACAAACCAACTATTCTGCAGCGAAAGGTGCTGTAGTTGGCGCGACAAAAGCTTTGGCTCAGGAAGTTGCGAAAAGAAATATTACGGTCAATGCCGTGGCGCCAGGATTTATCAGAACCGATATGACCCAGGATTTTGATGAGAAAGAACTGAAAGCAATGATTCCCGCCAATCGTTTTGGTGAAGCAGAAGAAGTAGCTGATCTGGTTGCATTTTTAGCATCAAGAAAATCGTCGTACATCACAGGTGAGGTGATCAACATCAACGGAGGAATTTATTCATAATTAATGTAACAATCTACCAATATATCAGTTTACCAATTTTTAAAAATTGTTACATTGTTTAAACTGATACATTGTTAAATTATATAAAATGAACAACAGAGTCGTCATTACCGGAATGGGAATTTATTCCTGCATTGGGATTTCTTTGGAAGAAGTTAAAGAATCGCTCTATCAGGGAAGATCCGGAATTGTTTTGGATGAGGAAAGAAAGGAATTTGGCTACAGGTCAGGTTTGACCGGTCGTGTACCGAAGCCAGATCTGAAGAGCCTTCTCAGCAGAAGACAGCGCATCAGCATGGGCGAAGAAAGCGAATATGCTTATCTGGCAACGATTGACGCTTTGAAACAAGCTGGCATTGAACAAGAATTTCTTGATGAGAATGAAGTCGGTATTTTATACGGTAATGACAGCGTTTCTCAGGCAGTTGTAGAAGCGATTGACACTGTGAGAGAAAAGCACGACACCACATTGATGGGTTCCGGCGCCATCTTCAAATCAATGAATTCCACTGTGACAATGAACCTTTCAACGATTTTCAAACTAAGAGGAATTAATTTAACGATCAGTGCAGCTTGCGCCAGTGGTTCTCATTCTTTGGGATTAGCTTATTTGCTGATTAAGAACGGAATGCAAGACATTGTTGTTTGTGGAGGTGCGCAGGAAACCAACAAATTTTCAATGGCAAGTTTCGACGGATTAGGCGTTTTTTCTGTTCGTGAAGATGAACCAGCGAAAGCCTCAAGACCTTTTGATTCTGGAAGAGACGGACTCATTCCAAGCGGCGGCGCAGCAACCTTGATTGTTGAAAGTCTGGAATCTGCACAAAGAAGAGGTGCCAATATTTTAGCAGAAATTGTCGGCTACGGATTTTCTTCCAATGGCGGACACATTTCTACTCCGAATGTTGACGGGCCAGCTCTAGCAATGGAAAGATCTCTGAAACAAGCTGATCTAATGTCTAAAGACATCGATTATATCAATGCCCACGCAACTTCCACACCACTAGGCGATGCGAATGAAGCAAAAGCGATACACGAAATTTTCGGAAACGAAATCCCTGTAAGCTCTACCAAATCAATGACTGGTCACGAGTGTTGGATGGCGGGCGCAAGCGAAGTGGTCTATTCGATTCTGATGATGCAGAATGATTTCATCGCACCAAACATCAATCTGGAAAATCCTGACGAGGACGCAAAAAAGATAAATCTCATCACCGAAACAAAAAATCAAAAAATTGACGTATTTTTGTCGAATTCTTTCGGATTCGGAGGAACCAATTCTGCATTGATTGTTAAAAAATTTGTTTAAATAAAGTTATGGAAAAAGAAAAAATTATTACGATTGCTAATGATTTTCTTGTCAATGAGTTTGAGGTGGACCGCGATGATATCGCCAATGACGCCAACTTCAAGACCACACTAGGCTTGGACAGCTTGGATTATATCGATATGGTCGTGGTTATCGAATCTAATTTCGGGGTAAAATTAGGCGAAGCAGACTTCAAAAAAGTCATCACGTTTGAAGATTTCTATAATACGATAGAACAAAAAATTTCAGAAAAAACAGCCTAGTTTACGGTTCTATTTGTCTAATTTCTAGAATCTAAAGTCTAACATCTGAACTATGAACAAATGGAAAGGCAAATCCAAAGGAACGATATTGGGCTACCAGATTTTCGTCTGGTGTATCAAGAATATCGGAATCCGAAGCTCCTATTTTGTCCTCTATTTTGTTGCAACTTACTACTTCATTTTCGAGAAGAAAAGCAACCAATATATTTCTTATTATTTCAAAAAACGACTGAATTACAGTGCTTTGAAAACCAAAATTTCCGTTTTCAAAAGCTACTTCGTTTTCGGTAAAGTTTTGATTGATAAAACCGCCATTTCTGTAGGATTAAGAAATCGATTCACGTACGAATTCGACGGCATTGAGAATATCAAAAACCTTCTCGCCGAGAAAAAAGGTGGCGTGCTCATCAGCGCACATATCGGAAATTTCGAAATTGCCGAACATTTTTTTGCCGACATCGACTTTGATGCTCAGATTAATTTAGTCACGACAGACCAGGAATTGACGGCAATCAGGGAATATATGGAAAGCATTTCCGTCAAGAAAAGCAACATCAAATTCATTTTTGTGAAGGAGGATATGTCGCACATTTTCAGAATCAACGAAGCTTTGTCCAAGAACGAACTCATTTGTTTCACAGGCGACAGATATTTCGAAGGTTCAAAATTTCTAAAAGCCGACTTGCTCGGAAAAACCGCCAAATTTCCTGCTGGACCTTTCCTCATTGCCTCCAGATTGCGCGTTCCCGTGGTTTATGTTTACGTAATGAAGGAAAAAAATCTCCATTATCATCTCTACGCAAGAGTCGCTCAAAACATCAAAAACCGGGATTCACAAGGTTTGCTCGACTCCTACGTCCAAAATCTGGAATCGATGCTCAAAAAATATCCACTCCAATGGTTCAATTACTTCGACTTTTGGGACGATATTGATTGATTTTCAATATATTTATGGCAGCTATTTCCGCCTTCCGTTCCCAATCTTTTTGCCACCGCTTTTCCAGCCACAAAAAAGGATTTCCACTCAAGTCGGGCTGCAGATTCAACATAACTTAACATTTCAAATTAAAAACCCAATTTTGTCATTCCGTAGGAATCTAAATATAGCAGTCACCAATGAATAACAAAAAATAAATTCGTTGAATATACTTTAAATCTAATATCTAAAGTCTAACATCTCACTTCTAAAATAATTGAAAAAACAATACGACATACTCGTCATCGGAAGCGGAATTGGAGGACTTGTTTCTGCCTTGGTTTTGGCGAAAGAAGGTCTTAAAGTATGCGTATTGGAAAAGAATAATCAGTACGGCGGAAATCTTCAAACCTTTTCGCGTGACAAACTCATTTTCGATACAGGTGTTCATTATCTAGGCGGACTGTCCGAAGGTCAGAATCTTCACCAATATTTCAAATACCTCGACATCATCCAAGATTTGAATCTTGAAAAAATGAACGAAATCGGATTCGACAAAATTACTTTCGACAATGATGAAATCGAATATCCACATTCCCAGGGTTATGACAATTTTGTCAATCAATTAGCTAAGATTTTTCCTGAAGAGCGAGAGAATTTAATTAGTTACATTAATGAAATTCAGAATGTTTGCAACCAGTTTCCAAGATACAATCTCGTAGGCGAAGGAAAATATAATGAGGATATTCTTTACATCAACGCCAAGGATTTTATAGCATCAATCACATCAAACAAGAAATTACAAACCGTTTTAGCAGGTTCCAATTTTCTTTATGCGGGTTCGGATAAAACACCATTGTATGTTCATGCTTTGACCGTCAATTCTTATATTCAAAGTGCTTATAAATGTACAAACGGCGGAAGTCAAATTTCAAAATTATTGATTAAACAATTGAGAAATCACGGCGCAGAAGTCTACAAACATTCCGAAGTTTCAGAGATGATTTTTGATGAAGAAGAAATTTTGATATCCGTAAAAACCAAGGACGGAAAAGAATATTTTGCCAAGAAATTCATTTCTAATATTGAGATAAAAACAACTTTGGATTTGATTGGCAGAGAACATTTCAAGAAATCTTTCACCAAAAGAATTGATGAATTGGAACCGATAAGTTCCTGTTTCAGCGTTTACATCGTTTTGAAACCAAAGACTTTCAAATATTTTAATTTCAATTATTACCATTACAAGAACGAAGAAAATATTTGGAATCAGTCCAATTATTCGGAAGAGAATTGGCCAGAATCTTATATGCTTTCGGCAACGGTTTCGAGGCAAAATCCGGAGTTCGCAGAAAGCTTGACCATTTTGACCTATATGAATTATGATGAGGTCAAACAATGGGAAAAGACATTCAATACGGTTGCAGAAGAACACGAACGAGGAAATACTTATGAAAATTTCAAAAGTGAAAAAGCTGAAAAACTAATTTTAGAAGTTGAAAATAAATTCCCTGAATTGCGTTCTCAAATCAAAGCTGTTCACACTTCCTCGCCACTTTCTTATCGCGATTACATCGGCGGTTACAAGGGAAATATGTATGGCTACACAAAAGATTCTTCCAATCCGATGAAAACGATTTTTTCGCCAAAAACAAAAGTCAGCAACCTTTTCCTGACTGGTCAAAGCGTAAATATGCACGGGATTTTGGGATGTACAATTGGCGCTTTCAACACCTGCTCGGAGATTTTGGGAAAGGAATTGATTGATGAAAGATTGACTCAAGTTTTAAATCAAACCGATGAAAAATAGAATTCTACTTTATCTGTTTTTTATTTTAAATGTCATTTCTTGTGGCGTTTCAAAATCCATCCATCACGTTCCGGAAATCGGCCAATATTCTCTTGAGATTCCAAAAATTAATAAGGTAAACGACTCAACTTTTAGTTTTAAACAAAATTATCTGACCAAAAATAAACAGCAACTTTGGGAACTTTACATCCAAGGAAATCCTTTGCAGTTGGGCTATAATAATGGTGCGTTGACTCAAAGTCTGATGCAGAATCAGGAAGCGATTTTCTTTTCCAAGGTCGAAGGTTTTGTGCCTTCAAAATTCAAACAAAAATTGTTGAATGGTTTTTTGAAATGGTACAATCGCAAAATGTATTTGAATATTCGTGAAGATTATCAAACCGAAATCTATGGTTTGTCCCAATATTCATCGGACAAATATAATTTTATCGCACCAAAATATCTCAGAAGTTTATACTTGCACGGCGCGCACGATATTGGCCACGCAATGCAGGATTTGGCGATGGTTGGCTGTTCGTCTTTGGCTGTTTGGAACGAAAATACGGATGACGGCGAATTGCTCATTGGAAGAAATTTTGATTTTTATGTTGGCGATGAGTTTGCGAAAAATAAGTTGGTCGAATTTGTAGAACCGGAAAACGGAATTCCATATATGTCGGTCAGTTGGCCCGGAATGATTGGTGTAGTTTCCGGAATGAATAAGGAAGGAATTACGGTCACAATCAACGCTGGAAAATCCAAAATTCCGATGACCGCAAAAACACCGATTTCGCTTGTGACGAGAGAAATTCTACAATTTGCTAAAAATATTGATGAAGCGATTGCGATTGCAAAAAAGCGAAAAGTCTTTGTCTCAGAATCGATTTTGGTGGGAAGTTCGAATGATAAAAATGCTGTGATTATCGAGGTTTCGCCAGATGATTTTGGTGTTTATAAAGTTCAGAATTCGAGTCAGTTGGTTTGTACGAATCATTTTCAGTCAGAAGCTTACAAAGATGATGAGCGAAATCTGAAGCAGATTGCGGAAAGCCATTCGGAATATCGGTATGAGAAACTTCAGGAATTGTTGGAAGAAAATCCAAAGTTGAATCCTGAAAAAATGGCTTCGATTCTAAGAGATAGATCTGGTTTGAAAGGAGAAAAAATCGGTTACGGAAATGAGAAAGCTTTGAATCAACTTTTGGCGCATCACGCGGTGATTTTTTCGCCGGAGAAACGTTTGGTTTGGGTGTCGTCAAATCCTTATCAGTTGGGCGAATTTGTCTGTTATGATTTGAATAAAATCTTCTCTGATGAACGATTGAAAACAGGAGGATTTGCGACTTCAAATTTGAATATTGCGAAAGATTCTTTTGTGGACTCTCAGGAATTCAAAAATTATGAAGAATTTAAAAAATTGAGTTCTCAGTTTGATGCAAATAAAATATTGTCTGATGAATTTATAAATCATTATCAAACTTTAAATCCCGATTTTTGGTTTGTTTATTATCAGGCTGGGAAATATTATTTCAATCAAAAAGATTATCAGAAGGCTAAAATTGAATTTGAAAAAGCTTTGAAGAAGCAGATTACAACGGTTCCCGACAAAGGGAATGTTGAGAAATATTTGAAGAAGACTTTGAGAAAGTTGAAGTGAGGATAAATCGTCAAATGATTGGGAAGCGTTCAACTTTGCGAAGCGCAACCGACTTGAACGGAGCTCATTTTTTGTGGCTGGAAAAGCTTAGGCAAAAATAGCGGGAGTGGAAGGCGGATAAGTTGCCCAAATCATTCTAACCATTTTCAGGATTGACTTTGTTCAGGAAAAGATAAAAACCAACACCCAAAATTGTGGAGACCGAAGTTGCCAAAATCAGACTGCCGATAATGTATTGAAGCAGGTGATTTTTGACCAATTCGAAGTTGATCTCGTGATTCATAAAATTGGTTTCTCCATCCACGAAAGGCGCACCAATAAAGAGAGAACCCGCAATAATGAGCGGAATGAACGGCGGAAAACTAATGTTGGAAGAGACAAATGCCAGTACTTTGTTGAGCTTGAAAATCACGGCCAAAGATATCGTCAAAGCTGTCTGAAAACCCCAAACCGGCGACAATCCGATGAAAGCGCCCAATGCAATGGAAAACGCCTTGGTGCGGTTGCTTCCGTCGCTTTCCAAAACGTCTTCTTTGATGAATCTCTTGAAACTTTTCTTCCTGAAATTAACGATGAAATTTCGAGGTTTGATGTAAGCTAAAGTGATGATAACCAAGATGGTATTGAGAATGCTGATTCGCGTAAAATCCTTGAAAGGCCGGAAATGAGACACTCTTTCCGCTGGGTCGTAAAGAACTTTCACCGGAACATTTTTGACGGGAATATTTTTCCACGCAGTTCGTACGATAATCTCGATTTCGAACTCGAATTTCGGTGTGAAATATTTCTTCGGAATTTTGTTCAACGGATAAAGTCTGTAACCGGATTGCGTGTCCTGAAGCTTGATTCCGGTCTCAAACCAAAACCAGAAATTGGAAAAATTGTTCCCAAAACTGCTTTTCTTTGGAATGCCGTCTTGCGACATATTTCGGTTTCCGATCAGGAGAACGTCTTTGTTCTCCGCAAGTAAAGCTTCCACGAAAACGGGAATGTCATCAGGATAATGTTGACCGTCGGAATCTATAGTGATGGCGAAATCAAATCCAAGTTCCAACGCTTTTCTGAAACCGATTTTCAACGCATTTCCTTTGCCTTTGTTTCTGGGTAAATTGATGATTGAAATTTGGCGATAATCGCTCAAAATGGACGAAGTAGAATCCGTGGAACCGTCGTTTACAACGATGATACTTTGGGTGTAATCCAGAATGCCGTCGATGACCCGCTGAAGTGTTTTTTCGTTGTTGTAAGTAGGAATTAAAACGCAAATTTTCCTTTCGAAGATGGCGCTTCGTACTTCGTGGATGGTCATTTATTTGAAAGAAGCTTTTTCCGCAGCGGTGATTGTTTTGGATTGTGCCGCAAATTGTTTGATGTAGCTTTTCAGTGCTGCATTTTGTTTGCTATAATTGCTGATGAGAAACGATTTGTCTTCTTTCAGATTCTTGTTGTAGCCAACGATTTTCGGAATATTTTCCTGAACGCTCATTCTGATGACACGTAATTCTGCGTTGTTCGGATTACTTTTGATAAGGCTTTCCAAACTTGTTGCGCCGGATTTTACGAATGATTTTCGCTTGTTCTTTTCCGTCGTCACCTTTGCTTCCAGTACTTTTGCTGCGGCTTTGTATGCAGAGATCATTATATCCGACGAGTTTTTCTTTTCTGCTAATTCGATGAAGTTTTTAGCGTTCTCGTTTGATTGGTTTGCTTTGGAGTAGCTGTTTCTCAAAGATTCCAGATCGGATTGGAAGAATGAGAAGAATGTGAACATCAAAGTGAAAATCAATTTCATAACCTTAGATTTTGGTGTAATTAACTGATAGTTTCAATGCAATTGTTTCGCCAAAACTGGTCGTGTTCTTTACTTTTAGTTCACCATCTTTTTCGTTAATATCCAATTGCAAAACCAGATCAGGCGTCTCAAAAGGATTGATGATGGCCATAAACTTCACATTGGACGCGGATTTCAGAAACAATTTTGAAGCGGTAAAAATTTCAGTTAAATCCTTCACAATCTGCATCATACAAACGCCTGGTGTTACTGGATTTCCAGGAAAATGACCTTTGAAGATCTCGTGGTCGGGATTGAGTTTTATCTTCGCAACGAAACTTCCATTCTCTGATTTTTCGGATGATTCTAAGGTGTAAAAGTTGGTAAGAATGGTTTGCATATTTTATTCAGTTTCAGTGATTTGGAAAAGTTTGATGTTGATTTTAAAATCTTTGTGTTGAAGATCGATTGTCTCTGCAAAAGTATGTTTTTTTGCTTCAAAAGTAAAATCGATTTTCTCGCGGTTGTTTTTTGTGTAGATGATTTGGTTTAATAAGCCAGAATTCTTGTGGAAAAACAGATAGTATTGCTTCTTATCAATATTTGAAAGATAAATTTTTGAATCTTCATTTTCAAAACTTTCATTTACCGAAAATTTTCGTTTTATAAGTTCCTGAAAGTCGTTTTTCAGAAAATTGATAACCATTTTTTTATCTAAATCTGCCAGAACGTAATTAAGTTTGAAATCATTTTCAGAAATTTCAAAATCAATCATTTTGTTTCCAAAATCTGACGTCATCACAACTCTGTGGGTCGTTTCGGAAATCTTTTTAATAATTAAAATTCCACTGATGTCATTGCCATAAACTTCCATTTGGCATTTGTAAACATAATCTTCGTTCGAAGAAAAGTACAGATTTTCAACTTCTTTTTTGGAGCTTGAAACTGGTTTTACATCCTTTAGCTCGGATGTTTTACACGAAATAAAACTAAGAAAAATGAGACTATAAAGAAAACTCTGAAGCAGGAATCGGCGCATTGATTTTGATGTTTTTGAATACAATATTGGTTGTATCTCCCGAAGCTTCTGTCATATTAACTTGAGAAACTGCTGTTTGATTTTTAGGGAAATGCAGTTCAATTTGTTTAATGTATTTCAATAATTGAGCAGATTTCGGAGTGAATTTCGCAATATTCGACGTTGAATTTTTTAAATAGACCACAGAAAATTCTGGGTCGCTGAACATTTTTCCGTTTGAACTTCCAACAATCAGTTTATTGATTTTTTCGAAGGTTTTACTTTTTGCATCAACAGAAGATTTTTTCCCTTGGTCGTTGATGAAAATTTTATTTTCCTTAAAAATAATGCTGTATTGATAAGGTTTTGTATATTTCCAACTTAAAATATTAGGCGATTTTAAAGACATTCTGCCTTGTGTGACAATGTTTTTATCTAAAAAATCCATTTTTTTGGTTTGAACGAAGTCGCTTTGCAACGTTTTGATTTCTTTCGTTTCAGAAGAAATTTTTGATACAAATGCCTTAGATTCTACGCTTGTCATTGCAGAGTTTTGCGCAAAAACAAAACCTGATATTAATAGAAGTGCTGTGAAAGCTATATTTTTAAACATTATTTTTCTGATTTAATAATTGAATTAATCGTGAAAGTTGAATACTTTTCACGCTCCAAAAATAACAATAATTCGACCAAAACATTGTACGTTTTTTCCGAAGTATCGTGAAGCAGAATGACACTCCCTTTTTTTAGGCTTTTTGTTATTTTTTTCAATATTTTTTTCTCGTCAGAAATCACGGTGTCCAAAGAACGAACATTCCAGCCGATGCTTTTTTTCTGCGTTTTTTTAATTGCTTTTGCAATATTGGGATTGGTAACTCCAAAAGGGGGTCGATACAAATCAGTTTTAATATTTCCAATTTTCAACATCACTTCATCACATTTTTGAATTTCATCAATCATTTTTGAAGTTGATAAAAATCCGGTGTTGTTGGAATGTGAATAAGTGTGATTTCCAACCGAATGACCTTCCGCAATGATTCTTTGGAATGTTTCAGGATATTTTTCGATCTGTCTTCCTATGCAGAAAAAGGTGGCTTTGATGTTATTCTCTTTTAAAATATCTAAAAACTTCGGTGTAAATTCAGTCGGTCCGTCATCGAAAGTTAATGCGACCTCTTTAATTTTCGTTCGTCTTCGGGTAAAACTGTTGACAAAATATCCTAATTGAATATTAAAAGAACCCCAAACCACAACAGCAGAAAAAAGGATGAAACAGAAAATATAAACCCAAATTGTTCCTTGAAAAGCATAAATAAAGAGATTCAAGAAAAGATAAAAGATAATAAATGGATAATGTTCCATCTTTATTGTTTTTGGATTTTCATTTAAAATAATCAAGCTTTCTCCAACAAAACCAAGCTGTGGTCATTTCCTCCTAAGTGATTGTAAAGCAAGATGTTTTTAACAGTTTCCTTTTTCACATCATTAATCTTCATCACTTCCGGAATCTCTTGATTTTTCAAAATATGACAAGCCATAAATGTTGAGAAACCACTTGCTGTATTGAATTCTCCACTTAAATGTTTGTAATATAATAATGAAGAGTTTTGAAATGATTCTGAAGCATTTTTATAATAAACATCAGATTCCGAATCTCCGCTGAAACCTAAAATGAGAGCGTCAATATCCTGATTCGTTAAATTATTTTTAGCTAAAAAAGCTTCAATGAATTTTTGAGTTTCATTTAATTCTAATGTATTAATGATTTGAATATCTTTCAATTCAGCATAAGAACTTACCGTTTTGTCTTTTCCTAAAACAAAAGAGCTTGAACCTTCGCCCCAAATCACACCTTCAGTTTTCGAATTTAAATAATCAGCTGGTAGGTTTCCCTCTTTTTTAATAGAATTATTCAGTTTGTACAATTCCATTGTTCTGTCGGTTTGTTCGTCTGTTGAACCCACCAAAACATTATCAGCTTCGCCGTCCAAAATCTGAAGTTTTGCATCCAGCATTGAAAATTCCAGTGAAGATGAGCAGTTGACGTAAGTGAAATTATAGCCGTGACATTGCAATCCCAAAGCAATTTGTCCGGAAACGGTGTTGTGTGTCGATTGAATAAAAAAAGTTGGTGTTAAGAACTCTTCATTGTTTTCCAAAACATTTTTCAGAAATTTTTCAGAATCCTGAGAACAGCCCATTCCGGTTCCGACGATGATGGCATCAGGCTTTTCAATTCCAGCTTCCTGCAAAGCTTTTGTGGAAGCGACTGAGCTCATTTTTACTGTTTTAGACATTCTTCGGCTCATTGCTGGAGGAATGAATTCTTTATAATTCGGTTCAATAGCTTTTAAAATCTGAACTGAATTTTCAGGTTTTAAAGTGTCAAAGAAATTTTCGTTCAAAGTGTCCTGAACCGAGATGCAGGCGGCACTGTTGATGTAAACTGCACTCATTATTTAGAAAAAATTAAAGTTGAACAGTTTCCTCCAAATCCAAACGAATTGGAAAGTACGTGATTGATGTTTTTCTTTTTCAGTTCGGTAACCGGCGTCAAATCAAATTCTTCCATTTTTGTTTTGAAATTTAAATTTGGAAAAATCACATTGTTCTGCATCGCCAAAATGGAATAGACCGCTTCAATTCCTGCCGCCGCTGCCAAAGTATGACCTGTAAAAGCCTTTGTAGAACTGAATTCCGGAACCTGATTTTCACCAAAAATCCGAATCATTGCAACGCCTTCAGACAAATCATTATTCGGGGTCGCCGTGCCGTGAACGTTGATGTAGTCTATGTTTTCTTTATTTAAACCTGAAACTTTCAAAGCTTTTTCCATTGCTAAGTAAGCACCTTGTCCGTTTTCCGAAGATGCGGTCTGATGATGAGCATCGTTTGCATTTCCGTAACCGGAAAGATAAGCGAGGACTTTTTTGTTTTCTTTTTTCACCACTTCATCAGATTCCAAAACAAGGAAAGCGGCTGCTTCGCCCAGATTTAGGCCTTTTCTATCGTTGTCGAAAGGCGTGTTGTAAGAATCCGTCAAAATCATCAGCGTATTAAATCCATTCAAAGTAAACTTCGAAAGTGAATCTGTTCCGCCAACAATTACGCGGTCAAGAACGCCGTTTTTAATAAGTTTTGCGCCTATCATAATCGCGTTCGCCGCAGACGAACAGGCCGTGCTGATGGTAGAAACCATTCCTTTCAGACCCAACAATTCTGCAATCGCCAAAGATGAATTTCCGGCATCGTGAGCGTCGATGTATTTTTGCTTTTCAGGAAAATCTTCGTAAGTGTAGAAATATTTTTCGGTAATGTCCATTCCGCCCACGCTGGTGGATGAAATAAGTCCGGTTTTATATTCATTCATATCCGAAATTCCGGCACTTTCTACAGCTTCTTTTGCGGCCACCATTCCCAATAAAGCGGTTCTTGTAACGTTGTTGTCTTCATTAAGCTGAAGTTTCTGTACAAGCTCTTCATTAGACAATTTTATCTCGCCTGTTTTGATGCTTCCGGCGTGGCGTGTTTCAAACTGTTCGATGTCTGAAATTCCGTGTTTACCAGTCGTCAGCGAAATAAAATTTTCCTCGACATTGTTACCAATGGAGGAAATAATGCCCATCCCTGTAATGGCAATTTTTTGACTCATCTTTTAATAATGTACCAATGTATCAATTTAACAGTGTAACAATATTGGTACATTGCTAGATTGATACATTGTTAGATTGAATTATTTTGTTCTGTTTTCTTCGATGTATTTTGCCATCACTTCTATAGACTGGAAGATTTCTTTTCCTTTTTTCGGGTCAGATAATTTAATTCCGTAGTCTTTGTCGAGAAGTACGATTAATTCCAAAGCGTCGATAGAATCCAAACCAAGTCCGCCACCAAAAAGTGGGTCTGTGTCTTTGATTTCTTCTATTGCAACGTCCTCAAGATTAAGAACATCTATGATTTTGTTTTTTAATTCTAATTTTAAATCTTCCATAAAATAAATTTCATTTATAATGTAACAATGTATTAGTTTAGCAATGTACCAATGATGTTTGAGGTAATTAATTGTTGGTAAACTGTTACATTGTTAGATTGTTATATTACAAAGTCAGCAAATATACAAAAGCTTTATAACTTTCCTGATATAGTTCGACCCAGCCGCACAAGACTTTTTCAGCTTTCCCTGATTGCAGAATCTGTGCCGCGTATGAGTTTAAAAATTCTTCATCAAACTCATCCAAGACGAAAAATGCATTTTCAGTCTGCATTTTATGTTTAATACTGATTTCACCGACGCAAATATTCGGTAATGTGTAAACGAAAACAGCGGGGCTCGGGAAATAATTTTCCTGAGAATTGATGCTTTCCTGATATTTAAAATCGGTGTCGAGGCTCGAGGATTTGTTGGCGAAAACCAAAGCGGTTTTGCTGTGGTCATCATTTTTCAGAATCATTTCGGATGCGAGAAAAGCGAGTTTGCTGAGGTTATCCATTTTATGAAATTTTGGATAATTCAGTTCTAAAGTTTTATAAGCTTCTTTTGCAAAGTCTGAGAAATTTTCGGTCTTGGATTCAAAAATAATTTGTTGGTTGAGAATTATTTTTGAGTTTTCTATTGTGGAGATGTCTGTTTTCTTCATTGATTTTAAAAAGATTAAGGCTTTTTCGTAGGATTTTGACGTGTGTTGAAAACAGCAAAGACAAGAATTTCATTTTCCACAATTTCATAAATGATAACGAAAGGGAATTTTAGGATGTATGCTTCACGCAAATTTCCCTTCTTCAAAGGATAATGCAATGGGTTATTTTGAATTCGGGAGAGGTAAGCTTCAACCTTTTTTGTGAATTTTTCTCCCAGTCCAATTTGTCGGCTTTCGTACCATAGTGCTGATTCAAGCAAATCTAATTCAGCATTTGGAGATAATGAAAGATGATATTTCATAGTTTTTCCATCAATCTTGCTTTCACTTCTTCCCACGAAGAAGTCTTTAGCTCGCCTTTCAAATATTTTTTGCGCTCTTCTTCGATTCGCTCATAAACATAATCCGGAACTTGCGGATATTCGGACGCTTCCAATTCTTCATCTTCCTCTTCTGCATCAATTATTGCATTGAAAATGCGCAGGATACGTTCATCTGCATCATCTATATAATCGTGAATTCTTTGTCTGATTTCTAAAGTAGATTCCATTTTCTAAAACTTTACTTCTATCAAAAATACAAAATTATTTTATGCTTTTTCCAAAACTATCGCTGCATTACACCCACCAAAACCTGAAGCGGTTTTCAAAATATATTTAATTTCTGCAGGTTGATTTTCTTTAATAATATTCAAATCCTGCGAAACTCCCATTTCTTCGAAGTTTTTAGATGAAATTAAAGTATTGTTCAAAGCAGATTCCATAGAAATGATACTCTCCAAAAGTCCTGAAGCTCCAAGACAATGTCCGTAATAACCTTTCATACTGTTGAGTGGAACATTTTGCAAATCCATTCGGTTGAAGGCGATGGCTTCCATTTCATCATTGTAAAGGGTTGCTGTTCCGTGAGCGGAAATAAAATCGATTTGTTCTGATGAAACCTTCGCTTCTTTCATTGCATTTTGAACGCTGGCAAACAATCCGTCGCCGGTTCTTGACGGTCCGGAAATGTGATTGGCATCGTTAATTGCAGAATCGCCTAAAACTTTAAATTTAAATTTTTCGTTCGCTGATGGAGTAGAAGTTATGTACGCTGCTGCGGTCGCTTCGCCTAGATTAATTCCGTTGCGGTTTTTGTCATAAGGTTTGCAAGGTTCGCTTCCAATCGCCTGAAAAGAATTAAAACCTGAAATTACAAATTCAGAAATCTCATCTCCGGCAACTACAAAAGCGTCTTTATATTTTCCTGTCTGAATCATATTTTTTGCCACAGAAATAGCCATTACGCCGGAAACACACGCATTGGAAACGACAATCGGTTTAGTTTTAAATCCAAAAAAAACAGCCAGTTTTTGAGCTAGATTTGAAAGGTAAACGCCTTCCGGTAAAGTGCTTTCGTTCTTTAATAAACTGATATTTCCTTTTGTTGTGGAAAGAATAAACGCTGTGTCATCTGAAATCTGATGTCTCTCCACCAGAGGTTTCAGACTCAACAAAAACATTTTTTCAAGTCTTGTGAAATTCTGATTGTCACTCTGAGCGGAGTCGAAGAGTTTATTAAATTTCTCTTCCAGTTTTTCAGAATCAATTTTAGAGACAAAAAAAGATGCTTGACTATCAATAACTTTATGCAAAGCAACTCCGGATTTTCCTTCCAAAAGTGCTTTCCAGTTTGATTCCACATCAAAACCCAAAGGCGTGACGCAATTGTAATCTGTGATGTAAATTTCCTTCGTCATAATCCCATTTTATCTTTCCAGGCCTGAAAAAACTCGGGATTGTACAGGCATAAATTATTCTCAGAATCCAGAAAAACCTGAATGGTTTCGCCACTGCAAACCAATTGATTATTTTGGTTGAAAATCTCGTATTTATAAATCAATTTTGCTGAAACAGAATTCACGAAAGTCGTTACAATGTTGAACGTTTCGCCATATTTTAATGGAAGAAAATGTTCGCACGTACTTTTTACAATCGGCGTCACAAATCCTGCTTTCTGAATGTCGAGATAGGTCAAGCCGTGCTGTCTTCCGAAAGCTTCTCTTCCATCTTCAAAATAGACGATGTAATGGCCGTGCCACACGATTCCCAGCGGGTCTGTCTCGTTGAATCGGACGCGTACTTCTTCGGTACAAGTTAAATTTTTTGACTGCATTTTGTTTTGTTTTTAACCACAATGGGCACAAAGGTTTTCACAAGGGACACTATTTAAATTCAATTATTTTATTAAAATTATTCAATTGTTCCGTTGATTAATCTCTTAACGCCATTTTTAAATAAAACCGAGTTAAAATTAATAAGTAAACCTAATTTACAATTACTTAGTTTCAAATAGGTTAAAATTTGAGCAATATGAATATCATTTAATGATTCTACAGATTTTATTTCTACAACAACTTTTCTTTCAATTAAAAAATCGAGTCTGTAACCAATGTCAAGTTTTATATCTTCATAAATTAATGGCATTGGTTTCTGTTTTTCTATGAGTAATCCTGACTTCTTCAGTTCAAAGTGCAGACATTCTTCATAAGCACTTTCTAAAAGTCCTGCTCCCAGCTGACGATGGACTTTCAATCCTGCATCAAATACAATTTTTGAAATCTCATTTTCATTCATATTATTTGTGTTTTAATGATTGAAATTATTATGCTGCTTAATCTTTTTTACCACAAAGGCACAAAGGTTTTCACAAGGGAAACAAATTAAAACTGATTAATTCATCCTTGTGCTCTTCGTAAAAAATCTTAGTGCCCCTCGTGGTTAAACAAATCAAACACTATTCTGTTTCCTCTCATACATTAAAGAAATGGTAACCATTGCAACATAAAATAAAAATAAGAATATCAGTTCTTTAGCAATTTCGCCAATTTCGCTGTTTCTTAAAATAATATCGTAATACGCATTTAAGCCCCAGTTCATCGGGGAAAACTGTGCTATTTTCTGCATAAATTCGGGCATCAGGAAAACCGGAACCCAGATTCCGCCAATCGCAGCCAAAACAACTACGGAAGTCGCTCCAAACGGCGCCGACTGTTCCTGAGTATTGGACATTGTTCCGATTAAAACTCCAAATCCAATCGCTGCCAATCCTGCAAAAAGTGTGACAATCAAAAGGTGGAACATTTTTCCGGTAACATCAAACTGAGGTAAATCCATCAATGGGAAAAGCCAGATTCCTACGGCAATCATCAGCAAAAACTGGATGACGCAAATGATGAGATACGTGAATGTTTTTCCTAAAATGTGGATGTAATAAGGCGTCGGGCTCACGCGAACTCTCACGCTCGTTCCCTGACTTTTTTCTTTGACTAAATTAATAGATAATGGCACCACAATAAAGAAAATCGCAAACAGCGCCCACGCCGGAACGTTGTGCTGAACGGAATTCGGCATCAGTTCTTCTTTGCCTTTGTTCGGTGTAATTTCTTTGAAAGTAATCAGGCTTTTATTTTCGAGGTCTTCCGTCGTTCCGAGTTGGTCTTGGAAGGCATTGTAGATTTTTTTATTCTCGATTTCGAAAACCATTTTGTTGATGGCATTCATCACCGAATTTTTGAAACCTGCATTGGTTGCAGGGTCAAAATACAGATGAATGTCTTTCGCTTTTGAAGCCACAGCTTTTGTCGTCGTCGAATCTGTTTCCAAACCAAACGAGCTTACGACGGTCTGAACTTTGGAATCGATATTTGAATTTAAATCTTTCGTCAAATTTTCCGGAATTACGATAGCCATTTGATAATCTCCCGTAAAAACTGCTTTCTCAGCCGACTTCTCGTTGTAATCGGTTATAAGTTCAAATGTTTTGCTGGTTTCCAGTTCTTTTTTGATGACTTTGGAAACTTCAGATTTGTCGTTATCAATAAAAATAATCGGGATTTTTGAACCTTCCAGATTTTTGAATGTCGAATCCTGAATTAAAGTGATGGTAATAATCAGCAACAACGGCATCAGGAAAATAATGACAATTCCGCCTGAATCACGCTTCAATAGCTGAATTTCCTTGATAAAACTTCTCCACAATTTATACAACATCTCTCAATTCTTTTCCGGTTAGTGAAATAAAAACATCCTCCAAATTTTCCGCATTGGCAACTCTTTCCACCAATTCTTCCGGCGTTCCTGTTGCGTGGATTTTTCCGTGGTCGATGATGGCGATTTTTGTACAGAATTCTTCCGCCTCAGAAAGGTGATGCGACGTGTAAATAATGCACGTCCCTTTTTTATTTAAATCTAAAAGATAATCGATAATGGCTTTTTTTGATTGAACGTCAACTCCGACGGTTGGCTCGTCCAGAAACAGGACTTTCGGGTTGTGAAGTGTTCCGGCAATCAGATTGCAACGGCGTTTCATTCCGCCTGAAAATTGTTCGACTTTTTTATTGGCAAATTTCGTTAAGCCCATCAATTCTAAAGCTTCATCGATTGCTTTGTGAAGGTAATCGTTCTTCAAACCATACAGACTTCCGAAGAATAGGAGGTTTTCTTTTGCCGTCAGAGTCGGGTAGAGCGCATATTCCTGAGGAACAACGCCGATGATTTGTTTGATTTTTGAATTGTCTTTTTTCGGTGATAAACCGTTAATAGTAAAACTTCCAGAGGTTGGTTTAATCAAACCTGAAAGCATAGAAATCAAGGTTGTTTTTCCCGCTCCGTTGGGGCCGAGAATTCCGTAGATTTCGTTTTTATCGATGTTCAAAGAAATATCATTAACCGAAAAGTCTTCCGAGTTTTTGTATTTCTTGTAGAGATTTTTTATTTCGATGATATTCTCCAAACTATATCGCTTTTCTCAATTTCTTATAAAAAGCTTCCTCCAAATCTGCAATATGCAGCATCGATTTTGAAAGCTGATTGTAAATATCACTTTTCGAATTTCTGTTTTTGTAAACTCTTGCAATATCCACAGCAAAATCTCTCCAAAGGTCGCCGATGGCAGTTATTTCTTTAGATAATTCTTTCAACTCATCATTTTTAAGAATCACAGCGGCTTCCTGTAAAAAAGCACCATAAATAAATCTGAATCCGCCACCGCCGGTTCCAATTTCCTCCTGCATTCTGATGAGTTGTCCGAGATAATGATTGGTTACTTTTGTTCCTTTTTTCTCAGCCCATTTCGGGATGCTTTTCGCGACCCAACGCATTGCTTTTACGCCAATTAATGGAACTGGAGCCAGCATATTTTTGCACGTGTCTTTTATTCCTTTTGTGATGGCTTCTTCCAGATTTACGTTTTCCGGAATGTGTGTCGGGAAATACATATGACCTTTCGGAGCAAGTGCACCTTTAGCGTAACGAACTTTCTCAAGTTCTGCTTCGGTCAAGGTTGTTGCAAAATCCATCACAGGGTCGCTGACAAGGAATTTTCCGTCTTCTTTTCCGTAAACCACCAAGTTGTGTGCATTGAAATGGAATTTATATTCTTCAGGGAAATAGGTAAGGTTGAAAACCCCAACTTGTAAACCTGTCGGGATATTTTGTTCTAAATTTTTCTCTAATGCCTTTTGAGCTTCGTCTGGATTTGAGAATTTTTGTCTTTTGATTTTAATTCCCAATCGTTTTGCCGCTTTGGTAAAAATCGAACCTGGCATTGGACGATAACTAAAACCTGGTGCAAAATTCACTTTTAAGAAAGGCAAATACACAAAAAACAATCCGGAACCGATTCCGAAAATCATTGGTTCACTTAGTTTCAAACCTTTGTTGAGAAGTAAATTGGAAGCAACACCGTTTTCGCAATGCGCTGTCTGATGGTGTTCAAAATTTATTTTCATTCATTGTTTCTTTAAAACCACTTCAGGGTTCAAAACTCTCAAGGGGTTATTTATTTCATTATTTCCCGTCAAAATTTTTCAATTCATCTACCGAAATTCCGAATGCATCGGCGTATTTTTTCAGGGTAGAATTGCTTAGTTTTTTGAAAATATTCGGTTTTGTGTGTCGTTTCACCGTCCATTGCCATTTATCCACATAAGCTGCAAGAACCTGCAAATCCATTTTATTGAATTCCATAAAATAGATGATGGGACTTACAATATTGTTAGCAACGTTTTGCTTAGCTTCTTCAATTCTTTCATTGATGAGTTCCATCGATTCGTCAAGAGCCGCTTTTTTGGCTTCCCAGCCGATGCTTTGCGCGGTGGTGTAATTGTTATTTTCATCAGTCACGTACAACATTTCGGTCATATTTGCTGACTGCAAATTACTTTCGTCCTGTGGAATGTCTTGTTTTTTCATTGATTTTTAGTTTTTCAATTCCTGAATAAACAAATTGATTTCTGCTCTAATTAATAATTTATCATTAATGAAAGTCTCGCAGAAAATGTTGCAAATGTTCTCGTACTGAGAAATCAAAGAAGCTTTGGAAATAATCTGGTCACCAACTTTTGGCAATGCAAAAATTTCTATTTTTTTGATATTGGTAATGAAACCGATGACTTTGGTTTCCACATCCGGTCCCTTGTAAAAATTTTGCCCCAGTATTGACGAGCAGGTTTGCGCCGCATTTTCAATCAATCCAGCTTCGACAAACTCATTATTAAAAACAAAAATATTATCGGGTTTGATGTCGAAAGAAGTGATGACGGTTTCCGGTGTCAACTCCAAAATATAATCCGCCATCAGCATTGGTTTGCGATGGGGAAGAAAATTGTGGATGTTGATTAAGTTTTCGGCCTTCAGTTCCATATTTTATTTTAACCGCAAAAGTCACAAAAGCAGTTTTTGATTTTCCTTTTGTGACTTTCGAAGTTTATTTTTTTTATTATTTCACAACGGTTTTCATCTGCGATTTTGCAATTACCGTCTCATTGATTTTCGTAACGATTTCAACCAAAGTGACGCCCATCATTTCGTTCAGAATTGTCGCTTCGGAAATCAATTGGTCGCCTACTTTTGGTAAGTTTTCAACTTCAACAGATTTGATAGCGCCGATGTAACCAGTCGGAGATTCTTTACCTAAGAGAAAATATTTGTAGCCTGTGTGCAAAGCGACAGTCTGAGCCTGATGTTCTATCAATCCAGAAGCTTGGAAAATGCCTTCGCTCACAAAAATATTATCTTCCTTAATGGTAAATCCAGAAACCACGTGGTTCTCGGAATAGTCGGAAACTTCGTCAACCATTACGAAAGGAAACCTTTGTGGAATCAGACTTTCTACAAAATCTCTGTCGGAATTTGGTAAGTTGGTTTCCATTAGCAAACCGTCAATAAGGCACAAGAATAGGCGAATCTTCCACTTTCCGGAACGCAGAGAAGAATTTTTTCACCTTTCTTCAATTTTCCAGAATTCATCAATTGTTCAACAGCGATGAAGATAGAACCAGCGCCGATATTTCCGACTTCGGAAAGATTGTAGAACCATTTTTCCCAAGGAAAATCCAAACCGACATTGGCAAATTCTTCCTTCAATCCATCTTTGAAATAGCCGGAAGAGATGTGTGCCAAAACGTGGTCCACAGATTCTGGGTCCAACTGGTGTTTGTCAAAAGATGCTCTCAAACTTTCTGCACCTTTTACCAAAATATATTTGTCAAGGATTTTTGTGTCTTGCTTCAAAGCGAAAATTGATTGTTTCAACCATTCGTCAGATGGATAATCTGCCCAAGATTTAAGGCTTCCGTCTTCCTGCTTTTCGCAACCGGAGTACATACAAGCTTCGATTTGATGTGCGTAAGAATAGAAATCAATCCATTCGATTCTTAGAGAAGTTGCATTTTCTCTTGGTTTATTTTCCAATAAGAAAGCACCTGCGCCGTCGGATAACATCCATCTCAGGAATTCTCTTTTGAACGCAACGATTGGTCTTTCTTCCAAAAGTTTCAGGTTTTCTGCTTCGTGGTCAAATTTGTCCGCAGTCATCCAAGAAGAAAATCTTTCCGAACCTACACAAACTGCATTTTCCTTGACGCCAGCTTTTACAGAAAGAAAACCGTAATTCAAAGCATTCATTCCGGAGTTACAAAGTCCCATCGCGGTGTTGACCTCAACAGATTTATTGATGTTTAATTCGCCGTGAACCATTGATGCGTGCGAAGGCTGGATTTGGTCCGCAGAAGTGGTTCCGCAGGACAACAATTCCATATCTTCTTTTTTGAAATTCTCATCAAAAAGTCCGTTGATTGCCGCTGCTGTAATTTGCGCATTGGTGTGCGTAGGCTGTCCGTTTTTGTCTAAAGCGTAATATCTCGTTTTGATTTGATTGTTTCTCAAAATCAAAGCTCTTGCTTTGGAATGTGTGTTGTTGACCAATCCCAGGTGTGTTTCCATTTCGTCATTGGAAACTGGGTCGTTGGGTAAGTATGTGGATGATTTTGTGATGTATACGTTGCTCATCTTTTATTTTAAATTTATTCCTTGTAAATATTCTCTTTGTTTCTTTCTTTTGAACCACAAAATAGGCGTCAACAGCAAATGGAATACCAAAACTATTGGTGAGACTACCCAGATTGCTGTCATCAAATATACCTTAAAGAATTTTATCAGCAAAGGTCGTTTTTCTTTTTTATTGATAATCAATTTGCTCCAAATGGTGAAAATTTTGTTTCCCACTTTTTCCATTCGAACAAGAAAAGGACGGATTTCTACCGCACCATTTTTTACTAAATCGGGCTGCAGATTGGCAAAATCGCCTTTGTCCAAATAAGTTTTGATGATTTGGCCATATTTCCCTGCTCCATTGATTTCTTCGTCGGAAACGCCAGCTGCAGGCAACATTCCGGAAGCTTCTTTTTTTCCGGTTGTCAGCCATTTCAGAATGGTCAAAACACTGGTGTAATTGTCGTGCCTGTCTACCAATGCAATGTTTCCAACCAATTTGGCGTTCATTCTTTTCAGATAGACTTTTAGTTTTTCCTGAGAAAGCATCCACATATTTCGGGTTCCGGAGATGGTCACGATGGGCGTATCTTTCAAAATATTCTCAGCAAATCCACTTTTCAAAAATGAAATAACTGGAATTGATGGCGTAAGGTACCAAACCTGGTAGCCAAATAGAATCAAATCGAATTTGGTGTTCAAAACTTCATCGGAAGGTGGATAGATTTCGCTTGGGATTTGAAGGTAAGATTCGGGGAAAGTGTTGAAAAAAAAGTCGCTTGGCCAGGGAAAAGGGAAGTCTTTTTTCAGTTTGATATTGTAATAGGTGACTTTGTATTGTTCATTATTTTCAAACGGTTTGGCGACATTTTTTACAATATCTTCCAGTTGTCCCGTCTGCGAATAATAAATGACAAGTATGTTTTTCTGCATCAGAATTTAATATAAAAACAAAAATAAGATTTTCAAATTTATTATTTGCGTCTTAATACTTTAATTGATTCTGAATTGTGCTCTAAGTTAAAATTGAGATTGCCAGAAAGTTTGTTTTCTGTATTGAGGAAAATGATGGTTTCCGGTAAATCCGTGATTTCGGAAAGGTCAAAGTTCTGGTCAGAGATGAGGAGAACATCAATGGTTTTATAAATGTCAGAAAGGTTTTCGATGTAATTGAGTTTTCTTCTTTTGACTAAGTAATTTTGTTCCGCAACTTCCCGTTTCTCCTTATTTTTAATGAAACTAAATATCTTTCTACCAGCTTGCTGAATGGTCAGAAGGAAATCTTTCTGTCCATAATCATCAGCAATATGAAGAATGGTTGCATCTTTTGCGATGTATTTATTTAATTCAAAATAAACCGATTTGTTTTTATTGAAATCGTCTTTGACCGCTTTTACAACTTCGGTTTCTTTGTAGAGAAAGCTTAGGAATAGTTTCTTTTTGAAGTAATTCTCATCCTCGATTTCGTTTCTCAGTTTAGTAAATTCATTTCGGAAGTTTGAATTGATGTTTTTCGCGCGTTCTTTGTAAGTTGTTCCAAAACTCAAATCATCTTTGCTGATTCTGTCACCAACTTTCACCGTAATACTTCCATCATAAATAATGAAATCACCTTTCGGTAAAACTTCAGAATTCCCGTGAATGTAAAGTGGTAAAATGTCTAAACTAAATTCCTCAGCAAGATAAAAAGCACCTTTATGAAAACGCTTAACATCATTTGTGTATGACCTTTCAGCTTCTGGAAAAACGACAAGCGAATAACCTTGGTCAATTTTTTCTTTCAATTTTTCTTTTCCGTTTTCGATGCCTTGAGAAACCGGGAAAAAGCCCAACGCTTTCACGAGTTTTCCAAAAATAGGCGAATCATAGACCCAATCGTTCACAAGATAAACTATTTTGTGCGTCGTCATTCCAATCGCCAAAGTATCGAGGAACGACGTGTGATTTGCAATGATAATAGCTGGTTTGCTAAAATCTTCGTTCGGATTGGTAATGACCTTTTTCTTCACAAATGGATTTCCGTAAAGCACAGATTTCATAAACTTGGCCAAAATCAATTTGATAATATCCAAAGTTTTTCCTTTCGCGTTTTTTACGAAAACACTTCCAAGCGCAGAGAACATCAATCCGCCCAAACCATAATAAATAAACAGAATCACAGAATGTAAAAACAGTCTGAAGGTAATTGGCGAAAGTCCTTTTTTGGTTCGGTTAATTATTAAAAATCTAAACCAAAACGGATATAAAGTTGAGGTAATGATAATCACAGACAGCATTCCAATTAGTGCTACCAAAGCTAATGAATGCAACGCCGGGTGTTTTGCAAAAATCAAAGAACCGATGGACAGAATCGTCGTGAAAACTGCCAGAATAATTGAAATTCTGTACGTCGGAAGTTCATTTTTTCCTGTCGTATGTTCTTTCTGCATTGCCTTTGTGAGAAAAATACTGAAATCATCTCCAACGCCGAAAACCAATGTGCAAACAACGGTGCTGAAAATATTCAGTTCTAATCCTAAAAGAAATAAAATTCCCGCTGTCACAACGCCCGTGAGAACAATCGGAAACATGGTGAGAAGGGTCAATTCAAAATTTCTGAAGAAAACGATAATCGTTAAAACAATGGCCAAAAGCGAATAATTAATCAAGGTGTTGAAATCTCTTTTCAGCAATCCCAAAAAGTTCTCGTTCATTTGTTGGCGGTCGATGGCGATGGCGTCGTGTTTCTTTTCAACGTCTTTGATGAAAGCATCTCTTTTCTTTTCGTCCACTTTTACGACATTCGAAACGGTGTAAAAACCATTTTCCTGACTGAGAAATTCTGAGATTTGAAGGGCTTTTATTTTTTCGTAATCTTTTAAACTTAATGTAGAATAGTTTTTATTTAAATTTTCATTAAACTGATTGAATGCTGAAGAGTTAAAACCAAATTTATTTCCGTTGCTAACGAGTTCCGAAACAGTTTCATTTTTCTTGTTTTCGTTCCAGAATTTTTGCCAGATTTCTACTTTTTTCTGTTGATCCTTTTCAGAGAGAACAACGTTCCCAAGCGAATTGTAACTTAAGATTTTACCTTCTTTTTTTTCTGTCTCCAAAAACTTGCTCAAGTCTGAGTTTCTTGCCAAAGCTTCTTCCTCAGAATTTCCGTAAGAAATGGTGTAAATAGATTTTGAAGTGATGTCAGACAATTTTTCAAGTTTTGCCTCACTTATTTTTAAATCTTTCGGAATGTAATTCAGGTCGCCAATATCATCATTAAAACCAACGTGCCTGAAACCAAACAGACAGGCGATAATTACAAGCGAACAACCAATAATCAAAGGTTTGTTTTTCTCATAAGGATAATGCCCGATTTTATCGATGAAATTGGTATTCAGTTCACCTGATTTTTCTTTCGGATGATACAATTGCGGAACAATAATCAATGCCAAAACCGACGAAAACAGAACTGTAATCGAGGCAAAAAGTCCCAAATCTTTCAAAGCTTCCGAGCGTACAAAAACCAAACATAAAAATGAAACCGCCGTAGTTGCACTGCTCAGAATAATCGGCTGGGTAATTTCTTTGTAAAGTTCTTCAATATTGTTGTTGTGCTTATAATGCGTGAGAATGTGGAGTGCATAATCAATTGTAATTCCAATTAAAATGGCTCCGACGCTTAATGAAATGGCTGAAATTTTATCTTTAATAAAATACAAAACCATCAACGCGAGCAATACCGAAAATAAAGTCGGAAGAAAAATAACGATGGGTGTGAAAAAACTTCTAAAATAATAAATCAACAAAATCATTAGCACAGTCATCGAAATAATAACCGTATTCTGAATATCTTTCTTGATTTGTTGCGCATTCGCAACAGCAATTACCGGCGAACCAAAATAACTCAGCTCAGTTTTTCCGTTAAATTCTTTGTTGAGATTATCTTTAATTTCATTAAGTTGATTGACGAAAACCTCGTTATTTTTGGTGTCGTTGCTTTTGTTTTTCGGTTCGATGAAGAGCAGCAGGTTTTTTCCGTCTTTGGTTACGACGTAATTGTCTTCGAGCTTGAAATCTTTACTGATGTTTAATGCGTTCAGTTTTTTGATTCCAAGAAAAGTAATTCCCAGCGGATCTTTTTTTATGAATTCTTTCGTCACCAAACTCGTTGGGGAAACCAAAGAAACGTAATTGCTCTCAACCTGTTTGGCGATGCTGTCTTTGTTGAGCTTTCTTTCAATTTCCTGATAATCGTTGTCGTCTAAAAATAAAGGCAAATTCTGATTGACAAAATCAAACGTTTCTGAAATCTCGTTGTCATTCACTTTTCCCTGAATCGAGCCTATATATTTCTGTAAAGGTTTTGTTTTTTCTAAAAATTGGTCAGCTGTCTCTGATAGTTGGAAATTATCGTCCTTCGATTTCTTTTCGATAATGACAATGATTTTATCTGAAAAATTAAGTTGTTTCAGAACTTTCGCTGTTAAGTCAGACTTTTCGTTTTTCGGGATGATTTGATTGATGTCTTCTTCAAAGTTGATCTTCGAAGCCAAGAACAAACACAAAACAGCAATTCCCAAAGCCACAGCGACGGAAATAAATCGATTTTTGGAAATCAGATAATATAAATAGATGAAAAAACGATGCACTTTGAATTTGGTTCCGCTGTATTTCTACAGCTAAGAAATGGTTAGGGTTTTTGTGTTTTAGAACTTATTCATTTTCAAGGACTAAAATCGAAATTCTTATAAATTTGAGTCTGCGAATTTAATAAAAAAGTTAAGATTTTGAAAGTCAAAACTAGACTAATTTTTGTGGAAAATCAATAATATATATAAGGTATAGACAGGAGAAATAATTGTTAAAATGATTAATTACAAAAAAACGCCTACTTTTGCAAAAATTTTTCAGGATGCCAAAAAACTTAGTGATTGTCGAATCTCCGGCAAAAGCAAAAACAATTCAGAAATATTTAGGTTCAGATTTCGAGGTCAAATCCAGCTTCGGACACATCCGCGATCTGCCTAAAAAGGGAATGGGAATCGACTTGTCGAATTTCACGCCCGACTATGAAGTGTCTGCTGACAAGAAGAAGTTGGTGGCAGAATTGAAAGCCTCTGTGAAAAAAGCCGATATGGTTTGGCTGGCTTCCGATGAGGACCGCGAAGGAGAAGCGATTGCCTGGCATTTGGCGGACGAATTAAAATTAAAACCCGAAAATAGAAAAAGGATCGTTTTCCACGAGATCACCAAAAATGCGATCTTGAAAGCCATCGATAATCCAAGAGATATCGACCAGAATTTGGTTAACGCACAACAAGCAAGACGAGTTCTGGATAGGATCGTTGGTTTCGAAATGTCACCAGTTCTTTGGAAAAAAGTGAAAACTGGACTTTCTGCAGGACGTGTACAATCCGTTGCTGTAAGATTGGTGGTTGAAAGAGAAAAAGAGATCCGTGAGTTCACACCGAAACCGAGTTTCAAATTAGAAGGGATTTTCCTTAATAATGCGCAGCAGGAGATCTTGGCGAAATTGAAAAAAGATTTCGAGAAAGAATCTGATGCAGAGAACTTCCTGAACTTAGCCAAGACCACAGACTTCAAAGTTCTGAATGTAGAGACCAAACCAGGAACTAGAACAGCCTCTGCACCGTTCACGACTTCTACTTTGCAACAGGAAGCTTCTTCCAGACTTGGATACAATGTAACTTCCACGATGCGTTTGGCGCAGAGACTTTACGAAGAAGGATTTATCACTTATATGAGAACGGATTCCGTGAATCTTTCTCAGGAAGCCATCAATGGTGCAAAAGCACAGATCGTTTCTGAATACGGTGAGAATTATTCCAAGCCAAGAAATTACACGACAAAATCATCTTCTGCACAGGAAGCTCACGAGGCGATCCGCCCGACAGATTTCGCTTTGAAATCCATTGGTGACGCGCAGTTGAACAAATTATACCAATTAATCTACAGACGAACTTTGGCGTCTCAAATGGAGAATGCGAAGATCGAGAAAACTGTGATCGAAATTGGAAACGCCAAGTTGCCACAACACTTCGAAGCGCAAGGTGAAGTCATTATTTTCGATGGTTTCCTTAAGGCTTACGGCATTGTGAAAACGGAGGACGAAGATGACGAAAGCAACGAAAAATTGTTACCAAAAGTTTCCGTTGGCGAAGCTTTAGACTATAAAAAAATTACCGCGACAGAAAAATTCACGAGACCATCCGCAAGATTTACGGAAGCTGGTTTGGTGAAAAAACTGGAAGAGTTAGGCATCGGTCGTCCATCGACTTACGCACCAACCATTCAGACCATTCAGAATCGTGAGTATGTAGATAAGAGAGAACTTGAGCCACAAACGAGAGAGATCGTGAAAATGACATTGGGGAAATCTGGTGTCAAAAAAGAGGTGCTTCAGGAGAAATTCGGTGGTGATAAGAATAAATTTATCCCAACCGATATTGGTGAGGTTGTGAATGATTTCCTGACCAATAATTTTGCTGAGATCCTGGATTACGGTTTCACGGCGAAAGTTGAAGAAAGTTTTGACCACATTGCAAATGGCGACCAGAAGTGGAAGGAGATGATGACGGATTTCTATTCCAAATTCCATCCAAGGATTGAAGACGTTGAGGAAAATGCAGACCGTGCGAATGGTGAAAGGATCTTGGGTGTTGACCCGAAATCCGGTAAAAATGTTCACGCAAGAATTGGAAGATTCGGACCGATGATCCAGATCGGAGAACAGGATGACGAGGAGAAGCCAATCTTTGCCTCATTGATGGCGCATCAGAATATCGCAACCATCACTTTGGAAGACGCTTTGGAAGTGTTCAGACTGCCTTTCGATTTGAAAGAAGTTGACGGACAACCTGTTGCTGTTGGTGTTGGAAGATTCGGACCGTATGTGAAATGGGGCGAGACCTACATCAGCATTCCGAAAGGTGAAGACCCACTTTCCGTGGATCAAAACCGTGCAGAGGAAATCATCAACGAAAAGAAAGTGGCAGACGCGCCAATCGCAAGCTACAAAGGTGAACCAGTGACGAAAGGAACGGGAAGATTCGGACCTTTTATCAAATACCAAAGTATCTTCATCAACGTTCCGAAACGCTATAACTTCGATAATCTATCTCAAAGCGACATCAATGAACTCATCGATGCTAAATTGGAGAAAGAGGCCAACCGATACATCCAACATTGGGAAGCCGAAAAGATCTCCATCGAGAATGCGAGATGGGGACCGATCGTGAAACACGGCAAGAACATCCACAAGATCCCGAAAAAGAAAGACGACACCAAGTACGAAGCAGACGAACTAAAAGACGTTTCCCTGGGTGAGGTGAAAAAATGGATCACAGCGCAAGACCCAAAAGCCTTCGTTGAGAAAAAGAAACCTGCAGCGAAAAAGCCAGCGGCCAAAAAAGCAACCACTGCGAAGAAAGCACCGGCAAAGAAACCTGCTGCTAAGAAGTAATAGTTTTTAAACTTAAAATATAAAACCCCTTTTGATGATCTTCAAGAGGGGTTTTGTTTTATTATTAATTGGAGATACGAGTTAGGAAACTAGATATTATTTTTCAAACTTTCCATTTTCAGTGATTTTTGTTTCCCAGCCTTGTGTAATTGCTTGGCCTTGGTCTACGAAAACTTCCATGGATGAAACTTTGTGATTTGAAATCTTGCTTGAAAGATGATTCACATTGTCAATACGTTTGAAAACAAGCAATGAATCAATGATGTTGAAATATTGGTCGTAATTTATCAAGTACCAATCTACTTGATTTATTTTTTTCGAGGAGATAATAATTGACAAAAAATTTTTTGAAACATCAATTTTTCGGCAGAAGTAAAACCCTTTAGATCTTTCATCAAGAGAGTTCAGATGTAACAATTTGATGGCTTTATCATCTAGTTTAGTTCCTTTGTTTAAAATAGTATCAGTTTCACTAAGATTCTGAAAATCAATCTTTTTTAAATAAGTTTCAAAATCTATGTTGCCCTCTTTTAACGCTTTATTAATTGCTTGATCAGGACTTACATTCTTTTGTGAAAAGCAATTGACAAATACAAGTAATAACGACGATAAAAGGAAAATTCTGTGTATGTTTTTGGATTGATTCATTTTGCTGGGTATTAATAATAAGTCTATCTGAAAAAGTAGTGTTTGTTAGATAAGCAATGTTTTTTCCCAATGAAAAATCATAACAAGAGGATGATAAGACTCCGCTGCGCAAAGTCTCCCGACTTTGAGCACATCTCACTCATCATAACAATTATTAACTACTCAAATATACCCACAATTCCCAATCCACCCAAAAACACCCACAACACACCCTTTTGCACTTCAGACAATACCTTTATCCCAGCTAATGAAATGACAAGTACTCTTGGTTTATACCAATTGCATAACAGGGCCGCTTTGGAAAGATATAGCATTCACGAATTTACGCCTTGGTAAACTGATGGGTGTTTGACTGAAGGTTACGGTACTAAGCTTTTGTCAAAGTAGTGTTATAGGTTACCCGAGTATTATTATAGGGTAGTCGACTATTGTTACAGGTTACCCGAGTATTGTTACAGGTTGTCGGAGTATTATTACAGGTTGCCAGATTATTATTACAGGTTACCGGAGTATTGTTACAGGTTACCGGAGTATTATTATAGAGTACCGAAGTAGTATTATAGATAGTTTTTAAGACGGAAAGGTATTATAGCAAGCGCTATCAACACTCTGGGATGCTTCACAACTAGAGTGGGAAGGGATAACGGTTGTCTATTTTGCCAGTGCAGTGTGTTGTCAAGACCGGAAGTGATGTTTTTATTAGTGGTCAAACTTTGAATAGCAGATTGATTTCTGTGTAGTCTCTTACTTTCTGCACGGTGGCTACAGTCTTGTCTCCCATTTTGAAGATCGTTTCCTTTTCTTCCGAAGTCAATCCTTGCAGAAATGGCGCGAGTAGCGTTCTGCATTCTTGTAATTTTTCTGTCACTTCCGCAATCACGGTTTGAGTAATTTCAACGCTGATTTGATTTTTTGTACTCATCGTTTGTGTATTTAATTTGTTAAACAGTTTAAAATTAGCGAATTAAAACATATGATTGTTTTTCATGGGTTAATTTTTTATTGATTTAATGATTTTTGAGAATAAATATCTTAAAATCAAAAGATTAAATTTCTGCTTTTTAAAAAGCCAAGCCGAAACCGCAGGACACTCCCCGCAAGCATTTCCATTAATTTAGCTGAAAATCAAATCAATGAAGCCACCAAAACACATCACCCGCAAAGACTTTTTACAGACCTCCGCTTTAGGTGTTGCAGCCGTGGTTTTTGGGACATCATTCACCAAGGCATTTGATTTTTCTGAGAAGCCTTACTTCAAATTGAAACCAGTTGGGAGACGGTTTTCCCTCGATGGCTACTACAGCTGGTGCAGTTCCCCGATCTGGGGCGACGATGGCAAAGTCCACCTTTTCTATTCCCGATGGAAAAAGGAAAAAGGAATGGGCGGCTGGCTCAACGGCTCCGAGATCTGCCGGGCAGAAGCCGATTCGCCGTTCTCCGAATTCCAGCACAAGCAAGTCATTCTCACACCACGAGGTGGCGACTTTTGGGATGCAACGACTTGCCACAATCCATTGATCAAAAAAGTAGATGACCAATATTTACTCTTCTTTATGGGCAATTCCAATGGGAAAACCAACACCAAAAGAATCGGATTGGCGACATCCAAAACCCTCGACGGCGATTGGGCAAGACCAGACCAACCTCTATTGCTTCCCGGGAAGGACGGCGCGTGGGACGACCATTGTACTACCAATCCTGCTTTCGTAAAGGGCAACGACGGCCAATATTGGCTGTTCTACAAATCCTGGAACACCCACGAGTACGAAACCCAAAAAGGCCCCGTCCGAGGCAACCGGAAATACGGCTTGGCCAAATCAGATTCGCCACTGGGACCTTACACCAAAGTCTCCGAAAATCCCGTCATCGATTTCTCCAATCTGCCGAACAACGCCCAACTGGAGGACGCCTTCATCTGGAAACAGAATGGCCAATTCCATATGATAGCGCGCGACATGGGATTCTACAACCACGAGTACGGCCTGCATCTCACCACCAAAGATGGCATCCAATGGACAAAACCAAAGGTCGCCTACCTCGAGATGAAGCATTACATCCAGGAACCCGAGCCGCCAAAACACCTGAAACGATTCGGAAGGCTGGAGCGCCCAATGCTGCTGATGAGCAAAGACGGGAAAAAACCACAGGTTCTCTTCGGTACCACGCAGGGTGGCGCGTTCGAGACCTCTACCACGTTTGTCTTCGAGATCTTGTAAGAGTGGTTTAACCGCACAAGCGCTCCAACACTCAAACCCTCCAACTCAATCAGGAGCCGGGAACCTGCTTTCCGTTGCAATCTTTTTTGCATCACGTTGTCAGGCTGAGGTTCACGAAGCCCACGCAAAAAAGGATTTTCACTGCAATCAGGGCTATGGGTTTGGTCATAGATCAGTGATTGCCCATTGATTGAAAGTTTTTCTGTAGATCACGGCACTTCGACTCCGCTCAGTGTGACAACTTTAAACAATAAGCAATTGTCATGCACAGGCTCTCGAAGTATTTATGGATGTCAGGCTGAGCGGAGTCGAAGCCTTTTGATAAAAAGTGCGACAATCATAAAAAACTAAAGACTTTCTAAAGTTTTATTAATATTTTTGACCATTCTAAAAAACAAAACACATTCCTGAATGGGGGAAAAATTACAATGGGCCACACTGAAAAACTTTCCTTGGATCGTCTTTTTTGTGGCGGTCTTTATTTGGGTGGCGATTGCCGGTGCCAATTTCTATTACCAAAGTCAAGGTGGTTTTACGGGAACAGGTCCACTTTTCCCGATCTCGGTGATCTATCCCAACCAGTTTTTGTGGAGCGGTTTTGTGTTCGCCTTTCTGTTTTTGTTCGCCGGGATTTTCGCTTTCCAATACTCGAAAAAACTGAATGTCTATCTTCTCTTTTTGGTTGCCATCGCTCTTGTGGTTTTAGGCAATCTGAGTCAGGGCAACTTCGATATCGCTTTTCTGCAACCATTTTATTTGAAAGGAAGACAATATTATGCAGACGCAATTCATATTACAGATGGCGCAATTTGGCTTCGTGATTTTACAAAGAACCTGGAGCATTTTCAGCTCCATACCAGAACACATCCACCATTTGTGACACTCTTGCATTTTTGGATCCTGAATATTTCTAACATCGAAACCCTGGCGATCGTGTTCTTTGCCATCGGATGTTTGTCTTTCCCTCTATTTTATAAGATCCTGGATTATCTCGGCTTCGAGGAGTCTCGGAGAAAATGGCTGTTGCTTTTGTTTGCAGTGATCCCATCGGTCAATATTTATCTTTTGGTGTCCATCGATTCTTTGGTGCTGACTTCCACGATGATCTTTCTTTTAGGATTTGCGAGGATATTTCATCAAAATAAAATTGATGTCACCGCTTTTCTATTGGTCAGTTTAGGATTGATATCAACGAACCTGATCACGTTTTCTGGTTTGTTTCTATTTGCATTTCTGGGCTGTTTCAGTTTCTATTTTCTGTTGAAGGGAAAATGGAATTTCGTTTGGCTCAGCTTGATGGTAGCGGTAGTTTGTGCATTGGGTTTCCTTATCATTCATGCGACCACAGGCTATGGTCACCTTGACACATTCTTAGAAGCTTCACATTCCGAGAATCCGGATGGTTTCCGATTGCTGCACCAGCCGTTTGTTTATCTGATGACCAGGCTTGAGGATATTGGTGAGATCCTTCTTTTTCTCTCTTTCGGATTTGTAGCCGTGTTCTTTTCGAAGAAAGCCGTGACAGAGGTTTTTGGAGATCAAAAATTGAACATTCTGTTTTTCTCGGCTATTTCGGCTTTGTCAGCAATGCTTTTGACCGGCGCTTACGGAACTGGGGAAACGGCGAGAGCGTGCTTGTTCTTGGTTCCCTACTTTTTGATCTTGTTGAAGGACGTGGATTCTGATCAGTTCAAGATCCTATTTTATCTCTGTCTTTTTCAGACATTTGGGATGCAGATGATCGGGAATTTTTATTGGTAGCAAATAAGAACTATTTTTGAACAATAAAGAAGACGTTTTCAACTTGACCAAATGATTTTTTTACATCCAGCTTTTACGTTACTATTCGTTCTGCTAATTCTTTTTAGTTTTCAGGAGGTCTATCGCAATGAAGAGAAAAAGTCTGCCTTTGCCATTTGGTTCATCGCTATCTTTATGATCGTTCTCATAGGACTTCGCGGGAATGTGGGCGCCGATTATCCTATTTATAGGTCGTTCTATTCGTTGTATTTCCCAACTGTAGACTATTCACAGATCGTGGACCGAATGCTTTTCCGCCAATCTGCCATAGACATCGAGTGGATGTACGTTTTGCTGAACAAATGGGTCTTCGCTTTTGGCGGCCCCTTTCAAACCTTTACGCTTGTAAGCGCAATCATCACAATTGGCGTGAAACTGCATATCTATTACAAAAATTCACTTTATCCGATCTTTACGGTCCTGCTGTTCTTCATACCGGGTTTCTTCATTGCAGATAGTGGACATATGAGGCAGGCACTTGGTATGACGATGTGTCTGGTCTCCTACCAGTTTATAAAAAGCAGAAAATTTTGGTGGTTTTTGTTATGCCTTTACGTGGCCTATGGTTTTCATAAGTCTGCGATCATCTTTCTTCCAGCGTATTGGCTTGTGTTGGTGCCTATGAATTCCAATAGGATCTTCTATGCCATCATTACATGTGTGATCCTGTCGCCATTCCAGGTCTATAACTTATTTTCCGGCTTCTTGAGTGGGCTTAATCTTCAGGATGTTTCCAATGGTTACAATGGATATATTGGCTATGAGGACAAGGCTTCCAGCTTCATGGATGGCGTGATGGTGCTCAATTCCCTGCTTGTGATAGCCTATGACAAGGTCGCCAGTAAGAAGATCTGGTACTATGAATACATGAGGAATATTGTGGTCGTGGGGATATGTTTGTATTTTATCTTTAGGGATAATCCGGTGTTCTCTACAAGGCTGGTGGGGGTTTACATCAGTTTTACCTGTATCATCATACCGAATATCATTGCGTCGCTCAATTTGAATATGAAGCGGATGTGGCACCTGTTCTTTGTCGCGTTTATGATATTTTACTATTTTGTATTCGCTAGTTATCAAGGAAACGCAGGCCGATTCACGCCAGATAGGTATCAGAATTTCCTTTGGACCAATTAAATCAAATAATGAAAAAAACAACGATATTCTTTTTATCAATTTTGCTTTTAGCGCTGCTGGTCTTTTATAATCTTCAGGTTGTAATGGTGTTTGCCGGACGATTTATCTATCCATTGGACGATGCCTACATTCACTTGTCTATGGCGAAAAACTTTGCCGAATTCAGTGTCTGGGGAATTACACAATACGAATTTTCTTCCGCAACTTCTTCTCCGCTTTTCACATTTTTGCTAGCGATTCTGATCAAGGTTTTTGGTAATTGGGAATATATTCCGTTGGTCGCAAATTCAGTGGCTGGGTTGTTTTTGGTTTGGGTTTCCCACAATTATCTGAAGCAATTTTCGAAGTTGACTTATACCATTTTTCTCTTTTCAATAGTTTTATTAATGCCATTGCATCTGATGATCATGACAGGAATGGAGCATGTTTTCCACACTTTGACAATGATTTTGGTATTGCTCGCTTTCAAAAAATATTTGGAGCACCAGACGCCGAGAGGCTTTTCCAACCTGGCTTTGCTTGCAATTGTGGCAACAGGTTTCAGATACGAAAGTTTGTTCTTCATATTTTTCATGTGCGTTTATCTTTTCTTCATCAAGAAAGAATATTTTCAAAGCATTGCCCTAGGATTGTTTGCTATGACGCCAGTTTTGATCTACGGTTGGATCTCTTTAGATCACGGTTCGTTCTTTCTTCCAAATTCTCTGATCTTAAAAGGAAATACAAATCATGGATTCGTAGGATTTATTACCAGAATGGCAGGGAATGGTTTTCGGGGAATTTCCGTTTTGATATTGGTTCTGATTCTGATTGCCCAGATTTTCATTAAAGCGAAAAGTCAAAAATTATGGATGGATAAGATCTCCAAAAATGCAATTCCGTTGGTTGTCTTTTTCGGGTTTTCATTGCATCTTATGTTTGCCAATTTTGGTTGGCTCATTCGTTATGAGGCGTATTTGGTGGTTATAGTTTTATTTGCAATTGCGCCTTTTGCTGATAGCGTATTTCAGAAAAAAACAGGAAACATCATTCTCAAGACTGAGATCATCGTATTTCTTTTGGTCGTATTTTGTTTACGTTTCATTCCAATGGTGAAAAATCAAAACCTCGCTTCCAAGAATATCTTTGACCAACAGATCCAACTGGCAGATTTCCTTCACAAGTATTATAAGAATTCCAAGATCGTAGCCAATGATATTGGGGCAATTACTTACTATAATAATATCCATCTGCTGGACACTTATGGGCTTGGGAGTATCGAGGTTGCTAAACGTAGGAAAGATGAGCATGGTAAATTTACTGACAGTAAAAATCTTCAGGATTACATCTCCAACACCTCAAAATCTCAGGATTTTGATATCGCTTTGGTGTATGATAGTTGGGCGCATATGCCTGATTATTTTACCAAAGTTGGAACGCTTGCCATCCAGGATAATTATATTTGTGGGGGAAGTACGGTTACTTTCTACTCAGTGAAAAAGGAAAATGCAGAGAAACTTAGATCGCAGTTGGTGCAGTTTTCCAAAGAAGTACCAAAAGACGTTAGCATCAAAATTATAAATTAGAATATGAACTTCGAAGATTTTATCATTCCACCAAGGAAGATCAGAACAGAGAATTGGCAGATCGGGGAAAAGGTCATCAATGAGATCAAAGAGGACAGCATTGTTTTACTTTTCCTCTCAGATTATCGTGGTGCAAATGGGGATGCAGACAGCCAGGAGTTTACGCAGATCCGAAGAGAGTTTTACAAGCTTTCTCAGCTCGATTTCGATATTCCGATCGTGGACCTGGGCGACCTTGTTTCTGGGAAAACGCCTCAGGATTCGCATTACATTTTGCAGGAGGTTTTGTCGGCTTGCCATTACAAAAACGCCATTCCAATCATCATTGGTGGAAGCAATGATTTCGCTTTCTCGCTTTTTTCTGCACTTAGTTTTCATCAGACCGACATCAACTATACGCAGATCAGCAACGTTGTTTCTTTGAAGCATGATGAAGAAATTCACGAGTCAAATTTCCTCAGTAAGATTTTAGGCTCCAAAAATTTCTCGATCAAAAATTACCATCACCTTGGTTATCAGAAACATTTGAATGAGTCCGATTCTGTGAAGCTCATCAAAGAAGTTCAGTTTGATATTATCCGATTGGCAGAGATGATGAATTCTACCGAGAAGACCGAGCCTTACTTCCGAAAAGCAGACTTGGTGACGATCAATTGTGATGCGGTCGAAAGTTTCAATGAACCTTTTTCCATCAATCCGCAAGTGAACGGACTTAATAAAAGAGAAGTTTGTGCTTATATGAAGGAGATTGGACTTGGCGAAAAACTAAAATCGGTCGGGATCTTCAATTACAATATCTATTCGGATTCTCAGCTCAACCATCAGCTTCTGGCGCAGATGCTTTGGTATCTCATCGAGGGGATCAATATCCAGAGATCGCATCCGAAGGAGAAATCGTTTGAGACATTTTTTGTTTTGATCAATGATAATCAATACGCTTTCAAGAGAGATGTTTTCAGCAATCTTTGGTATTTTGGCGAGGACGAGGATATTGATAATTGCATTCCGTGCTCACGTTCAGATTTTGATGAGGCGAAGAGAGGTTTTCTAAGTTCTAGATTTACTAGAAATTAAAATAATGAGTCTGGATCTTCCCATAAAAGTTTCCATCATCGTTCCGGTTTATAATGTTGAATTATATCTGGAGAAATGCTTGTTGTCATTGGTCGATCAAACTTTGAAGGAGATTGAAATTTTGGTCATCAATGATGGAAGTAAGGATAATTCTCAACAGATTATTGACGATTTTCAGGAAAAATATCCAGGAAAAATATTTGGTTTTATCAAAGAAAATGGAGGTCTAAGTGATGCACGTAATTTCGGGATCGATAGAGCAAGAGGACAATATCTTGGTTTTGTAGACAGTGATGATTATGTCTCGGAAACGATGTTTGAGGAGTTGTACAGTCTTGCAGAAAAACATCAAGCGGAAATGGCGGTCTGCAATCTTCAAAAAGTGGATGAAGAAGGAAATGTCACTCAAAAACTCACACAATTACCCGGTTTTCCAGAGAAGATTGTTCTCGAAGATCATCTTTCAGTTTTTTCAGACATTTCATATTTTGCCTGCAACAAGCTTTTTAAAAAGGATTTGTTTAATGAGAAACGATTCAAAAAGGGAATTCATTTTGAGGATATCGAGCTCATTCCACAACTTTTGTTAGAGTGTCAAATTTTGGCTTTTACACCCAATTTTCATTATCAATATTTGGAGCGGGAAGATTCTATCAGCAAAAGTCATACGACGAAAGGTCTTGATATTTTGAAGGCGGTGGAAACTGTTGAGCAGTCGTTCAATAAAAGTAGATTTTCTGATCAAAAAGAGGCTTTGAAGAATTTTCAGATCTTGGAAGGTGTGTACACGTTTTTGGCCTATTTAGCTTTTGTGAAAAAAGATGAGGATTTTTACAAAATGTCGCATGTTTTGGATGATTTTATGACTTCTAAAGGCTTAAAAACTAAAGAAATATTGCAATTTAATCGGTTTGGTAAGAATTATCTGTTATCTTTGCCATTGAAAAAAAAAATATACTATCTCTTATATTTCTTCGGGTTTAAGGGACTTATCAGGAGATTAATGAGTAGAAATTGAAATCCAGAAACATTAGTCATCAATGAATAATTTCCAAGTTTTTCTAGAGAGTTACGGGATATCTTTTTTCTATTTCAAAATGTTTTTGGGATTTGCATTTTCTTTTCTGATCACTTATCTGGCAATCCCTACGATCATAAAAATATCGAGACGCAAAAATCTGATGGATGAGCCTGATGCCAGGAGTTCACATCTTAGGAAAATTCCCAACTTGGGTGGTATTGCTGTCTTTTTCTCCTTGGGCGTTTGCGCTCCCATCTTCGCATACGAATTGTTTGACCGCTACAAATTTCTGTTTGCATCGTTTATCATCTTGTTCTTCGTGGGCGTTATGGATGATATCATGGTCCTGAGAGCTTATAAGAAATTACTAGCACAGATCCTGGTCTCAGCATTGATGGTCATTGGGTCGGACGTCAGGATTAGAAGTCTTTTTGGGCTGTTCGGTGTTTATGAGATCAACTATTACATCAGTGTATTGTTCAGTATTCTAACATTCATCATTTTGATCAATGCATTCAATCTGATTGATGGCATTGATGGTCTGGCAGGAAGTTATACCGTGGTGACAAGTGCACTTTTCGGGATCAGTTTTTTCCGACTGGGAAATCACAATGATCCTTTGGTGATCCTTTGCGTGATCCTGATTGCAGCCTCTTTGGGTTTTCTGATCTATAATTTATCTAATAAAAGAAGCAGCAAGATCTTTATGGGTGATACGGGCTCAATGATATTGGGTTTTTTATTGTCGTTTACAGGAATCTCATTTATTGATATTTTCATCGCAAAGAAGGACGATGTGTTCTATCATTTGCAGGCAGCTCCTGTTATCGCAGTAGCAATCCTGATTTTACCGATAGTGGATACCATAACGGTGATCATCACAAGGATATATCACAAAAAGTCCATCATGTCTCCGGATAAGAACCATATTCACCACAAACTACTGAATCTTGGATTGAGTCATAAGCGGTCAACCGCGCTTATCATATCTTATTTTCTTTTGATCATTGCGGTGACATACTGCTTGAGACATTTGAACGTTAACCAGTTATTGATTATCATTATGATATTGGGTTTTATGGGGGCTTATTTGCCTATTTTTTTATTGAGATTCAAAAAAGATTAATTTGTTATATTTTTGCAAAAAAACATTGATGAAAAAACGTTATTCATTTAACATACTATTATTACTTATTTTACTTGGACTATCTTCTTGCATCTCGAGAAAAGATATCAGATATCTGCAGCCAAGTGAAAGCCTCACTATCAACGAGGAAGGACTGGTTCCTTACAATGTCCCGGAATATAGGGTGACCAAAGGAGATATATTGACGCTAAATGTGGTGACGACGCCAAAAGGTGATGCAGCTCAGTTTTATTCGTCACTCAATACATCCTCCTCAGGTACCGGAACTCAACAATCTGCTGGTGGTGCGGCTGGAGGACAATCTGGAGGTGCTGGCGGAAATGGTGGAAACGCAACATTTTATTTTAACGGATTGAAGGTAGACTCCAATGGGGAAGTCAACATTTTTGGAATTGGCTATGTGAAAGCAGAAGGTCGAACGGTTGAAGATATGACCAAGGAGATACAGACCAGAGTCAATGAGAATTTTTTACAAGGAAAATCAGAGGTTAGGCTCAATTTGGATGGGATCCGTTATTACATATTGGGCGATATAGAAACTACAGGTGTCACAGGTGAAAAAACAGCGTATGTCACTCAGCTCAACATTATGCAAGCCCTTGCGATGAATGGCGGTTTGAACAGGACCGTGGATAGAAAAAGTATTACCATTCACAGGAAATATCCGGAAGGCATAAAGACTGCAAAGCTGGACCTGACCCGAGAAGATGCAATGAACTCACCATATTATTGGTTGCAAAATGGCGATATCATCTATCTCAATACCAATGGAAAAAGCATCAATGGATTTGGAAAGGAACCACTACAGGTTTTGACAACTGGAGTCTCTTTGATCACAACAGTAATGTCTATTTATTTAATTCTTAAGACGTTATAGTATGATTCCTGATAAAAACGGTAGCAGCACACAAGACTCAGCTCAGAATGCTGAAAAAATGGGTTCATTCAGTTTGTTTGATCCAATTCACTTTGTGCAAAGGATTCTGCGTAATTGGTATTGGTTTGTGCTCTTAGGATTTTTAGGTTATTGTATTTCTTTTGTTTACAGCAAGTATTACGCGCAACGGGTTTTTTCAGCAAACTTATCATTAAGTATATCCAATAATACTTCCAGTTATTTTACGCCTAACCAGTCGATCAATTTTATCTGGGGACAAGGTGGAAACCAAGATGGTGTCTACTTGAAGAAGATATTACTATCCAGAAGTCATAACGAATACTTGGTCAAAAAACTGGACCTGAATACCAATTATACCACAAAAGGATTGATCAAGACCACTTATCTGGATCAGGAGGACAGTCCGGTTTTCCTTGAGATAGACAAAGAGCATCTGCAGCAGGTCAATTATACGATCACGATGATTCCGAAAGGAAAAGATAAATATGAGATCATTCTGCCAGAGGAAGGACAGTCCAATAATTTATATAATTTCATTACCGAAACTGCAGAAGTGGTTCCCGCTTATCCGAGACCACAGAACAAAATAGTAAGCGTGAATGAATGGTACGAAACGCCGAACCTGAGATTCAAATTGGTGTCAAACCCGACAGCTCCAAAAATTAATTTGGAGAATATCATGGTCACTTTGATCCCCGTCAATCAGGCGGTCAATAATATTATCAGCAGTATTGCAGTAGATTTTGATAAGGAACTGCCTTCCATCATGATCATTAGCAAATCTGGATATAATCTAAACAATATTGTAGGTTTTCTTAACAACTCCGTGAAGGAATTGATAAAAAAAAGATTGATGGATCAGAACACGGTGGATCAAAATACGGTCGAGTACCTTAATGAAAATCTTACCAAGATCAGAAAAAAACTGGATTCCAGCGGCGCCGTTCTTAATAATCTTAAGATCAATAACCGTTTGTTCGATATGGAAAACATCGATTCCAAAACGCTTGCTAAACTTACTGATCTAGAAACTCAAAAAGCAGATCTGGTTACGAAGATCAATTCACTCAATAACATCAAGGCTTCTGTCAATACAAACAGTATAGAGAAAATGATCAGTTTGAATCTTGCCGGGATCGAAGATGGAAACTTCAACGCGTCAGTTTCTGAGCTGAAAGCACTTTATGCGAAGAGAAGGGAGATGGCACAGATCTATACGCCGGATTCTGAACCAATGAGAGAGATCAACCGACTGATAAATGAGGCAAAATATACTTCTCAAGACGGACTGAAAAAATATTTTCAAGGCTACTACGATAAGCTGACAGACCTGAATGCAGAAATCGGAAAAATAGATCAGGACCTGGTCACATTACCTGAAAAACAACGTATTTTCCTGGATGCGAAGAGGGGTTACGATATTATAGAAAGTACATACAACACTTTGTTGACAGAGCAGGCAAAGTCTCAGATGAGAGTAGCTACAAACCAAAGCAATCTGAGTGTTATAGATTGGGCAAAAAATCTGGGACAAGGGCCAATTGCTCCAAATATCAACGCAACGAAAATGCAGATCATGGGTGGTCTATTGCTCATTCCTCTTATATTTTTGGTATTAGGTGAATTGCTTGACAAGAAGATCAGGAACATTAAAGAATTGTTATCTGCTACGAAGATCCCTTTGCTGGGTGTCATTGGACATAACAATTATGATAATAATCTTACGGTTATGGAGGAGCCAAAATCCTCAATATCAGAAGCATTTAGAGCGATCAGGGCAAACCTGAGATTCCTCTTCGATGAGGAGCAGAAAAGTAAGGTCATACTGGTAACGTCTTCCATCAGTGGTGAAGGTAAGACCTATGTTTCTATCAATATCGCATCGGTCTTGGGACTTAGCGGTAAAAAAGCTGTCCTGCTCGGGATGGACCTTAGAAAACCGAAGATCTTCGGGGATTTTAAGATCAATAACAAAAATGGGATTTCCAACTATCTTACAGGTCAGGTGGAACTGGAAGATATCATCAACCATACTAGTATTCCTGGACTAGACGTGATCACTTCTGGCCCGATTCCACCAAATCCATCGGAGCTTTTGATGGGTGACAACAATATGAAATTCATAGATAGGTTAAAGGATATCTACGAATATGTGATCATAGATTCGCCGCCGGTAGGATTGGTTGCAGATTCTTTTGAGTTGATAAAAAAAGCAGACACCACGATCTACGTTGTTCGCCATGAGTATACGGAAAAGCATATGCTGAGAATGATCAGTGAAAAGTACTTTAACAAAGAAGTTGCGAATCTTGGACTCGTCTATAATGACTTCAGCATCAAGCAAGGCTACGGTTATGGCTACGGCTATGGTTACGGCTATGGATACGGTTACGGCTATTTTGATGAGGATAAAAATTATAAAGAACCTACGGTCATCAAGATCCGAAACAAACTGAAGATGTTTTTTGGTAAAAAATAAAGAGCCTTTTTTAAGGCTTTTATTTTTTTTGAAGACTATTTTGAGGATATGTTCGTTTTTATAACAATAATTTATATTTTATCGCCCTTATTTAACTTAAATTTAAGAAGTTGCTTAAACTAAAAATGTTTTATATTTGCACCAAATTTTTGACTAATAGACGTTTCAGGATATTGAAAATGAAGAAAGAACTTACTTACACCTTTATCGCCTTGTTTTGTTTTCTCGGTTTTGCCAATGCGCAAAGACATGAGATAGGCGTGCAGCTGGGTATGAGTAATCTTGTTGGAGATATCGGAAGAACCAATTATATTTTGCAAAAACCACTTGGTAATGTGTCAGATAATGGTTTGCCATTCTACGGTGGACTGTTGTACAGAATGAATTTCAATCCGTATCAAACGATAAGGCTTAATCTGGGATTCAGTAATGTCCAATTCGATGACAGGTATGCTAAGGAAAACTACAGAAGGATGAGGCAGTTGAGAGGGACCAATTCGGTTTTCTCGGCAGATCTCCTTTTCGAGTATAACTTCTTGCCAGTTAATGATGAGCAGGTAAGCATGATCAGTCCTTACATTTTTGGAGGTCTGTCGGCTTTGTATATGAATGCTTCGAAACCTGAGCTTACGATCAATTCTGTGAATAATGTACTTGTCAATTACAAACAGGACAAAAGCTTCACAATGGGCTTGCCATTCGGGATCGGACTTAAGTATAAATTTAATTATAACTGGGCATTGTCTGGGGAATTCACTTTCAGACCTACTTTCTCCGACCAGGTGGACTACAGTTCATTGGAAGAAAAAGATGTGAAAGTTTTGAGAACGTCACTCGACGAAGATCAAACAGCTGCCATTGTCCAAGGTTTTATACAACAAAGAAATATAGGTAATCCAAATTCAAAAGATTGGGTCAATTCTGCAACACTTATTTTGTCTTATTCTTTTGGAAGACCACCTTGTTATTGTAAATAATGTTATGCAGGATTTAAAAACACTTATTAATAAAGACAATTTGCCTCAACATGTTGCTGTCATAATGGATGGTAACGGAAGATGGGCAAAATCCAGAGGTGAGGAAAGAACCTTTGGACACAAAAACGCCATCACGGCAGTTCGCAATGTGATCAATGCCTGTAATGAGGTGCATATCCCATATCTTACCCTTTACACCTTTTCCTCGGAAAACTGGAACAGACCAAAAGAAGAAGTAGATACGCTGATGAACCTTTTGTCAGAAACGCTGCTGCTTGAAGCTGAAGAGATCTTTTCAAAAGGATTGAGGATGCATGTCATTGGTGACATCAATTCATTGCCGGAACTTGTAAGAGACCAGTTGATGAATGTTATAGAGCTTACAAAAGATAATAAAGGTGGGAATCTGATTCTTGCATTAAGTTACGGTTCCCAAAAAGAAATTTTGAAGGCTGTAAAAGAGATCAGCCAGGAAGTGAAAGAAGGAAAGATAGAACTGGAGGACATCGATGAGAAATGTTTTGAAGATCATCTTTACACAAAAGATTTTCCTCAGGTAGACCTTATGATCAGAACCAGTGGGGAAGTGCGTATCAGTAATTTTCTGCTTTGGCAGATCGCTTACGCAGAATTGCAATTCTTGGATGTACTTTGGCCAGATTTTACAAAAGATACATTTTTCCAATGCATCTTAGATTATCAGAATAAAGAGAGAAGATACGGAAAGACAAGCGATCAGCTTACTTCATAAATATATATTTAGAAAAGAGAACAACTTCAATAAGAATGAGATTAAGAATTATACCCATTATTTTGTTAGCAGCTTCAGCGTTTGCACACGCACAAGTTGTTCCACAGGGTAACAATGCAGAAAACACGGAACTTGCAGCAGACCAAAATCAAGAATATGTTCTGAAAGATATCGTTGTAGACGGTGTCAAAAGATATACACCAGCTCAGATTTTGCGTTTTACAGGTCTAGTGAAAGGAGAGAAGTTAGAAATTCCGGGGCAGAGAGTTAGCAACGCTATCAAGAAGCTTTGGGAAACGCAATCTTTTTCTAAGGTTGAGGTTTATATTCAGGATGTTGAAGGGCAAAATGTTGTCCTGCAATTTTCTTTGCAAGACCTTAAAGAACTTGGAGAAGTGAAATTTACAGGTAAAGGAATGGGGAAATCCAAAAATGAGAAACTCATCAAGGAGAACAACCTGAAACCTGGTACAAAGATCAATAACAATCTGATCTCCAATTTGCAGAACAAGATCCCGCAAGAATATATTGCGAAGGGATTTGCTGATGCAAAGATCAATATCCAGGAGAAAGCCAATGGCGGAGATGCCAATTTGGTAGACTGGACCATCGAGGTTTCAAAAGGAAAGAAAGTCAAGATCGATAAGATCGATTTTGAAGGAAATACAAATGTTTCTGATAGAAAACTTAGAAAAAGTGGTTTCAAGGATACGAAGCAGAAGAGATTCCTTATCGGAATTTTGAAGCCATCCAAATTTGTACAGGACAAATATGATGAGGACAAGAAAAACCTGATCAGTTATTATAATTCATTAGGTTTCCGTGATGCAACCATCGTTTCTGACTCTGTTACTAGAAACGATAAGGGGTATAACATCAATGTAAAACTTAATGAAGGAAAGAAATATTACATCGGAGATATCAACTTCATTGGTAATACGACTTTTACAACAGAGTTTTTACAAAGGATCTTAGGGTATAAAACAGGAGATATCTATGATGCAGTAGGTTTCAACAAAAAAGTTGGAGACGATGGCGGTAAAGAAGATGACTCTGATATCAAATCCATCTACATGAACAATGGATTCCTTTTCTCTAATGTTACACCGATAGAAAAATCTGTAAAAGGAGATTCGATCAACTTGGAGATCAGAATCAGTGAAGGTGAAAAAGCAACTTGGAACCGTGTAACCTGGTCTGGTAATACAACCACGCATGACCACGTGATCCTAAGAGCACTTCGAACAAAACCTGGAGCTTTGTTTGCGAAAACAGATATCAAGAGAACATATTTCGAATTGGCTGGGATGCAATTCTTTGACCCACAGCAGATTGGAACAGATGTGAAACCTAATCCTCAAGATAATACAGTGAACATGCACTGGACATTGGTTGAGAAAGGTTCTTCTCAGGTACAGTTGCAAGCCGGTTACGGTGGTGGATCTTTCATAGGTACGCTTGGTTTGACCTTTAATAACTTCTCGCTGAAGAACTTCCTTAAATTCAAAGATTTCAAACCGGTTCCTCAGGGTGACGGGCAAACTTTATCATTACAAGCACAAGCAGGACAATATTTTAGAAACTATAGTATATCTTTCACAGAGCCTTGGGTTTTTGGAACTAGACCAACTGCTTTAAGTGTTGGCTTGAACTACTCAAACGTGAACTATTCACTATCAACAGGAGATCAGAAAATGAATATCTTCTCTGCAAGTGTAGGATTGACGAGATTACTAAAATGGCCTGATGATTATTTCTCTCTTTACACAGGGATCCAGTATCAAAGTTATGATTTCAGCAATTATCCATTCTACTTTGGAGAAGCTTTGGAATATAATGGTAGTACAAAATCATTCAGTTTCAATATTGGTTTGAGCAGAAGTTCTGCCGGATTGGATCCAGTATTTCCGACTTATGGTTCTAATATAGAGGCAACCCTGAAGTTCACACCGCCATACTCATGGTTCAGCGACAAAGATTACTCTTCAATGAGTACTTTGGACAAGTACAAATGGATGGAGTTCTACAAAGTGAAGTTGAAAGCTGATTTCTATAACGAGGTGATCGGGAAATTGGTTCTTAGAACAACTGGTGAAATGGGATTCCTGAATGGTTATAGCAAAGAATTAGGACCGCCACCATTCGAAAGATACTACGTTGGAGGTGTAGGTTTGTTCAATGGTAGATACGATGGTAGAGAATTGGTACCTTTGAGAGGATATGAAAATGCTTCTTCTACAGGTTTCAGCTCATCTTCCACTTATGACATTACGCCTTATGGAGGTGCCACGATCTACAACAGATTTGCAGCAGAACTTAGATATCCAATTTCGATGAACCAAACAGCGAAAATTTTCGTTCTTACTTTTGTAGAAGCCGGAAATGCTTGGAACAGTTATGGAACTTACAATCCATTCAAATTGAAAAGATCGGCGGGTCTTGGTATCAGAGTATCGATGTCAGCATTTGGATTGATCGGATTTGACTTCGCTTACGGATTTGATAAAACCTTGGGTAACACAGATCCTTCAGGATGGCAACAGCATTTCTTGATGAATCAACCATTATAAAATAATTTTTTATTTTTACACGATGAAGAAAATAGCTTTAATTGTAACAATACTTTTTACCGCAGTTCAGACCTATGCACAAAAAATCGGCGTTGTAGATACCAATTATGTCTTGAGCAAGCTGCCTCAGTACAAAGAAGCTGAAGCCAGACTCAATACACAGGTTACGCAATGGCAGTCGGATCTACAAAGGTTGCAGGCAGAATATGAAAGAAAAAGGGAAGCTTTTGAAAACGAAAAGGTCCTTCTTCTGGGTGATCAGCTCAAACTAAGAGAGAAAGAAGTGCTTGATCTGGAAACCAATATCCGAAACACGATTGGTGGAAGGTTTGGGTCGAACGGAGAAATCAATCAATTGAGGTCTAATCTGACAAAACCTTATCAGGATCAGATCTGGAATGCCATCAAAACGGTCTCTACGAAGAATAATCTGGGCATAGTTCTTGATAAAAGCAACAACATCAGTGTCATCTTCTTAGATAAAAAATATGACTATACAGAGGCTGTCCTCAATCTTTTAGGAAAAACGCTTCCTAAAGCTGAGGAAATTAAAACGAATACCAGACCTGGTGTAAACAACACTAAAGGACAATCTGGAAAGTCAGGCTTGAAGTCGAAAAATGCAGTAATGCAACAAAGAAAGGCAACTGCAACAGAATCTGCTGATCAGAAATAATCAAAATTAATATAAATTATAAACATAACTTTTTAAAATGAACAAATTAAATGTATTATTAGTAGCCGTTGTAATGGTTTTTGCAACTGGATTTGCACAAGCTCAAAAAATAGCTTCTGTTGATATCAATTCGATCTTTACATCTATGCCGGAAATGAAGGCTCTTGATGCTCAATTACAAACTTTGCAGACTTCAAAACAAGGTGAGTTGGAGAAACAAGGTAAATCTCTTCAAGACTTGATGAAAAAATACCAGGACGAAGCGCCTAAACAAACTCAAGCTATCAACGAGACAAGAAGCCAGGAAGTTCAAAAACTTCAGGACAACCTTCAGCAACTTTATGCTGCTGCTCAAAAAGATATCGCTGAGAAAAGAGATGCAGGCCTAGCTCCAATCGAGAAAAAGATCAACGATGCTATCGCTAAAGTTTCAAAAGCTGCTTCTTATGAATTCGTGTTTGATGCTTCTAGCCCAGCTTTAGTTTACAAAGCAGGTACAGATGCAACAGCTGCAGTTAAAAAAGAATTAGGTCTTTAATTTTAAGACAAGAAAATAATCGAAACCGCTCTTTTTACGGAGCGGTTTTTTTATTTTTGCACTATGGAAAAAGAATTTTCATCAACTGTAAAAATCCGATTTGCAGACTGTGACCCGATCGGTCATCTCAATAATGTCAAATATCTTGAGTATATGCTCAATGCAAGAGAAGACCACGTAGAGCAAAACTACGGCTTCACTTATGAGCAATATACAAGGGAAACAGGCTGTACTTGGGTCACGATCCAAAATGAGATCGCCTATTTGAAAGAAGTAAGGTACAACTCAACCGTTGACATCACCAGCAAGACTGTTTTTGTAGATGATCTGACTGCGGTTGTAGAATTGCTGATGAAAGATGAAAACGGAAAAGTAAATGCCGTCTTTTGGCTGACGGTGATCTACTTCAATATGAAAACCAGAAGAGCAGAGAAAATGCCGGATTCTACCTTAGAAAAGTTTGCTCATTTTTTAGTAGATATAGACCATAAAACATTCAAAGAAAGAGTTGTTTTCTTCAGGAATCAAAATAGAACAAAATAAGTATGAAAAGAATATTAGTTGTTGGCGGAAACGGTCAGCTTGGACATTGCCTTCAAAAATTAGCACCAAAATACCACGATATTTTCGATTTCAATTTTACAGGTTCGGATGCACTTAATATCACAGATAAAGTGCAGATTGAAAAAGAGTTTGAAGAGTATCAACCCGATTTTGTCATCAATGCTTCAGCTTACACGGCTGTAGATCTGGCAGAGAAAGAAGAAGAAAAAGCTTTCGCTGTCAACGCCATTGGTGTTGGTAATTTGGCTGAAGTTTCCAAAGAACACAACGTTGTTTTGATTCACATTTCTACAGATTACGTTTTTGATGGTGAGACCAATTTGAGTTATTCTGAAGATGATTTTACAGGCCCGATCGGTGTTTATGGCACTTCAAAACGAAAAGGCGAAGAATTGGCTTTAGAAAATAATCCTGAAACGGTGATCCTAAGAACTTCTTGGTTGTATTCAGAGTTCAATAAGAATTTTGTGAAGACGATGTTGCATTTGTTCAATATCAAAGACGAAATGGGAATCGTAGGTGACCAACACGGACAACCGACCAACGCCAATGACCTTGCAGAAGCGATTATGGATATCATCGAAACTGAAAATAAAAAGTTCGGAATCTACCATTTCTCCAATTATCCGGAAACCACCTGGTTTGATTTTGCCAATAAAATAAAAGAATTTTCAGGTTCCAACGTTATACTAAAGTCAATCACAACCGAGGAATTCCCAACGCCGGCAAAACGCCCAAAAAGAAGCACAATGTCTTTGGACAAAATCGAGAAAGATTATAAAATCGAACCGAAACATTGGGAAAACAGCCTTCAGGATTGTGTAGAAATCCTAAAAATAACGAATGCGTAAACTCCTATTTTTAATCAGTGTTTTTTGTTTTCAGTTCTTTTATCTTCAGATAGTTACTCTGAATAAGGTCGAGAAAACGAATGACAACAAAGACAAGTTTTTTTATAAGATCAATGAGCCTTCGAAATCTGAATTCTTGGGCGAGATTCTTGTGAACTCCTATTCAGATAAAGATGTGGAAATTTTCGGTGATATTTATAAAAAAGCAAAACAAATTGGTGCGAATTCATTCAGTTTGCAACCAATTGAAAATATCGACGGAACGATTCAAAAATTCAATTCGTCTTATTATATTCTGAATTTGTATTACACAAAAATCGATGATATTCCGGCAGAAGAGAACGTGGCCTATTTGGTTTCATCTTCAGAAAAGAAGCAGAAAATCAATATTAATAATAAAACTACAGAGTTAGCGCCAAGAAGTTTCATTAGACTGGATTTGAACGGGAGTGAAGTTATGTCAGTCTCCACCAGAAAATTACTGGGTTCAACGGTAAAATTGTCAGCAAAATCCGGACAGCCGTCTTTGTACCTTTCTTTGACCAATTTCAAGATTCGTAGTAATGACAGCCTCTACGGCGGTGTCAATCTCAAATCGGGCGATATTACCGGATTAGAAAAGTCGTTTGGTATGTTTTTGACTACAATCTACACAGAACAGAAAAAGGATTAATGTTAATAAGTTGTCAGAGTTACATAGCTTATTTTCAGAATAAAATTGAGTAACTTTATTAAATGAAGATTTTAGACCGGGCAATTGTAATTGATTTACAAATCTCACATCGGATAAAACCAATCTGAGCGGAGCTGAATCTCGAATCTAAATCAAATATATTGGAAGAATTTTTTGAAAACGAACTTGCTAAAAAGTTCGAAGAAATGATAGAGAACAATGATGAATTCTACTTCGATACCGAAGAGTATATAGAAATAATCATCTATTATCTGGAGCTGGGAGATTATAGCTATGCAGAAATGGCCGTAAACCACGCTCTGAAAATACATCCGAATTCCCTGGAAATCAAAACCAAGCAATTGGAAGTTTTCCTGGAACTGGAACGTTATACGAAAGCTAAAGAACTGATTGACGAATTGCATCAGTCATCTTTGGAAGACACAGACTTTTTGGTTTGTTGCGCAAAATATTACTCAAATCTCGGAAACCCGAAAAAATCAATCGAATATTGCCAGAAAGCTTTGGAATTGGAAGAGGAAGAAAATTTCCTTCACAACTTCATTGCGGATGAGTATGTCAATCTGGACGACCCTTTCAATGCACTGAAACATTACACTTCAGCTTTGGAGCACGACCCTTATGACGATTATTCTTTGGAAAATGTGATGGTTTGTTACAGCAAACTGAACCGTTCACAAGAAGCTTTGGATTTCCTGAATCAATACCTTGACAAGTTTTCTTTTTCGGAAACCGCTTGGTACGAGTATGGACAGTTCCATTTCAACAAAAAGAATTACGAAGAAGCCATCAACGGTTTCGATTATCTATTAGCGATCAACTCGCAGGCTGTCGGTGTTTACGCCAACAAAGCGGCTTGCTATGAAGCGATGGGAGAGTGGGACAAGGCGATTGCCGTTTACGAGGAAATGCTCGATTTGGAATACACCAAAGCATTCACTTTCTACAAGATTGGATTGTGCCACAAAGAAGCCAAGAAATTGGTTCCTGCATTGACATCTTTCCAAAAATCTTTGAGAGAAGACCCGCAGTTTTATTTGGCGATGATGGAGCAATCCTTTATCTACGAAGAGTTGGGGAACATAAAAGAATCACTGTATTTTGCTCAGGAAGCAGCCAATCTTAGCGAAGGAAATGTCGAGTACCAAAAGCGTTTGGCATTTCTTTACATTACTAGTGGCGATTACGAAGAAAGCTTAATTTGCCTTAAAAAGCTGATAGAATCCGAACCAACCAGATTTTACAATTGGTACGCGTACTCAGAAGTTCTGATGCTGATTGGCGAATATGAAGAAGCAATCACTATTCTGGAAAAAGCACTGAAAGCCCATCCACGCGCCGAATTGTATTATCAGCTCAGCAATTGCTACTTGCATTTGAAAAGCGAATCCGAAGGAATTGCAATGCTTGAAAAAGCACTTGAACTCGATTCCACGCTCAGCAAAGATATGCAGCAGAAATATCCGTTCATCAAAGAACAGGTCAAAAAGATAAAGGCCAAAAAGAAATAAACCAAAAGCTCAGATTCGTCTGGGCTTTTTCGTTTTTAGGAGCCGGGAACCTGCTTTCCACTATATCTTTTGCTCTTCGTTCCTCATCCCAAAAGGATGCCGTTTCAAGGATCAAGATCAAAACCTG
>NZ_LSHB01000015.1 GCF_001643375.1 Chryseobacterium sp. FP211-J200
GAGGTGGCTCTCTTGTTTTGTTGTCTTAAAAATAAAAAAACTCGCAGACCAGGTGCAACAAAAACACAAATAGGCACAATTACTCAACTAACTAAAAAATTGGCCTGCGAGAAGCTCTTCAAACAAAAACCCCACAGATCTTACAGACACAAGTACAAATGATAAGGGACTACTCCGATTCAAAACTGCTTGACCTGTGGGAAAACTAAAATTACGGAGAAAGAACTTATGACTTTTTCTGAAAACTCGCCAGTTTCAGGGCATTCCTGATCAGCTTACCTGGGCGAAACACTGCTTTCACACTCTTGATGCTGTTGGCAGAAACATCCTTTTCATTTTCTGACCCTACACTGGAGCCGCCGGCCTGCAATGTGAAGTATTCTCCTACATACACGATCTTGCCATCTGCAATATCTATTGCGATCTTGCCAAATGTACTTTCCAGAACGGCAGGATATCTGCATGGGAAACAGTGGACATCTCTGCGGCATATCTTGCCAGATCTGCCAGGGTGGTTTTGCCCTCGCCTACGATATTGGCGTAATACTTTGATGGGGCATCCAGGTCTCTTGGGTTTTTACGTGGTACCACGTTGAATTTGATTGACATACGTTTTGTGTTTTATTTGTTTATAATTAAATGTTTACGAACGAGATAAAATTAAAAATTTTAATTAAACAAAAAAGCAAATTGATAGGATTTTTTGAACTTGTAGATAAAAATCTACAAACATTACTAAAACATCAAGTTGTTTTGGACAAGCCTTGCAGATGTCCTATCCATCGGACTTGCGAAAAGGGGATTTTTGAACTATAATTTGCTCATATTTTTGACTTTTCCCCTTCCAAAGTGTCCATAAAAAAACCCTTAGCCGAATTGACTAAGGGATGATAATTTTCTTATAACTCCTTCAAAGGGTCCCAAAAGAGGATCTTGAAGTCTTTGATCTTCCAGTTTTCCTGTACGACCACATTTTCTTTTTCTAAGCGTTCTCTAAAAGATGGAACTGATAGTTTTCCTGTGCTACTGATGACCCTGTGCGCCGGGACATCTGCCGGACATCCGCCCATGGCATTGCCTACGTGGCGGGAATGGTTGGGATAACCCACCGCTTTTGCCACCGCGCCGTAGGTGGAAACCCGTCCTTTCGGGATGAGCCTCGTGATCTCATACACCTGTTGTTTGAATAGGTCGTTCATTTTTTTATTTAAATTAATTTATATCAACAAAATGATTTAAAAAAATACCTTTTTGTTTTTTCATTTAAATCTCGACAGCTACTTTTAGATTCCTACGTAATGACAAACTGTATGTTATATCAAGTTCTTTAAATATTAAAACTCAAGCAACTTAAGCTTCAACTGGACGCCGAAGTTATCTTTGAAGTTCGTGGTGTTGTAATGACCAACTCTGTAGAAAAACGCCAGATTGAATCTTGAACTTAAGAAGTTGTTGTACTCAAATCCGATCTCCTGATACAGATGGTCCAGCGGAGAGAAGTTCTCTACCATATGATACTCTGGGTTCTTCATATCGCCCACGACACCTCTGTAGATAATATCGAAGCTGGAAGTATTCTTTCCAAAACTTTTGAAATACCAAGGAATCCTGTGGGAGACGTAGTAACCGGCAAACTTGTCATTGAAGTATTTCCCAGACGTCATGGTCGCAAATCCCAAATAACTGGTCAAAGAGAAGTTGGATAAGATGCCTGTGCCGCTGTTGGCATCCAGACCACCCATCTCGAAGGTGTGCCAGATCGGTGCTTTACCAACGTAATAACCTCCGTAGACACGGGCCAAAGTTGTTCCCCAAGAGCTACGGAACTGGTGCGTCAGCAAGGCATCGAACCTGCTGTAGTTGAACTCACCGCCCAGGCTTTTGTAGCCTTGCTCATAATTAAGGAAAGCTTCTGGGAAGTTCTGCTCGTAGGTATATTTGCCGTTTGGCGTCATAATGTTTCGGCTAAATGGAGAGAATTTGATGGTTGCCAATGAACTGAAATTCTCAAACTTTCTGGACATCCCCATAAACTCGTAAGGATAACCCGATTCCTCATTCTGCTTTTTACCAGAAATATCCAGGGTCAAAGAGTTTGTAAGGTCTACCTGATAGCCAAGTCTGAAGCCGTCGTACTTATAATATTTGTCGTTTCGGATGGTCATTCCACCGTTGTTGATGGCCATCTTCGCACTCCAAAGATTCTGGCTGAATCGTCCGGAAGCCGCTACGTCATTAAAATATTCGATGCGGAAGAATGAGTTTCTTTCTAAAGTTGTTTTGAAATCTACCCCAGCACCATATTTGAAACTGCGGTCTTTGAAACCATAAGCCAAATAAACATCGGGAGAAATATATTTGTTGAATTTCTCATTCAGTTTAAAACCTGCTCCTAATCTGAAACCTTCGTACCGGTTGTATCTGGTTTGCAATGGATTGATGTCCACCATTCCTACCGTAAATTTCGCTCTAAGCAAAGCAGTAAGGACCTGAACTTTTCTGTCTAAGGTATATTTTTTACCAAGACTGTCAATCTTCACATAAGTCAGTTTTTCTCTTGCGGATAGGCTGTCTGTTCTGTATTGGTTCAATAGCGTTCCATCGGCGTTCTCAACACTCATCGTATAACCACTGAATTGAGAAGGCTTCAGTTCCACAGGTGTTTTGAAATCGAAATAATCGGCTTTCAGGTACGCATAGTTCCCGAACTTTTTCACACCGTCGAGTCTTGCTTTTTTCTCTTCGGCCGTTTCATTATCCTTCTTTTGCACGGTATTAAATTCTGAAACACCCATCTTTATTTTCAGGTTTTCTGTTTTCAAAAACCATTTATCATTAATAGGAACCCAAACGGAAGTGATGTTTCCATCCGACTTCACTTTGCTGTTGCTGTCAATTTTCTTGATGGCGTAGGAATCTTTGTCGATGTAAAGATAACCGTTGTATTTTCTTCTGTTGATGGGAACTTTATAATCCACCTGACGGAATCTGATGACGTAATTCATTCGCCCTTCGATTTCAATGGAATCTGTCAGGAAATATCTGTAAAGGCTTCTGTTCTCAGGTAGAATCTCTCTTGGGATTTTGTCTCTGTTGGATCGTAGAGCAAGCATTTCATAAACCGGATTTTTCAAACCGGAGATTCTGTTATCCAAGACATTCACTTTTTCGCCGTATTTTTTGGAATAGAGAAATTCCATCGCGCGTTCCCATAGAAACAACTTGCTGTCTTTGGCAACAGACATCATCTGCTCGCCTTCAATAGAATCTTTTTTGTCTTTTTCCTTTTTAGGAAGCAATCTGTTGGTCGCTCGGGAAAGCGAATCTTTCCTTGCCTCCACGAATCTTGAGTAATCCTTGATGCTGTCTTCATCCAAATCGAATGACATTTTCTCGTAAGATTTATAGGAATAAGAATCCAAGGCATTCGGGGAATTATCTTTGAATTTTTTGAAAGTCTGGTCAATGATTGCCAAAGCGCGCGGATCACTTTCGTTGGAAAGCGTCACGCCTTGTATTTGGTTTGACTTGATGTTATCGCGGTCCAGCGCCAGTTCCATCACTTTATCAACCACGACTTCATCGCCGATAAAGTTGTCTATCTCTACATCCACCTTCGGACATTTGGTCGTGAAAGTGACGATTCCCTTGTCATTGGTTCTGCCCAAAACTCTGCCGTTGCAGGAAACAGCCGCACCTTTGATAGGCTTTTGATTGTCCGACCTCGTAACGGTAAGTGTGCTTTGTGAATAAAGCATCGAGAAGGAAATTGAGAAGAAAAGCAGGTAAAGCGATTTCATCATAGTTTTAAGTTATTTTTTAAATTAGGTATTAACCTTAAGCTGTAGGCAATTTATCAGCCAAACATTTAAATTTATGAAAATAAAAAACATCCCACAGATAATATGAGATGTTTCGAATAGTTTATTGACGATTTCTTAGTTCAGTTCGAAGTAATTGAGGTTGGCATTTCCCGCTTCGAAGTAGAGTCTTAATTTGTTTTCGCCTTTTACTAGAGCTACATTATTTACAGAAACCGTTTTCCAGATTCCTTTGCCTGTTGGCGGTAATTTGACATTTGCCAGGTCGTCGCCTTCATCAGTTTTAATAACCAATTCAGAAGCTTGACTGGATTCATTATTATATCGAATACTGGCTTTGTACTTTCTCGCCTGAGCGCTTTTCACAGTATATTGCAGCCACTCGCCTTTTTCGGTTTTCCCGACGAAATACTTGTTGGTGATTTTGTCTTTGCAAAGGTAAATATCAACGCCATCATTTCTCATTTTATTCCCTGAATTCCATTCCGTACGATTGCCGGTTGACACCCAAACGTTCTGAAAATCATTGTCCGAATAAGCACTACCGAATCTTCCCAAATCATAGTCTGTTGCAAATATTCTTCCCGGAGCAACGTGCTTTTTATAAGGTTTCGTTGATTCGTCATTCACTTGTCGGAACATCGCATCGATGACATCTTTTTTGACTTCCACATTTTCCATTTTGTAGTTGTCAGCGATTTTCATCAATGTTTTTCTTGCAAATTCCTTAGTAGGTTTTTGTCCGCCGTTTTTCCAATAGTTCAGTAATTTTTGATAATCCGGAGTGATTTTCACATTCGTCACGCCAGCAATATTATCAATCTTTTTCATCGGCCAATAAGCATAACCGATGTTGTTTTTCAATAATAACTGATTAAGTTCTGTAAACCAAACATTAGAATTTTCGCCAGTCTCGCCCAACCAAACCGGAACATCCAGCTTTTGACGCATATCTATAATATTCTGAATAGATTCTGGCGCGTTGGTCGTCCAATATTTGTGAAAACTCAAGACCAAGTTGTCGTCCCAAAGTTTCGGCAAACCGTTGTAATTATTTCCCCAACCATTTCCTTCAAGAATGATAATGTGGTTTTTGTCCACTTCTCTAATGGCGTCCGAAATATCTTTCTGAAGTTTCCAAAGCGGCGCGTTGGACATCTCGTCGGTTCCGTTTGGATTCTTTCCCGTGAAAGGGTAATTCGGCTCATTGATAAGGTCATAGCCAGCAATCCATTCTTTGTCTTTGTAGCGTTCTGCCAGTTTTTTCCAAAGCGCGATGGTCTTTTTTTGATTCTCCTCGCTTTCCCAAAGATTTGGTTTTGATTTGTCGTTATCAGAAATATTCGCATCATTCCCTTGTCCGCCAGGTGCAGCGTGAAGGTCTAAAATCAAATAGATTTTGTTGTCTTCGCACCACTGCAGAAGGTCATCTGTCATTTTGAAACCTTGCTCCAACCAAGTATTTTCGCCTTTCACTTTTTCTTTCTCGATTGGTAAAGTGTACAGGTCATAATGCATTGGAAGTCGGATGGAATTAAATCCCCATTTTGCCAAGGAATCGATGTCTTTTTTGGTGATTCCGTTTTTGAGATAGGCTTTGTAAAATTCATTTTTGCCATCTTCTCCTGCGACTTCCGCAATCTTTTCTTTGATTTTGAATTGAGGTCCTGCGAAGTCATCGGTCTTCAGCATATAACCTTCCTGAAGCATCCATCCGCCCAATCCGAGACCTTTCAGATAAATATTTTCGCCTTTCGAATCCACAATTTTCTGACCTTGAGTTTTCAAAAACCCTTGAGCTGTCCCGAATTGAGACAATAAAAGTACAGAAAAAAATACGAGTCTCTTCATAATTTTGATTTTGATAAAGATAATATAATTTTTCTATCGGAAAAGGAATTTTGAAAACTTTAAATCTTAACTGAATTTCATATTCTGAATACGAACTGCATTGAGGATTGCAAGCAGCGCAACACCAACATCAGCGAAAACCGCTTCCCACATATTGGCCAATCCACCAGCTCCTAAAATCAATACAATTATTTTAACTCCGAAAGCCAAACCTATATTTTGATAAAACCCGTAGTGCATTATAA
>NZ_LSHB01000016.1 GCF_001643375.1 Chryseobacterium sp. FP211-J200
ATAATGCACTACGGGTTATTTCTGATAATTGACCTGAAGCAGATCTTCGAAGTCTAAGAACAAGCGGTCACTTTGACGCTTCGTAAATTCCGACTCTTTCATTTTGGTTTTCAAGATGGCCATCACAAATTCGGAGTTTTTACTTTTCTTTTGCGCAATGGCTTCCAACTCATCCGTCCAAGGCAACGTCGAGTTTTTCTGAGCTTTTACAATTTCGAAATGATCTGTCAATCTCTGCAATTCGGCTTCCGTGGGATAATCCGGATTTGGGATTCGCTTCGCATGATTCACGATAAAACCTTCCTTTTCCAGTTCGTTATTGTAAAGACTTCTTAGGAAATGCATCATGCTGCCGTTGTAGGCATTCATCCGATTAAGTGTAATATCTTTCCGAAAACTGCTTTCCTTGAAGAATGAAGTTCCCAGATAACTGGTACTTTTCGCTTTGAAGTCAGCCTGGAAATTGATCAGATTGTATTGGATTGTGTAGCCCAATTTCTTATTTTCGATGACCAAAGTTTGTGGCGCTTTCACTTTCAGAAATTGATTTTTCTTATCAAATGAAAACTTGAGCGTCCGTTGATTTTTGATTCTCACATCATCCTGGTCAAATCCAATAAACTGATCCAGAAAATAATTGATAAAATCTTTGTAAGCCTGCTCTGTGTAAGGAATGATAACGACTTCCTCAATCTCACTTATTGGGTTTATGATCACTTTCACAGATTTCCCGATTGCCTTTTCTAATGGAAAAATACTGGTCTCGTAATTATCTTTTTGAAAGATGATATTCCCGCTTTTCTGTGCCTGTACATCCAGCTGGAAACTTCCGTCGCCATTGGAAACTGACGAGACTTTTGTTCCATCCAAGTAGACATTCACATTCGAAATGGCTGAACCACTTTCAGTCTGGACCTTGCCCGAAATGGTTTGGGAATAAAGAAATAAAGTCCCGAAAAAGAAAAATAAAAACTGTAAAAACCTCACGTGAAATATTTGAACTTCTAAATTAACAAATAAAAAAAGGATTTCGCCATGCAAAACCCTTTGAATCTATTTTTCATCATTTTAGTTGGTTAATATTTAAAAAGATTGTGATAATTCATAACGATCTTGTCTTAATCAAGTTTTAAAAAACCGTATAAAGCACTGAAATGCAAAAAATTGCACTTGATTGCCTTCACGGAGTGGTTGAACGCCTCAACGGAGCGGTTGATTGTCTTCACGGAGCGGTTGATTGCCTCAACTAACTACTTGAACGCTTCAACTAAGTGGTTGATTGCTTCAACTAAGTGGTTGGACGACTTAACAAAGTAATTGATTACCTTAACTAAGTAGTTGGTTATTTCAACTTATGATTCAACGCTTTAAACAAATGTTCTTTACAATAACGGAATAATTTAAATCCCTAGACTAGATAATTGAATCTAAATTTTAAAAATCCCAGAGGGATGACCTGTTATTAGAAAATAAAATCCATCATTGTGCTAAAGCTCCGTAGGAGCGGCCTGATAATAAATGTGATTAACAGGTCTCTCCTACGGAGCTTTTTGCTTGTCTATCTAATGTTGCTATTAACAGGTTACTCCGCTGGAGCATTTTGGAAAAACCATTTATCCAATTCTTATCGAAGTCATACTCAATGAACCGCCAATCAAAGAATCGTTGAATAATGAAAGTTCTTCTGATTTATCTTTAAGTCCGAGATTATAGATCAATGGTAAATAATGATCGGGCGTCGGAACGGCGTATTGCAAGAATGTTCCTTGTTTTTGATAATCGATAAGTTTCTGGAAATCGCCATCCAGAAGCCAATTGTTGGTTTTCTCTCTCGCTTCTATCGCCCAATCCCAGCCTGCTCCAACGGTGTCAATATTTTTCCAGTCAATCAATCTGAGATTATGCACTATGTTTCCACTTCCAATAATAAGAATTCCTTTTTCCCGAAGTTTGGATAATTTCTTGGCCAACTCAAAATGATACTGTGGCGGTTTTGAATAATCAATACTTAGCTGAATGACCGGAATATCCGCATCAGGATAAAGATGCCGAAGAACCGACCACGCGCCGTGGTCCAATCCCCAATTGTGGTCTTCTTCCACCAAAACCGGAGACAATAATTCTGCAGTTTCTCTGGCTAATTCAGGATTTCCTTTTGCCGGATACTGGACATCGAACAAGGCTTGCGGGAAACCTCCAAAATCGTGAATGGTCTTGGGAAGTTCCATTGCTGTGACGAAGGTTCCGTTGGTAAACCAATGTGCCGAAATACAGATGATGGCATTCGGTTTTGGAATTTCTTTGCTGATATTTCGGAAACCTTGCACAAAAATATTTTCTTCGATGGCGTTCATCGGAGAGCCGTGTCCCAGGAAAAGGACGGGCATTTTTTGGGTGGTTCTGAAGTTATCGGAGATGTTGGAAAGGTCGTTGAGGTTCATTTTTATTTTGTAAAAAGTAAAATGTATTAATGTAAAATGTATTTTATTTTCTCGCAGATTTGGCGGATTGAGCAGATTTTTGAAACACTTAAGTTGATTTTTTTTGAACTACAAAAGTCACATAAGAACAATTAAGATTTTGAAATCTTCGATTTTGGACGATTGTGAATTGATAGACAAAAGTTCAACTTTGCGAAGCGCAGCCCGACTTGAGTGGAAATCCTTTTTTGCGTGTACTCAAGTTCTATTTAAAATGAAATCGTCTGCAAAAAAGATTGGGAACGGAAGGCGGATTAGCTGCCCAAATTATTAAAATCAAAACGATTGAAATCAAAAAAGCGTGAACAAAGTTGCCTTTGCTCACACTTTAAAAAACTCAAACTATAAAAATACTATGATGTATTATTGTTTTACGAACTGCAGTTCTCCTGCAATTTTCACGTCTTCGCTTACCATCACGCCACCTGTTTCCAATGCTGCGTTCCAAGTAAGACCGAAGTCTGATCTTTTGATCTTCCCTTCGAAAGAGAAACCTGCTTTGGTGTTACCCCACGGATCAGAATTTATTCCGCCGAAGTCAACGTCCAAACTGATTTCTTTGGTAATACCGTTCAATGTTAGGTTTCCAGTCACATCGCCGTTCAAAGTTGAAGCTTCGAAAGTGATTTTCGGATTGGCTTCTGCGTTGAAGAAATCTGCTGATTTCAGGTGATTGTCTCTGTCTGTATTGTTGGTGAAGATAGAATCTGTATCGATGAAAGCAGAAACTTTTGCGCTTGCGAATGTGTCATCTTCTGCGTCGATCTCTGCATTGAAAGTTGTGAATTCTCCTTTCACGTTGGAGATCATCAGGTGTTTTACTTTGAAAGTGATTTCGCTATGCGTTGGGTCTAATAACCATTTAGTTGCCATAATTTTTAATATTTTGTTGATTAATTATAGTGCAAATTTAGAGCGCTGACGTTCCTCTCACATTGATGTAAGTTAAGAATTACTTTTTTGTGAATTTTTTAACGATTGCCATGTTTCGGCACAAAGATTTCTGTGTTGAGAACAATGAAAAAACTTTCCTACCTATTTTTACTTTCCAGCGTGTTTTATTTTTCGCAGAAGAGCGATTCTGTAGCACTAATTTCAGAGGTTAAAATCGATGCTTATAAAAAACCTGTTTCTTTTATTGCTTCCACCAAATCTGTGTCTGTGGTTTCGGAAAATTTGCTTTCTCAGAATCCGCCAGACCGTTTGCTGGAATCTGTGAACCAAATTGCTGGTGCGAGAATGGAAGAACGTTCGCCGGGAAGTTACAGGATTGCGGTGCGCGGAAGTTCTTTGCTTTCGCCTTTTGGCGTTCGGAATGTAAAAGTTTATCTGGACGATTTTATTTTGTCCGATGCTTCGGGGAATACTTATTTTAATCAGATCTCGCCGGATTTAATTCATAAAATCGAGATTTACAAAGGTCCCGAAAGTGGTGATTTTGGTGCAGTGACTGGCGGAACTTTGTTGCTTCAAACTCAGAATTCTGATGACTTGTCTTTGAATCTTTCGTCTGGAAGTTATGGGACTTTTAATGAAAGTATCAATTTTTCAAAGGAATTGGGGAAGCATTTTTTTCAAGTCTATCAAAATTATTACAGAACAGATTCTTACCGGGAACAATCGGCGGTTGAGCGAAAGCAAATTTTCATTAAGGACAATTTCAAATACTCTGACAAAGGCGAACTGAAAGCGCTGCTACTCTTTTCCGATTTTGATTACGAGACGCCTGCTGGATTAACATTGGCGCAAATGGAAGCCAACCGAAAACAAGCCCGACCGGCAACGGCAACACTTCCCGGAGCGAAAGAGCAAAATGCAGGAATCAGAAATAAAATGGTCTTGGCTGGACTTTCCAATCAATATCAATTGACAGACGGACTTTCACATTTTGTTTTGGTTCAAGGCTCTTATGTCGATTTTGAGAATCCTTTCATCACCAATTTTGAAAACCGATTTGAAAGTAATTATGCACTTAGAACGCATTTCAATTACGAGAAAAATTGGAATAATGTTTCAGCTGAATGGCGATTAGGTTACGAAGGTGCGACCAATACAATTTATATCAAAAACTATGACAACAATAGTGGAATAGAAGGGAATCCACAGAATTTTGATAAGCTGAGAAACAATTCCGGGTTCTATTTTCTATCGCAGAAACTGAATGTTAATGAGCGGTTATTTACTGATATTTCCATTAGTTTAAATTCAAATGCTTACAAATGGCAAAAGATTTTTCCGACTTCTGAAACTGGAAATGTAAAATTTAAGAATCAATGGTTGCCCAATTTTGGAATGACCTACGTTTTGGATAAAAGATTTTCTGTGAGAGGAAAAATCGGGAAAGGTAACTCGGCGCCGACAAATGAAGAGATCCGTTCTTCCAATCAGGAATTCAATTTCAATCTCGTTCCGGAATATGGCTGGAATAAGGAAATTGGCGTACGGAAACAATTTGGAAACACGGTTTTTGTGGAACTGAATTATTTTGATTTCCGAATGAAAGATGCGATTGTCCGAAGGCAGAATGAAGCTGGCCAGGAATATTTTGTGAATCAAGGAAACACGGTTCAGAAAGGTTGGGAATTTCTTTTGGAATCGAAGCGGTTTGATTTGAAAAATGATATTTTGAGTCATTTCAAATTCAGATTTTCGGGAAGTCTTTATGATTTTAAATTTAAAAATTATGTTCAGGGAACTTCTGACTTTTCAGGAAATGCTTTGACAGGCGTTCCGAAAACCACCATCAACAGTTTGCTGAATTTCACTTTCTTCAAAAAATTAGCCGTTGATTATTCTCAATTTCTGACTTCAAAAATTCCTTTGACAGACTCGAATTCTGTTTGGTCGGAACCGAGTTTGGTTTCTAATATTCAATTCCGATACCCAATTGTTTTTGAAAAATCAAAGTTGGATTTGTATTTCCAAATTCAGAATTTGTACAATACGGATTATGTTTTAGGATTTGACATCAATGCTTTTGGAAACCGATTTTATAATCCATCGGCAAAACGGAATTTTGTGGTGGGCGCGACTATTCAATTATAAAATTTAGAATTTCTCAGTCAAATATTTCCAATAACGTTTCGGGACGTGTTGGACGTGGAGCTTGATATTTTTCCTTTCTTTGATATTCGTTTTCGTGAAATAACTTTTCCAAAGTTCCTGATAATTGATTTCTTCCTCGTGGAATTTCTGTTGGTATTGATTGAGATTAAATTTTTCGTCAGGATAAAAAAATTCACACTCCTCTAAATCATAAAACAAGCCGTAATGTCGTTTGAGGTCGTAAATCATCCATTTTTGGTCCGCGTATCTGTCTTTGAAATGTTTTCGAATCAAAGGTATAACATCAAAATCAGGGTCAATCTTAGCGAAATAAATATCGTCCTTCATTTTCTCAAACCTGACAAACGCAGTCATCCGATGGCGTTCTCGACTGACGGATTTGCAGATTTTTGAGATCTGAAGAATATCATCGTTGGCGAAATTCTGCAGGACATTATTTTCAGGACTTTTAATAGATTGTTTGATGGCTGAAAAAATCAAATCTTCAGATTCCGGAAGTTCTGAGAGGAAAACCATCAGCAATTGTTTGATTCCGGATTTTCCAATGCTCGATTCTAATTTTTTGAGAACTCTGTCAGATTTCTCATTTTGAGTCACAACCTCGTGGATTTCGGCGAACATATTTTCCTGTTGAAATCTTTCCCTGTTTCGGATTTCGACATCATTGTACTTGTATTCAAAAACTTCGAATACTGCGGTCAAAAGTCCGTCGAAACTGCCGTCGTAGAGGAGGGTTTTCATTTTTGAGAGTTGAAGATTTTTGGAGTTGAGAGAACGCAATTTGTCATTCTTCAGGAATATCAATTTAGTTACAAATTACTTGTAACAAATAAGCTTCAATTCATTTTCATCTAATTCCAAATCAAATTCTCCAACATTTTTTATTATGGCTGATATTCTGTTTAAGTCTTGATTCGTACTTGGATTTATGATTTTAGGAAAAATCAAATATTCGATTTCTCGATATTCAAGCCATTCGTTAAAAGAATTATTACCTTCAAAAGCACTTTGCCAATAATCAAATTCGAAAATACTTTCTTCATTCAAATACAACTCTCCAATTCTGTCATTTTGAATCTTCTTGAATTCTATTTTCATTATTTCATTATTGTGAACAACTATTTGCTCAATCAATCTAATCCATTTTGAATTTGACATTAATTGTTGAGAAAATTTCGAAATTGAATTTTCAATCTCATTAATTTTTAGTCCGTCGTGGCGAAACGCTTTTTTTGTTCTCATATTTAAAACAAAGTCAATTGCTGAGAAAACTGATTTTGAAATTTCGACTGACTTCCGCCGATAATTAATTTTCTCAAATTCAAATCTGTCAAATGTTTCAAAAATGGATTGCCGTAACTGAAATCGATGAAATATTTTGCACGATTGACAGCTGCGCCTAACTTTTTCAAATTATCGATATTCAAAACCTGGAAACGTCTGGAGCTGACAATCTTCATCGCCGTTTTCACACCAATTCCCGGAATTCTAAGAATCATTTTGTAATCAGCGGTTTGAAGATTGACTGGAAATTGGTCTAAGTGACGCAACGCCCAACTTAATTTGGGGTCCACTTCCAAATCCAGAAACGGCATATTGGAATCCAAAATTTCATCTGCTTTGAAACCATAAAAACGCATCAACCAATCGGATTGATACAAACGATTTTCTCTCAAAACAGGAACTTCCGCCGTGATTGCCGGCAATCGATTGTCCGACGTCACAGGAATATAACCTGAATAATAAACGCGTTTCATTCCGTAATTTTGGTAGAAATGGTCGGCGACTTTGATGATTTGCAAATCGTTTTCGTTGGTTGCGCCGACAATCATTTGGGTGGATTGTCCTGCTGGAGCAAACTTCGGAACGCTTTTGATGATTTTCTTCTCGTCTTTGTATTGCTGGATTCCTTTTTGCACGATTCGCATTGGTTGCAACATATCTTCCCGATTTTTGTCCGGCGCCAAAAGCTTCAATCCAGATTCTGTCGGAATTTCCAGATTTACGGAAAGTCGGTCTGCGTAAAGTGCGGCTTCCTGCATCAAAATATCACTCGCTCCAGGAATCGATTTTAAGTGAATATAACCATTGAAGTTATGCTCATTTCTCAATTTTTTTGCCACCCGAACCAAACGTTCCATCGTCGTATCTGCATCTTTGAAAATTCCTGAACTTAAAAATAATCCTTCGATGTAATTTCGGCGGTAAAAACTGATGGTCAAATCCACCACTTCTTCCACCGTGAAAGCGGCGCGTTTGATGTCATTTGATTTTCTGGAAACGCAGTAGATGCAATCGTAAATGCAATGGTTGGTCAAAAGGATTTTAAGAAGCGAAACACATCGCCCATCCTCTGTATAAGTATGACAAATTCCGCTGGCAGAACTGTCTCCTAATCCGCCATTATTTTTCCTTTTCCCGCCACTTGATGAGCAGGAAACGTCGTACTTTGCAGCGTCGGCAAGTATTTCCAGTTTTTCTTTTGTGCGGTCGAAGTTCATATTTTGGAGGGTTTTATTAAGAAGAATTAAGCTCTAAAATTACGTCAAAAATAAGTCCAATTAATTACAACTTTGATAGTTTTTGTCAATTAAGTTACTAACAAATTTTACTTAAAATAATTCCACAGCACAATTAAAAAATCAAAATAATTCTCATTTTAAACAATAAATCTGCGCTTTGAAATCTTCTAAAATATAAACTTTATCAAATTTAGAATCATAGTTTTTGAACAGATGTTCATCCTCATCAAATATTTCATATGATTCAGGAGAAGAATGAGAAACAACAATTAGTAACCAGATTTCATCTAAATTTTTCTGTTTATAATTTATAATTTTTCCTTCTTTTTTTAAAATTGTGTTGCTAACCAATTCTGGTGTCAAACTATTAACCATATAACCACCAGGATTATATGAAAATGAAAGTTGTGAATTACTTATAATTTCAACTTCTTCAATTATTTCACAATCATTAAAAAATGTATGCTGTCTATAAATATTATAAATGTGGTTAGCTATTTTTTCAGCTTCTTCAAAAAGTTGATGTTTCTGAAGCTTTAATTCTTCATTTTTAAAATAGACATTCGCAAGAAAATTTACATCTGGATATTTTTCAATAAATTTTTGTTCTGAAAGTTTTATTAATTGCTGCTTGAACTTTTCGTATTCAATGTTTTTAGTAAAAATACCTACTATTTCAACTCCAATCTTTTTGTATTCATTTTCGATAATAAAATCAGGAGATTCAGTTATTGATTTAATATTATATTTTTCTTCAAGTTTATATAGAAATTTTCCTAAATGAGATAACTCAATAGTTTTAGCCGTACTTAAGTCATCACTGAGAAAAGGACTAATTATCTCACGAACAGAATTAGATTCAATTTTAAATTGCTCAATTTGATTCTTTAATTTTTCTATATCAAACATTTTAGTAAATTTTGATTACTTACAAATATACAAACCAATCCTATCACAATCTCCCAAAATCCTTATCTTTACAAACATAAAATTTCATAATGTTTTTATTAATTCAAGACTCGATTTTCAGTTTTAAATTATTTAAAATCAATTATCATTTATTAATTATCAATCATCACTTATGAACCATCAACCAGTTGAAGGTTTTTCCAAATTGTCAAAACAAAGAAAAATCGATTGGCTAATCACCGAATATCTAAGCAACGACAGAAGTTACGAGCAGATTCTGCAGCAATATTGGAACAACGATTCTAATCTGCAAAAAATGCACGACGAGTTTTCTGAAAACACGATTTCCAATTTTTATATGCCTTACGGAATTGCTCCAAACTTCCTGATTGACGGGAAATTACTAGCACTTCCAATGGCAGTTGAAGAAAGTTCCGTAGTGGCTGCAGCGAGTAAAGCGGCCAAATTCTGGATTGACAAAGGTGGTTTCAAAACAACCATCATCAATACAGAAAAACTGGGTCACACGCATTTTATCTTCAAAACCGAAGCTCATAAATTGTTGCATTTTTTCAATTTTAAACTGAAGAAAAAATTGTTGGAAGCCACGGAAGACATTACCAAAAATATGCGCAACCGCGGCGGCGGAATCCTAAATATCAAACTCATCGACAAAACTGCTGAACTGGAAGATTATTTCCAACTGAAAGCGAGTTTTGATACTGTGGATTCTATGGGCGCCAATTTCATTAACTCTTGTCTGGAACAATTCGGAAAAACTTTGAAGGAAGAAGTTGCAAAGGAAGAAAGTTTCTCTCAGGAAGAAAAAGACTCTTTACAGATTGTGATGAATATCCTTTCCAATTACACGCCGGATTGCATCGTAAGAGCCGAAGTTTCCTGCAAAATTGAAGATTTGAAAGACGACAGCGGGATTTCTAATGAGGAATTTGCGTGGAAATTCAAACGTGCGGTGACGATTGCAGAGATTGAACCTTACAGAGCAACCACGCATAACAAAGGGATTATGAATGGTGTTGATGCTGTAGTCATCGCGACTGGAAATGATTTCCGTGCGACGGAAGCTTGTGCGCATGCTTATGCGGCGAGAAACGGGAAATATTCTTCACTCACGCATTGCACAACGGACAACGGGATTTTCAGATTTTGGATCGACTTGCCGATTTCAGTCGGTGTGGTTGGCGGATTGACGAATCTCCATCCGTTGGTAAAATTCTCTTTAGCACTTCTTGGAAAACCATCTGCTCAGGAATTGATGAGTATTTTGGCGGTTTCAGGTTTGGCGCAGAATTTTGGAGCGCTTCGTTCTTTGGTGACAACGGGAATCCAGAAAGGTCATATGAAGATGCACCTTTTCAATATTTTGAATCAATTTGGTGCAACAGAAGAGGAAAAACAGCATTTTGTGACCTATTTCAAAGATAAAACGGTGAGCCATCACGAGGTGATTTCGGAGTTGGAGAAATTGAGAAATAAATAGACATATGTTTGGGATCTTACTTTCAGCCTTTATTTTGTTCTTTGGGATATTTTTAAAATTCACAAAGGATCCGGGATTTGCAGGTGCCAAACGATTTTCTTGGCTACTCATTGTGTTGGGATTATTAACGATTGCAGGAAAACTTATTATTTTATATCAAAAAGGAGAATTGTAATTATAAAACGGTAAGTAATTGCAGAATTGAAAAATTAAGGAATAGATAAATGTGGTATATCTTTGACAATTCAAATTCAATTGGTAAAAAAGGTTCTGAAGGAGGAATTATTCTTTCAGATTTTGAAAATAGCAATGGTGCGAGAATAACAATTGAACAAGATGGCAACATTGCACCTTTTTCTGTAACAATCGGAATTTACAACCTGATGTTTCACACTTATTTTTGTAGTTCCCAAGAAGAAGCGATTTCTTTTAGAGAAGAAACTATAGAAAAAATTGATGACATATTTAACTTATTGAAAGTCGACAACGAAAATAGAAATGAAGAATGGGAAATTAATTTCAATCATAAAATTGAAGAAATCTGTAAAAATTAAAATATGAAAAACTTTACTTTAATTATCGGCGGAATTTACGGTTTATTGTCCGTAGTTCTCGGTGCATTTGGGGCACACGCCTTCAAAAAAATATTATCAATCGAAAGATTAGAAAGCTTCGAAACAGGTGTTCGTTATCAAATGTATGCGGCGTTTTTCCTTCTCATTGTCGGATATATTTTAAAATTCGAAACGACATCTGAGAAATGGATTTCAATTTTAATGATTGCCGGAACTTTTATCTTTTCTGTGAGCATTTATTGTCTGGCTTTCCAAGATGTTTGGGGCGTAAATCTTAAATTCCTTGGACCAATCACACCACTTGGCGGTTTGTTTATGATCATCAGTTGGGGAATGTTGATCTGGTATTTTGCGAAGGCTAAGTTCTAATCATCCCCAATGTTTTTCATCTTCGGAATCAAAACCAAACTCGTAGGAAAAGAAGACCGTAAAGTTCTGAAAAACGGCTTTATGGCGAACGCTATTGTTTCGGTTTACAAGAATTATTTCGAGTTGTTTTTCATTCCGATTTTTCCATTTGGTAAGAAATACAGCATTTACATTCCACATTCGGATGAATATTATGAGACGGGATTTGGATCATCTAATATGCCGAAAGAATATCTGGAACTTTGTAAAGAAGTTGGAAGGAACTACTGAAAACCCAAGCTGTGTGAGCGATGGTAGTGGAAATCCCGGAATACGCGCTGGCCAAAGCCTCGGAATGAGGAATTGCAGCGGACGTAGCGACCCGAGCGGCTGGAACTTAGCGCTGGCGAGGGACACACCCAGATAATATTGAAAACTGATTTCAATCAGACATTTATATAATGTAATTCATCACTTTTTCTTAAATTTGTGAATCTTATAAAATCTAAAAATTAATCAATAATATATTATGAATCTTCACGAGTATCAATCAAAAGAGATTTTAGCAAAATACGGGGTTAATATCCAACGTGGTTTTGTTGCAAACAATGTGGATGAAGCTGTAGCGGCTGCCGAAAAACTTACTGCTGAAACGGGAGCGCAAGCTTGGGTAGTAAAAGCTCAGATCCACGCTGGTGGTAGAGGAAAAGGTGGTGGTGTAAAGTTCTCTCCAAATATGGACAAACTGAAAGAAAACGCTGGAAACATCATCGGAATGCAACTGATCACACCTCAGACTTCTGCTGAAGGTAAAAAAGTACATTCTGTTTTGGTAGCTGAAGATGTATATTATCCAGGAGAATCTGAAACTAAAGAATTTTATGTTTCTATCCTTCTAGACAGAGCTTTAGGTAAAAACACGATCGTTTATTCTACAGAAGGTGGGATGGACATCGAGCACGTTGCAGAAGTGACGCCACATTTGATCCACAAAGAAGTGATCGACGCAGCTTACGGATTGCAAGGTTTCCAGGCTAGAAAAATTGCTTTCGGACTAGGTCTTGAAGGGAATGCTTTCAAAGAATTCACAAAATTCATCACGTCTCTTTACAACGCTTACATCGGAATCGATGCTTCTCTTTTCGAGATCAACCCGGTTCTTAAAACTTCAGACAACAAGATCATCGCTGTAGATGCAAAAGTAACTTTGGACGACAACTCATTGTTCCGTCACAAAGACCTTGCTGAATTGAGAGATACAAGAGAAGAAGATCCATTGGACGTAGAAGCTGGCGAAGCTGGTCTTAACTTCGTGAAGTTGGACGGAAACGTAGCTTGTATGGTAAACGGAGCTGGTCTTGCAATGGCGACTATGGATATCATCAAATTGTCTGGCGGAAATCCTGCAAACTTCTTGGACGTTGGTGGAACAGCTGATGCACAAAGAGTTCAGACTGCTTTCGGAATCATCTTGAGAGACCCGAACGTAAAAGCGATCTTGATCAACATCTTCGGAGGGATCGTAAGATGCGACAGAGTAGCGCAAGGTGTTGTAGACGCTTACCACGCGATGGGAAGCCTTCCAGTTCCATTGATCGTAAGATTGCAAGGAACCAACGCTGTAGAAGCTAAAAAACTAATTGACGAGTCTGGACTACCTGTTCACTCTGCAATTACTTTGGAAGAAGCTGCAAACAAAGTAAAAGAAGTTCTAGCTAGCTAAGAATTTTCTAAAATAAATATCAGATCCGTTCAATTTTTTTGAGCGGATTTTTTTTTGCATTATAATTTGGGCAGCTTTATCCGCCTTCCACTCCCGCTATTTTTCCCACCGCATTTCCCGCCGCAAAAAATGAGCTCCGTTCAAGTCGGGCTGCGCTTCGCATACATTCAACATTGTTTGGAAATTGAATATTTTCTCTTTCTTCGACGATTTTTCAAGTCTTTTTTTGGTATTAATAAAGAATAACAAAATTGCTTAAATAATAGTCAAGTTTTATAAACATAACTTTCTGATAGCAAACATCAGGAGACCTAATTTTAATTATATTATATTTGTTACAGATAGAACACTTATGGAAGTAGCATTACTCTTAGCGATTTTGATTTTCACTTTGATTATTTACAACAAAACGAATCAAAAACCCGCCGACCAACAACAGAACTTCAAACAACTCAATGACAAGATCGATGACCTGAAAGAGCAGATCTCGACCCTTCGATTCATTCTTAATGATTTGTCAAAACCAACGTCTAAAGAAGAAAAACTTCCAATCGCTGAATCTGAACCAATAGTGGTTGTTGAACCAGAAATTGAAGAACCAGTTATTGAGGAAACAATTGTTGAAGAGCCGATCATCGAGGAACAAGAAATTATAGAAGAGATCATTCCACAGGAAGAAGCGCAAATTTCTCAAGTTGCTTTCAGTTCCAACGAAAATCCAGTTGAGGTGAAAGAAGAAACTCTTGAACCTGCAATTCCAATCATTTCAGAACCGATTGTTCCAAAAAAATCCTGGATAGAAAACTTCAAAGAGAAAAATCCGGACATCGAGAAATTCATCGGTGAAAACCTCATCAACAAGATCGGGATCCTGATCTTGGTCCTAGGAATCAGTTTCTTTGTGAAATATGCGATCGACAAAGACTGGATCAATGAGCCAGCGCGTGTCGGCATCGGCATCCTAAGTGGCGCCATCGTGATGGTCATCGCCCACCGATTGAAGAAAAATTACGCCGCATTCAGTTCTGTTTTTGTGGCCGGCGCAATCAGTATTTTCTACCTCACGATTGGAATTGCCTTCCACGATTACAAATTATTCAGCCAAACCGTCGCCTTCATCATTATGGTGGTGATCACCATTTTCAGTGTGCTGGTTTCGGTCTCTTACAATAGAAAAGAATTAGCAGTTCTGTCATTGATTGGCGGTTTTGCCGTTCCATTTATGGTCAGCACAGGCGAAGGAAACTACAAAGTTCTCTTTACCTACATTGCGATCCTCAACATTGGAATGCTGATCATTGCCTATTTCAAGAAGTGGAATCTGGTGACGTTGTTGGCGTTCATTTTTACGTGTGTCTTGTTCTCTGGATGGTTCGGCGTCGAGTTTTCCGATAACAAACTTCCGTATCGTGGTGGGTTGTTTTTCGCGACCATTTTCTACATCATCTTTAGCATTGCAGCGGTCATTAATAATATTCGTAACAAAGGTGGATTCACCAAGATGGAATATTTCCTGATGTTGGCAAACACGTTTTTCTATTTCGGAATGGGCGCGACCATGATCCAAAGTTGGAAACCTGAGTTCAAAGGAATTTTCACGATTGCGTTAGCATTGTATAACTTGGTTTTTGCAATGATTTTGTACCGAAAATTCGGGATCAACAAAAACGCGATCTACTTTTTGCTAGGCTTGGCTTTGACGTTTATCACGCTGACCATTCCATTCCAGTTCAATGGAAATTACATCACCTTATTCTGGGCTGGCGAAGCGGTTTTGCTGTTGTGGCTTTCTCAAAAATCAAAGATCGCGACTTTCAAATTTGGTGCAATTGTCGTTCAAATCTTGATGCTTTTCAGTTTGTTCATCGATTGGAATCAATATTATCACGAGTTTACGGATATTACTTTGAAACCATTTTTCAACAAGATCTTCATCACAGGTTTGGTAGCGTTGGCTTCATTGGTTGCAACTTATTACTTATTAAAGAAAGAACGAGAGATCACGATGTTCTATTTCCTCGAGATCGATCCAAAAATATACAGAACTACGGCAATAATCTTGGCTGTAATTATTGGTTATTTCGTCGGAATGTTCGAGGTTTATTACCAGTCTAACGAATATATTTCCAATTATTATTCGGCGACATCGCTTCCGGTCTTGTACCATTTCATTTTCAGTGCAGGCTTGATTTTCTTTGTTTTAAAACAGAAAAACAACTTCAATACAAGCTTTGCCATTAGTTTAGCCGGAATCAACATTTTACTCTACCTCATCATCTATTTCCAACTGACGACGAACGAAATGGTTGAAAATGTAACGCAATCTACATCAAGTAAAGTTGCATATTTCACGCATTATTTGTTGTTGATCTGCATAGGATATTTCCTTTATATTATCGTTAAAAATAGAGCCAACAATGAGTTTTCAAAATTCCTGAATCACAAATTCGCACTTTGGCTTTTGGCTTTTTGTGTCGTCTACATTTTGAGCAATGAAGTGATGATCCACAGTCTGATGTTCTCTAGCGATATTGTAGATCAGGTAGAATTGGCGAAAACGTATCCGATCAAAGATGGTCTATACAATGGCGATAAAGTTTCATTTATCGATAACAAATTCTCTTTAGCAAAAATGCAGATCGTCAAGATCGGTTACCCAATTCTCTGGGGCGTTCTATCTTTTGCCTTCCTGATTGTTGGTATCAAAAGACAGAACAAACCTTTGCGTATCATTTCCCTTTCGTTATTAGGTTTAACGATCGCGAAACTATTCCTGTTCGATATCAAAAATGTATCAGAAACTGGTAAGATCATTGCATTTATTTTGCTGGGCGTTCTTATTTTAATTATCTCATTCGTTTATCAGAAGATCAAAAAACTGGTGATCGATGAGCAACCTCAAAACACAGACAATGAAGAAAATATTTAGCCTTCTTTCCACTTTTTTTGCATTGAGTTTTTCATTAGCACAAAATTATCAAGGGCAAATAAATCAAGTTTCAGAAAGTGGTTTGCATCAAATCGTGCTTTCGCCGGAAGTGCGTTCTGCATCGCAAAATAACTTGGATTTTTTAAGAATTTTCGATGCGAAAAACAATGAAGTTCCTTACGTTCTTTTTGAAGGAAGATCTACGGATCTACAATATGAGAATTTGACGATCGTATCAAGAAATGCGGTTCCAAACAAAGTAACTTCTGTAGTGGTTTCGAATGAAAAAGCGTTGAATCTGGAACATCTGATTTTGAAAATCGCCAATACAGATGTTGATAAAACTTACAGCATTAGCGGAAGCAACGATAATCAGGAATGGTTCGGTCTGGTCATTAATCAAACCATAAACGATTTGAATGACAGCGGAAAAACCTCTGTGGAACGCAATTTTTCTTTTCCGCTAAATAATTATAAGTTTCTGAGATTTGATTTCATTGATAAAAATTCGCTTCCAATCAATGTGTTGGAAGTTCGATTGGAGAAAAATTATGCTGTCAAAAAATCAAAAATAGAACTTCAAAACTTCGAACAAAAAATAACGACGGATAAAAAGAAGAAGCAAACGAAGATCCATATCAGCTTCAAAGATCCACAAGTGATCGATGCGATTGGTTTTGATATTTCGGCGCCCAATTTCTATTTGAGAGAAGCTCGGATCGTCATCAATAAAACCAGAACTCAGAAAAGAACTGAAGTTGATTATAATGAAACGGTTAGCAATTTCCAACTGAATTCAAAAGTCAAAAACAGTTTTGAAGTTTCAGAATTGTTCGTTAAAGAGTTCACGATAGAAATTGATAACCAAGACAATCCAGAATTACAGATCAACAAAATCTCTTTGTTCCAAGATCCAGTGAGCATTCTTGCAGACCTGAAAGCCAATGAAAATTACACTTTAAAAATCGATTCGAAACTTTCTGCTCCAGCTTATGATCTGGCTCACTCAGGCATTGATTTTAATCAAAACTATCCTGTTGCAACAATTTCAAATTTAGACAAAATTGATGATCCAAAAGAAGCCGATTCATCTAAGACCTTTTGGCAAACCTCTTTGTTCATGTGGCTTTGCATTGGTTTTGCGGTGTTGATCATTGGTTATTTTGCCATGACGATGATAAAGGATCTAAATAAAGAAAATTGATCATTTAGACTTTGTCATCATGATTGACCTGTTCTTTAGCAGCTTCTTGTGAGGTCGTAACATTGATGCTTGTCGGCGTTACGAGGCTGACGCCTTCTTTCACCAATCTTTCGTTGATCTGCATGATCGCACCACTTTTAAGTTGGCTAAAGTTGTTGCCTTTCTCCAACCAGAATTTGACCTGCAGATTGAAAACGCCTTGTTTTACATTGGTGAACAAAACCTCAGTCGCATCGGTCTTATCGACATGTGCCAAAGTTTTGATCTCATCCAAGATTGCCGCCTTTGTTTTCTGAATATCTTCACCAACAGGAATTTCGAAGTCCAAAATGATCCTGCGCTGTGGTGAAGCCGTCACATTGAAAAACGGTGCGTTGAAGATGATCTGGTTTGGAATGTAAACTTTCTTTCCATCATCTGTGATCATTTTGGTGGTCAACAATCCAATGTCCTGAACAGTTCCAGAGTTGCCGCCAATCGTGACATAATCTCCAATTTTAAAAGCTTTGTCTACACCGACCAACATTCCGGAAAACATACTTGATACAAGATCTTTCAGCGCAACCCCCGCAATTACCCCGGCAACACCCAAACTTCCCAAGAACTTGATAAAGAAGCCACTGAACCCCATAATCTCCAATGAGATGAAGGCACCCATTAGAATGATCAGAAATTTGAATACGGAGATCAGGGTGACCACAGATTCGTTTTTCGTTTTTGGGAAAAGCTTGTGAAAAAGTTTTACAGACCAACGACTCAGGTAAGTACTGGTCATCAGGAAAAAGAGGAAGACCAGAATCCCAACGATGAGCCTTGGTGTAAGTTCTGCAAAACTGATGTACCATCTTTTTAGGACGGCGTAAACGGTGTGTAAATATTCCATAATGTGATATTAATAAAAAAAACCGACAAAAGCCGGTTTTATTGTATGCTGAGTCTAAAATTATTTAGCTTCGTTTGCAATTCTTTTTGCTTGTCCGCTTGGTAAATAGATACTGAAACCAACGTTGAAAGTGATATTCGAATTCAAACCTTCGTTACCGAAACCTGACTGTCCTACATATTTTACCAACCCTTCGATACCGATGTTAGGCGTAATAAAGTAAGAATAACCTGGACCTACTCCGAAATCTAATCCAGTTGTTGAATTTCCATTTTCTACTGAAGAACCTCCAACCCCTAAGTTACCTTCGAAGAACCAACGTCCGTGATTAAGAAGGTTGTCAACACCTGCCTCACCTGGAGAAATATAATAACGACCCAAAGCTCCTACGCCATAATCAAATCTTGTAGGTGAACCCTTTGTCACTTTGCTGATCCCTAAATTGACATAACCTCCCAACGCCACATTATCTTTGATGAAATAGGCTGCTTTCGGCTGTAATGCGATATCATAACCAGCACCAGTGTTAAGACCAAAATTACTTGAAAGTAAACTACTTCCTACCATCCAGTTTCCTTCTTGTATCTGAGCGTTTGCTGTAGAGAATAATCCTGCAACTAACACTACTGCTCCTAATAATAATTTTTTCATATTGTTAAATTTTTCGTTAATAATTATCTTTTCTACATTTTACAAAGGTTGTGCCATTCCGGAAAATGAGACTGCAAAATGTCACGTAGCTACTTTTAACAGAAATTGGTAAAAATCGAAAAATACATAAAAAGAGTTTATTTTTATGTAAAATAAAAAAGCCAATCTTTGCAGATTGGCCTTTATTATTTAGTTGGTGAGTTTTTACAAGATCACCTTTTTGGTTGTTATTCCTTTATCAGAAGTGATCTTTAGGATATAAACCCCTTTGATCAAACCTGAAGTATTTATTCTAACCTCTTTTTGACTCTTACCTGCAACAGACTGAACTAGTTTTCCAGAAGCGTCGAACACATCAATTACGGTGATGTTGTTTGTGGTATCTCTCACCACTACGTCCACCTCATCTTTGGCAACACTTACGCTTCCTGCAGACCTGTTCACAGAATCGAAAGACAGGATGTCTTGGTAGATTACCTCGAATCTTATGTCGTTTGTACCTTTACTAGCTGCGAAAGTATATTGACCTTCCTCAGAAAGGTTGATCACTTTGTTCAGTTGTTTATCTTTCAGATAGATTGCCTGATCTGTGTCGAAAATACCTTCTTTCTCCTTCAGGAAAATAGTGTAGTTACCAGTTTCAAAATATTTTGTTCCCAATGTTACCACATCATCTGCTCTCAATGGATATTTTCTACCTTGGATGGCCAATTTAGCAGTACCATTTGTTGTATAGAAAGCATCTGAACCTAATACCAAGATATCTGCATCATACAATCTCTCATAACCGTCTGTAGCACCTGGCATGTAAGATACCAATATCGTGTTGTTGATGTTTGAAGGCGATTTTAGATTTAACCAATACCTGTCTTTTGACTTAACTTCCTGCTTGTTGAAGAAGATGCTAGATGCACTGTAACTTCTCATACTGTTGTTGAACTGTAATGGCTGATTGTGCGAACCGCTCATACTTTGAACCAAGAATCCTTGACCCACTTTGATGTATTGTGTAGGGACAGGAGAATCTACACCATCCTGGAACGTTGCCGGTACACCACCACTTCTGTTGTAGATGGCGTAGTTAGAACCAGAATAGTTACCCCCTTGCTGATCTGGAACATATTGTTGGTTTGTCCAGAAATATGCTGTTCCATATATCAAAGAGCTATTAGCATCGTACAAAGCATCAAAATCTAAATTCGAAGGATAAGGATTACCTACCAAGTTGTAGCCGTGAGCTGCATTTGTCCATTTTAAGTTTTGAAAAGCTAAGTTTCCATTATTTGGAATACCAGTGAATGTAAATGTATATGGAGCAGGGCTGTTAAAATTTGTATTATAACTGTCTTTACCTCTGATTGCGTAACCTTGACCTACTCTAAAGCTATACGCATCATTAATTCCATAAAAGTCGAATAAATCCGTGGACTCACTGTAAATAAAGAATCTATTTTTAGGTGTTCCACCTACTAATCCTCCATCTGAAAATGCATACATATTTTGACCTGATACTGGTGCACTCCAATACGTAAAATGCATTTTTGCCATGTTAGAAATCCTTTTCACTGTGATTGCTCCATTATTCTCTGAATTGGAACTTTGCATGATATTAGCATCGCTTTCGACAACAAATCTATCAGATGTGATGCCATTAATATAACGACTTGCTGTAATTACTGTATTAGGACTTACGGTCAATAGCCCATTGTTATTTATTGTTAAGTCTTTTGCAATAAAAGAGCCTTTAGTGCCGGTAACATATGGTTCGAAAATGTAAGTATTCAAAGTGGCATTAGGTAATCCGTTGGACCAGCCTACAACACTGTTGCTTTCTCTCCAAACCGTTTTATTGACCAATACCGATGAAACACCAACTCCTGTTCCATTACATGAGGCATCAGAGACTGCTGTCACTTGATAATTGGTATCCACCTCCGGAGAGACTGTCAGAATAAATGGTGAATTTGTTATGCCTGTTATGGTTTGAGGATTTGCACCATTGGCAGTATAAGTAATTGACCAAGGGGCCGTTCCTGTCAGTGCAACTTGCAGGTTTACTGAACCTGGTTCGGTATCAATCGTTCCACCACCTGTCAAAGTTGCTGTAGGCGTAACATTGGTATTAACATTTATAATCTTTGTATCCGTAAATGTTCCAAAAGAATTGGTGTATGTTCCAAATGCAGTATAAGTTGCGTTCTGTGAAGGGTTGGCTGTTACTGAAGCGCCTGTATTCTGAACGAGATTACCACCAACAGTGCTAGACCAGGTATAGTTAAAAGGTGCTGAACTTTGAGCTGTCAAAACCACTGGCGTATTAGGACAGACAGTTTCAGTACTGGACGAAAGGACGAATGAGTGATTTACCACTACTCTGTCTAAGAATATTGATTTACCAGAAGTTCTCGAAATTCTAAATTTTATATTGTCGCTATAATCATTGACCGGAATTGTAAAATTTTCAACAGTTAAAGTCTTTGGTGTAATTACATTATACGACCCTACTGATGTCCAGCTACCATTATTAATACTTTTCTCCACCAAAACTCTTGTGGTTTCTGTATAATTTATATTTATAGGCCTTACCGCTACCAAAACAGTGATTGACCGTGCACCCCCTTTTGCTATAGTCGGAGTAGTTAAAGTTCCGGCAACTTCTGTAGACTTAGAAATTGCAAGTTCTACATAACCATTCAAAGAAATACTCGCGCTTCCTGCAGGATACACCGATGCTCGGGTCATATTCCATACTCCTGCTGTTGATACTTGTGTATAATTTCCAACAGCATATTTTGCTGTCCAATTATTGAATTCTGCAACAACAACTTGTGCCTTCATTGTTATGGCCATCAAGAACATAATCAAAAACACACTTTTAAAAAGTATATTTATTTTCATAACCTTTTATTTTTATTATTTCTGCAAAATTAAAGAATTAATTATTATCAATCAGAGAATAATATTCATTTTTTATAGATTCCCACACATTACTTTGTTCATAGGCCTTTGCTATAAGCGACCTGCAGATATTTTCATTAGGTGACCCATCGTTGTTATTCTTTAACCGAGCTGACATCGCCTTGAACAATTCATTTTTATCCCTTACCGGTATGACCTGGCCATTCAATCCGTTTTTAATGATCTCATTACTCCCGCTGATGTCCGTAACGATACTAAACAAGCCCATCGCACCAGCTTGTAACAGCACATTTGGAAAGCCTTCCCTATAGCTTGGAAAAATAAATGTATCCGATATCGCAAAGTACGGCCGAACATCTTTTTGAAATCCTACTGAAATGATATTCGCATTATTCTGTATCTTATTTTTCGTTTCTGGTAAAACAGGATCAAGCTCTTCTTCAAAAGGCCCGACCAACAATAATTTAGTTTTGGGAGACTTAATATTCAGTTCCACAAAAGCCTCAACTAACTCATTGATTCCTTTGTCTCTCACTAAACGCCCTACAAACAAGAATACAAAATCGGTTCCATCAATCTCTAATTCGTTTCTTAGTGCGAGCTTGTCAATTTCAGAAAACAGTACAGGGTCAAAATAGGCTATATCGATGCCGTTGACATTTCCATTTGCGATGACTTTCAAAGGCTTTTTTGTAATCTCGTATTGCTCCAGATCTTTCTTAACGCCTTGTCCTTCGGGATAAATATTGGTAGCACAGTAACATAAAAGTCTGTCCATCATTATCAGAACCTTCTGCATCAATCCATTTTTATATGGAAAAACCAAGCCTGTAAAGGTGTGCATCCTTATGGGAATACCAGCCAATTTGCCAGCGATCATGGACAGCAATCCCGCTTTGGGTGTTATGGAATGAATAATGTCCGGTCTCTCCTTTTTGAAATACCAATAAAGTTTGACCAGTGATATGAGATCTTTAAAAGGCGAGATCGGACGCTGCATCTCGATCACATGCGTCTTCACATTTTCCCTTAGCCTGGTGTCATCCAGATCTTGGCCAGACCCGGAAATCGCAGTAATCTCAAAAAACTGGTTCAAATACCTCAGCTGCCCTTTCAGAAGGATATTGAGAGAGCTTGGCACCGTGGAAATGCGAAATACTTTTTTCATAGTCTAGCGATAATGGGCAAAGATATTGGTTTTTGGTCTACTTTTTCTGCCGAAGATTTCCATAGATCATTTTTAAACAATATTATAACATTTCTTGATTCATCGCCTTAAGGTGGCATTTAAAGGTAAGGGTGTCTTAGATATTATGACATGGCTTCACACAAGGCGGAATTATTAATTTTATTAAATTTCGATAGCGGCAAATTGGTTTGAAGGTGATACTGGATGTGATGGGTATTTTCTGCCCCGACCCTAAAGGGTGTCTTAGATGTGAGGACATTAATTACGTTAAGCTTTATTCTTAATAATAAAAAACTGTCTTAGCTAACATTCGGTTTGTATCAAAATAGAGGTGGTCATTGGACGTGCTATATTTATCACCCACCGATTTTTTTTGCTAAGACAGCCTTTAAAGTGCTCTTAAGGAACCATCACGCTTCCCACATAGGCCGATAATGAGACCTGCATCATGTCCAGTGCACGGAATGCTATCCATACATGGACCATTTTTCCTTGTAGATTGGGTGGCACGGTAACTGTCAATGTTGTATCTACCCTTTCGCCCATGTTTTCTATGAACACTGGACTCTTTTGACCTTCTGCCATGTACAATAACTGAAGCTGATCAGTTTCCCTGTCAGGGTCACCCGCCGCATTGTTGTACCATTCGACTTCAAAACTGCCTGCAGCAGGAGATGTGAGGCCTGTCGGAATCGGAGCCAACAAATTACCCCTTGCAAATTCAATCTCGGTATATTCCGGCGTGATCGTCAGTAGCGTAAAATCTAATTTGTAAGCATTCAGCAAATTCGTGATCGCCTGATTGTAGCATGATCTCAAACCGACCTTGGTTCCAAAATACAAAGACGCAAAACCTTTGTAAGGCAGAATAAAATCATAACACTGTCTCATCCTGTCCTGAATCAACAGTTGCTTGGATGAGGGTGCGGAGGTCTTTTTGCGAGGACGCACTCTCAAAATTTCTGTTCCGGCAACATTTGCCACCACTAAGCGGCCTGTGCGACCGCTGGATCCTGATAATAAAGAATCATTTAATTTTCCCATTGTTGTATTTTTTTTGGGTTAATGTTCCAAAATTAGAAACATGCCCCATTAATCTATTTGGCACTTCCAAAATTTGCCGAAATTTTCCTTTTTGATATAAGAAATAAACATTTGGCTATACTTTCTATAGGCCCGCTATAGGTTTTGGAAGTCACTGTATAGGCTTTGTCTTAGGTTTGTATAGGGATTGTTATGATGTGGAGGATTTGGGGTTGGAGCGTGGGAGTGTTTTGAGTGTAACTCGGGATGATTGTGGTGAAGGGTGTTTTTACCCTGGCCCTAAAGGGTGTCTTAGATGTGTGGACATTCTTGGTAAGCTGTAACTTATATTTAAGATTTTTAAGTTTTGATTATTGACTAAATTGTTTAAAACACTGACTAAAGTGGCTGGTATCTACCCCACCCCTAAAGGGAGTCTTATATTAATTTCGATATTAAATAATAAGGTATTTCTCGATTTATTGCGTGATGTTGATAATCGCGGTAAAGAAAATTTTCACCCCGACCCTAAAGGGTGTCTTAGATGTGTGGATAGTAATTCTTGGTAAGCTGTAACTCCTACTTAGATTTTTAAGTTTTGATCATTGACTTACTGGTTTGGAAAAGATCACTAAAAGTAACTGGCATTTTCTATCCTGACTCTAAAGGCTGTATAAGATGCGAGGAATGTAATTTTTAGTGGGTTGTAACTGATATTTACATCTTAAAATTAAGTGTTTTCTTTTAAGTGTCACTCAATTGAGGAAATCCTTAATGAAAGAAATGGAAATATCTTTTAGAAATTTTATCAAATTACGGAAACCCGTAATTTTTATTGAGTTGGAATTTCTAAATTCGTCTCAAATACACAAATGATGGAAAAATTTTCACTTTTCAGTGAGGGCCAGATCCGTGAATGGTATTTGGACCTCAAAAAGATGTACCAACAGATAAACATCGTAGAACTACCCTTTGACCAAGATCATATTCTTCCTGAGGAGCGCGTAGCAGCAGTGCTAGGTGTCAGTAAACGAACGATGAGGGCGTACCGAGCTCGCAAACGTCTGTCGTTTTTGAAATTAGAAGGCCAGGTCTATTATATCAAAGTTCTTCTTTATGCGGAACTTATCCTGCTGTGTTTGGACAGTCGGAAAGATTGTTAAAACTCATCAATAATATATTGCATTTTATTGAGATTTTTACATAAACATTGGTAATATCAATCTTCATATAAATTAATAATATCTGACATGATCCTATTTCGACTCACATCCAGTTTATAAAGGTAATCACTGATTTTATTTTTGCTTAACTCGTAATTATCCGTAATCTCATTGAACATTTTTATCAATGAATTAGAAGTGACGTCCTCTATCTGGACGACCAGATTATCAAAATTAAAATCCCCCATAATACCTTTCGCCTTATTACCTCCATAACCTATGGCAATCGAGGGCACTAGAGAGGTTAAAGAAAAAATAACTGAATGAAAACGCGTTCCGACAAAAACTGAAAAGTACGAATAAAGAGCTTTCAAATCATCACAATCCAAATTTTCATTGATCCAGAACACATTACTGTTGGTTCCAAATTTCTTTAATAAATCTCTAATTGCATTGCGGTCGTCTTCATGAGAATTAGGCCCAATCGATTGATTACATAAGGCAATTTTGAATCCTTTGCTGATTGCATATTGAGCCAGCTGATAAACAGAATCCAGATAGTTTGCATAGAGTTCCAAAGGATTGTCCTTACCTGGGAAACGCCAAGGCCTAACTGTGACCCCCACAATTTTATCGGCTATATCAAGACCGTATTTTTCAAGAATCTCCACCGCCTTTTGTTCAGAGCCTTTCTCAAGAAAAAATCCGAGATCCATTTCGACTGGTATATTCTTACCTAACAACCCGGACATTGCATCCGAAGAAACTTTCTCTCTTGCGTACACCAAATCCAATGTGCTAAAGACATTTTTGACCTGTGACTTTACTGTTACCCCATGAAATGGACCATAAGAATTGGGGAAGAAAATCACTTTCTTTTTCATTTTTTTTGCAAGCCTAACATAAAACAAGAAATACCACATTAGATAAGGAGCTGTCTTCTCACCATATGCGTGGATAAATCCGCCACCTTTTACAAAAACAGCATCAGACTCTCTGAAATGAGAAACCGTTGTCTGCGTTTTTTTGCCGTAAAATAATTTTACAAGCTGTGTGTTGTTTGCAATTAAAATCAAAAACCAAGTGCTCAAAAAATCCAGTCCAGCATTTTTGATTTGTTTTGCAAGCTCTAATTTGGACTCCTTGATGTGTTCATCTTTTTTGTGCTGACCTCTTCTCGGATGCTTTAGAATATTTTCCAATATAGGGAAGCCTCTTTTATGTGTCTGCTCGCTAAGATTTTTTTTCTCTTCATCTGTATCGCCAGAATTTAGAATGTAGATATCCTGGTAGAGACCAGTATCCTTTACCAATCTGTAACTCTCCCAGACCAGCGCCTGGTCTCCTTTGTTCATATCTGTAATTCCAGGGACTATGATCGCCTTCATTTATTTTTTATTTAAGGTTTTATTTACGGCTGTTTTATTTGTGTTTTTGATATAATAATAAAGCATGACTCCAAATGGATACGCTAAAAGCGTGGTCAATTTGGCAGGAGAATCCTTTAGAAGTCCAGTACGGTTTCCTAATAATTTTGAAGAAACATAATGGATAGCATTCTGAAATCTCTCTTTGTAGTTGAGAGCGAATTTCATCTTAGCAATCCTGTAAAAAGCAAAAGAATCCGGGCTTTCTCTGTACTGTTTTATCAGATTATTAGAAAGACCATCCTCCATATACTCTACAATACAGAACACCTCATTAAAAATCAACAACTTATGCTTCTGTTCTATAAAGAGGTAAAGGTAACTTGTAACAGGGAATTTCTCATTTCCCAATCTTGGATATGGTAGGTATTGATTAAAAACTTTTCTGTTATGGATAAATTTTTTGTCGCCACTGATCTTGTAATTCGTATAAAGTTCGGAGAATTTGCATTCTTTGATATCAGGTAATTTAGTACCTATGATTTTTCCGTTGGTATAGGCATCCAGACCTACCATTCCGGCAGAATCTTCGTAACCATATTTCTCCCAAAGACCCAATATTTTCTCTATCCCGTCATCCGGCATATGATCATCAGAATCTATGCAAATGCAAAGTTCCGTCGTCATAAGGTAGTGGGCGGTATTGTGAGCCGCCACCATTCCTTGATTCTCTTGAAAATGATAAACGATTTTTATTTCACCTTCTTTGATCCAAGCACTAACCACCTCTTCCGTATTATCTACAGAGCCATCATCTATTATGAGCCATTCGAAGTCTCGCAAAGATTGTCTTTTTAAGCTGTCATAAAGCTTTGGTAAAAGATGTGCGCGATTATAGGTTGGCGTGAAAACTGTTATCCTACTTTCCATTTTTCAAAAACATTAGATACGTGAACAAATAATAAATACTTAGTATAATCCCGAACATTTTATACTGATCCTTCCATATTTTATACTTGAACATTGGATAGGCTATTACAGGCGCCATCATGAACCAAGACAAATAAGCAAAACGGTTACTATAATTGGCTGTAATAACTAATATCCAAAATGCATTTGCAATGCTGTAAATACCAAATAGATGAATATAAAATTTGTCATGTATATTTTTTACAAATATAAAATAGTAGCCCGCGATAATACCAAAAGAGCTGTATAATAAAAAGTCCCACCTAAAGCCTGATGACGAGAAAGAACCTTCCACACTTTCGCCTTCCATATAGCCACTAGTACGATCAGAAAATCCCAAATTATTAAAAAATAATTCTTGCCAGACACTTCCACCTGCAAGAGAAAGAGGAATTGCTGCCAGCCATATATATAAGTACACTTTCGGGTCTTTGTAAAGACTTGAAGTAATATATGCCGCCAACGGAATTACCAAAGAACTATGAAATAACATACCAATTAGGAACCAAAGATACATCATCCATTTTTTCTCATAATAACAAAGTGCTAAAATAAAAAATGAAGTTGCCAGACCATTTCTGATGCCATTGGTCCCATACGCCCAAAACGAGAAAGAGCCAGCAAACATAAAAAATGCGTAAAACCAATAACTTGAAAAATATTTTTTCGAAAAGATGTAACATGGAATGATATAAAGTACATCAACAATGAAGAAAAAATATTTGTGATGCATAATTTGTGAACATGCCCACATAAAATAATTGAATGCATAATCATGTTCAATTTTTACAACACCTCTCTGCATCAATAGATATCCTTTTCTATAAGTAGCCATATCAGCAAAGTAACGCCCACTAACAGGACGAAAACCCATATACAGAATCATTACGACTATAAGGATGTAACCTAAAACATGAAAAAAATCAAGACTTTTTTTCTCGCGAATATCATAGACCATTGAATGTAATAATACCATCAGCATAATCACAAACATAACGTTGTAATAAACTGCAGAATATATTGGCAACGGCACAAAATCAAACATGCTGCAAATTTAACAAATTGCACCATAGTTCCATTACACGGTCATTATTGAAACGTTGGACATTTATCTTTGCTGAATTTCCCATTTCTAATCTTTTGTTCTCATCATTTATTAATTCTAACAGCTTTTCAGCAAGACTACGCTTATTTCTATACTCCGCCAAAAGTCCATCTTCTTTATCCCTAATAATATTCCTTGGACCATTTGGACAATCATAAGATACAATAGGAAGACCTACCGACAATGCCTCTAACAAAACCATTGGAAAACATTCTGTAATAGAAGACATTGCATAGATGCTATAATGTTGCATAACGTACGGGAGGTCTTTTACACTTTCTTTGAAAGAAATCACATCTTGAAGCTCCAATTGACCAATAAGCTCTGAGAGTTTTTCCCCAGTGTCTAAATAGTCGTCACCATAGATGTGCAATTGCCAATCGGGGAAATTATCATAGACAACCTTCCACGCCTGTATCAACTCATCAAATGCTTTAACAGGCGAGATACGTCCCGCAGCAATAACGGTCTTATTTTTTAGCTCAGCTTTGTATTCTGGAACACAGACAGAGTTCGGGATAACAACTGCATTGTTGGATTTTACATATTTCTTTTCATCTTCATTAAGGACAACAATATGACTATATTTACTATCTAACCAATTATTAAAGGCAAATTTAAGTCTATTCAAAAATGAGGTGTTTTTTCTAAGCTTATCTTCAAAAAACCTTGAACCATGTCTCTCTTTTATCACTTTGACCTTGGATAGTAAAAAGGGCAGCCAATAATGATCAAAATTAAAGTTTGCAGAAATAACAACATCCGGCTGCAATATTTTGTACAATTCATATTGACGACGAAAATGCTGAAAGGTCTTTTTAAGATTTCTTTTTGAAAGATAACTTAGCCGACGGTCATAATTGATACCTAAGTCTATTAGTGTAACTCTTGCATCTAAAAAATAACATGGTAACTTGCCGTTTTGTTCTGTTGTAACAATATAAACATGCACATTGGGAATATTAACAAAATAATTAGCCTTGGTTGCCATTGTTTTTTCTATTCCACCATGAAGGAAGGTCTGATCTGTATTAAAAATTATTTTCATTTATAAATTTTTAAACAAATTATTCCATTGTTCTACAATCATTTGCGGTGAAAATCGCTTTACATTTTGCTTGGCCGATTTTCCAAACTCTATTCTTTTTTCCCGATTTTCAATTAAATACTCGATTTTTCTTGACAGCTCATCTACGTTTTCTTTTTGTACCAGAAAACCATCAATCCCGTCACTTATTATATCCGAAGGCCCATAATTGCAATTGAAACTGATGCAAGGAACACCACATGCCATTGCTTCTATCAACACCATACCAAAGCCTTCAAAACGTGATGACATCACGTAGATGGAACTAGCAAGATACTTTTCTTTGATATTTTTTGCTGGAGGGTACCAGGACACATTTTCAGGTAAAGTAGATGTATCCAGAAAATTACGATTCTCTTTACCGTATAATTCCAAAGTCCAGTCTGGAAATTGTTGAGTTATATTTTTCCATGCCTTTAATAAAAGATCTTGACCTTTCTGAAATGAGATCTTTCCCACACAAATCACCTTCTTATTATCTAAATGAGAAGACATTTCTGGATAGAATGACAATGGATTGGGCACAACCTCTATATTTCGTAATGACCCCCATTCTTTTTTATTACCTTCGGTCAATACAACAAAGCTATCAAACTTCTTACCTAACATTTCCATCAGCAACCATTTTATACGGGTACTAGCCTTCTGTAAAATTGATTGATTTGAATTTGTCTCTGCTAATTTTGACACATGTCTTTCATAGATTATCTTGGCTTTCGTTCTCACAAATTGCGGGATGAAAAAACCTTTCAAACCATCATCACAGACAGAAATAATGTTAGGTTTGATTTCGTTTATTACCCTTTGTATTCCATTTTTATAACTCAAAACATACCCAATTGGATTTCCTCCAACCTCGATGGAATAGAATCTGATTCTGGAACTGAAATTGTAAAACGGAGCTTTGTCGGAATCATTAAGCACCAATATTGAAACTTCATAGCCATAGTTCTCTGCCAACAAAGATGCTTTCAAAGAAAGAACTCTTTCTAATCCACCAGAACCATTGATGCCATTTGTGATGTAGAGTAACTTCATTTGATTAATTTTTGAATCTGTAAGTTGATAAAATTAATAACATAAGAGCAAAGAACGCAAATCATAAGCAACATGAAAAATATTATGGAAGGATATCTGAATGAATAAATAAAACTTGGGAAAAATATCGAATAAAAGAACATATGTATCAACCATATATTTGTTGAATGAGGTATGAGAAAATCTAAACCTTTTGATATGTATAAACCTAATTCTATTTGGCAGAATAGAAATATGAAACAAAGTGCTATGAAGGGTGAAATAATAAAATTGGGTATAGTAGCGTGCAATACTATCAATCCTGAAATCAGGATTAAGATTGTTATATTTTTATACCTGATATTTTTGAACCATTGACTTACAATTTTGTTCCAATTGTATTTCAACGCGAAAGCACCTAGCATAAATTGGGAAAGTGTATAGAAAAATAATATTAAATCTTTAAGAAAGATATTTAACACCTCAAAAGAGGTTCTCTCTTCCCAAAATCTATTAAGTCTCAAGTAAAAATAAACTATATAAACTATAAATAAAATAAAAATATACAAATAGGGATCAAGCCTCTGTAGTAAGATAAACCAAAAATTGCTTGTAAAAACAAAAATCACGTATGTCGTAAAAAACCACCAAGCTCCATTGTAGGAGTTATCAAAAGCGATGATATTATAAATGACTTTTGTGATACTACCGGGATAATCAGGAAATTTTAGAATCAATCCAAGTGTCACAGGAAAAATTAAAATAATGATCCAGTAATTGACGTATAACCTCTTTAGTCTAGCAAAATTCCCATTAGCAAAAGCTGCTTTATCATTTTGGAATTTATAATATAATCCATAACCACTTACAAATGCAAAAATTGGCATGCAAGCATCACAAAATAATGACCAATAAAATACTAGAGGTTGTTTCCCAACAAAAAGAAAAGGTTCAAAAAGTCCTTTATAGTTTCTATTAAATAGATGCAGGCAAAGCATCATTAATATTGCTACTACTTTTAATTGATTAGATTTTTGAACGCTTATACTCATCCTATTTAAAAATAAGAGTTTTAATTTTTTTTGATATTGGATTTTCCCAATATTTATAACAATAGATCCCAAAAATAAAACAAATTATCAATAGAGCCACTCCAACAATCCAATTGAATCCAACTAGATAAGGACTCAATTTATTAATAATAATAACCCCGATATTTTCATGTATCAAATACACAGAGTAAGAACATATTCCCAATCTAGATATTACAGGATTTTCTAAAAACCTCAGATAATGAGGCGAGTAAATAAACATTATTAAAATAATATATACAAAAAAGCAAAACAACAATGTCTCCTTTCCCATACCTAGTAATAAGGTTTGTACTATAAAAAAAGCTGAGAATAATAGAAGGTTTTTAATTTTTCTGTAACGAAACATCTCTAACAATTGCATACCTATGTAAAACCACAATCCCATCTCCATTATATTGAAAATAGTAACAAACTTTCTTATGACATCATATTGATCTTCACTTAAAATTTTTGTTACGACCAATTTGCCTGTTCCCGAAATAAATAAAAAATGAACAATTACGAAAAACATCGCAGCTAGCCCGTAATTTCTCATTAGATTCTTTTTACTAATAAAATACAACACAGACACTATAAAATAAAAAGAGATCTCAACCCATAAAGACCAATATGCTCCATCTGTGTAACTGAACTGGGTATTGAAAATCCAATTGATCAAACTTGGGCTTATAAAAGTATTTGATATCAATAGATTCTTAAAATCATGAGATCCAGGGAACAATAATTGGTGGTCAAAGGAAATTACAAAAACAAAAGTAAGCAAGGAACAAAGAAACATGGCGGGCCAAAGACGGATAATTCTTTTTTTCAAAAAATCAAAAATATCTTTGCTTTTATCCAAAGTCAATGTGATTACGAAGCCTGATATAATAAAAAACAACTCCACTCCAAGATAACCAAAGTGAAAGACATTTTTCGTGTTGACAGAATAAGAGTAATGAATACCAAAATATCTACTGTAATAATGATAAAGAATGACCATTAAAATAGCAACGACTCTTAATCCGTCTAATATATCTATACGCTTTGACATATTAGGAAATTTTATTTGAAATGTTATACATATACTTTTGGAATTTCATTAGACAACTAAAACAATCTTACTTAATTAAACTTTTAAGCATCAATATGAAGTCCGAAAAAACAAAACTTCTGATATAAATATCCCAATATAATCTTGCTGCTTTTTGTCGGTTCACTCGTGATTCAGAATTATACAGACTAATACCAATTTTACGTAAACCATCTATTTCAATATATTTCCATTCTTGTTTCGTAAAATCCTGTCTTCGAGCCTGTAACCAAACCATCATCTGATCAATAGATTTTTGCGTCTTTTCAATGGATTTTGATGTTATTCTTTCAGAATCATGTTCATACATTATATGCAGTTGATCCATAATAACTTCAAATTTAAAATCTTTTTCCAGCATCGTCATCATATAAAATCTGTCTTGGAAACGCGGAATATCTATAAATCCTCCACTTAGTGAAAAAGAATCTTTTCGAATACAAATCATCGGCGTAAAAAAATTACCATTTGCAACGAAATTTTTAAAATCTCCTACTACAGGAAAATTACTATTTGCAATAATTTGCGTTCCATTTGTATTAACTCTTTTAAAAGCAGCCAAACAACCATCATATTTTGGATTGTTGTCTAAAAAATCAACCTGCATTTGAACTTTATCAGTAAGATACTCATCATCATCATCTAGAAAAAACAAGTATTGGCCCTCTGCCAGTTTTGCACCTCGATTACGCGCAATACAAGCCCCAGAATTAGTTTCCAAGATAATATATTTTACATTTTCAAATCCATTTACAATCTTTAAAGTTTCAATTTGTGCCGGTGTAGCTATTCCATTATCATCTACTACAATTATCTCAAATTCATAATTTGTTTTTTGAGTTTTGCAGCTTGATATAGCGCGCTTCAAAAACTCCGGACGATTATATGTTGTAATGATGATGGATGCTTTCATTAATTAAAATTATAATATGCATTTTTTATCTGTGATATATTTCTCAATAAATAAAAAAATAATCTGAGATAATTTTTACTCTGTTTTTTGTCTGAAATATTACGAAAACATTCAACGAATATACTATAATTTGTTTTAAAGAAGCTTTTGTAGAATCCTCCAGAAATTGACTTAATCTGGATTAAATGATTTGCAACCAAATGATTCCAAATCCTATCATCTGACAACACTCTTTCTTTGCGATCGTGTACAACACTTGCATTTTTGATAATACCTATTTTATAACCTTTTTTTTTCGCTCGCAAACAAAGGTCTATATCTTCACCATAAAAAAAGAAAATGGGATCAAATCCCCTTACCTTTATCAAGCATTCTTTTGAAATAAACAAAAATGCTCCATTTATCAAATCTACATTTATCACTTCGTTATTATTTTTTCCCAAAGTATTTCCGAGGTATCTTTTAAATCCAAAATCAAAATCTTTTAATGTCGCATCAAAATGAATTGGAGATAAAAGTCCATATTTTGTGTACTCCTCATCAGAAAGTATAGGCAATGTTTTCTTCCAAAATTCTGGTAACAACCAACCATCATGATTTATTAGAAAGACAAAATCATAACCAATTTCTAATGCATATAAAAAAGCCAAATTATTAGCGGCTCCAAAACCTAAGTTCTTTCCTGATTCTATAATTTTTACTTCCGGAAAATTATTCTTAATAATATTAATTGTGCTATCATTGGATGCATTATCTACTACCAGAATCTCAATATCTACTCCTTCACTATTATTAAGTATTGAAGTGATATTTTTTTTAATCCAATATTCAGAATTGTAGGTTATTATTACTGATAAAATTTTCAATTGCTACAATTAAGTTAGAGTTATAATAATCGAATTCTCGTACTCGATGTTTTTGAAAGACTCAGAGTTCGACTGAGTATTTACCACTTCGTTAAGTATCTTTCCCTTTATTGGTACTTTGTCTGTGGCTTTCATTTTAAACCATTCATACTCTACATCAATATGACCTAAATCTAAAGATCTGATACCTTTTTGAGCCAAGTTGTAAGCTAAGACAGTAGCTGTTGGTCCTAGAGCAAGAATAATTATATCATCCTTGTTATAATTATTCACTATTTCTTTTTCAATGGTCTCTATCTTTTCAAAAGCATTCTTCGAGGGACATATAATTCTTTTTAAGGATGCCGAATTTGCAAAAAAATTATTTATAGTTCCTAACTTACTATCCGTTCCTTCTACTATTATAATATTTTGCCCCTCCCACAATAACCTTACTTTTGCGAACCTTTCAGCAATTTTTGGATTATTTTTATCTTTATAGCCCATGTACAATCTTGATAATCCTGTATCAGCATAGAACTTATTTTTAACTAAAATTGGATATAATTTATAATAAAGTGTCCCATAAAAATGTCGCCAAAAATCAAATGAATAGGGCAATAAATCATCCATATAGATTATGTTATGAGGAATGGCCACTATCAATCCCTTCACATCATTTTTTAAAATTTTTTTTAGACTTTGTTGTAATTCCAAAGAATTTTTTTGAAAACCTAAACTACTTCTTCCAAAAATGAGATGAAATTCTCCATCTCCCAATCTGCTTATAGAACTTTTTGTCTTTAACAGAAAATCTATGGTCTCATCTACATTATATACATTTTTAATAGGAAATATTTTCTTCAACAATAGATTTATCTGTACAGAAACCTTTGTGACAATATTATTAATTTTGATTTTGAGGTATTTTAGCACTTTTAAATTTTTAGATAGATTTTATATTTGACCTTGTGATTTTTTTAATAAAAAACTGCAGCAATCTATTGACTCTTAATTTTTTATCAATATTTTTCTCATCTATTATATTAAATAGCAGTGAGCTAAAATTATAAAAGCCTTTTTCTAAATATGAGTCCAATGCTGATCTTCCTCCGCTTGTCATTTTGATGATTTTGGGAATAATTTGGGGCGGTTTACTGAATAGCATTACATTTTGTATCACACAAGGTTGAGTGAATACGTAATTATATGAATAGAAATGTCCCATATCACCTGCTTTGATAAGCGTAAGTTTATAATCTTTATTCCTCCTCATAATTACTGCAACTGATACATACGGCAAAAGATAACTAGGATTCCATATATTTTGCAAAACACTGGCATCCAAATCCTTATAGTAAACTTGGCGATTTCCAGAGAATATACAATTGTTATACTCTACAAACCAATCAGTTATAAATTTAGAATGTTTCGGAGCTCCAAAAAACCAATTTTCAACTATTGGATATTCTAAATTTATAGTGCAATCGTCAGAATAAAACCCAACAAATTCGGATTTATATTGAATTTTGAGTTTTTCAATCCACTTAAAGTTATCTGTAACCAATATGCTTGCATCCAACCAATATCCTCCAAATTCTTTTATCAAATATAATCTGATCCAATCAGCAATATTAGCCAGAGGTAAATCATTAAATTTTGGTGGATTCGTAATATATTCATCTATATTGTCAAAGTCAATGACTCTAATTTCATAGTCAGCAAGTCTTTTTTTTAAGTTTTCAATACAAATATTGACAAAAATAGATGGCTTTTTTGATTGCCAAAACATCCAAATGATTTTGGGTATATCTTGAAAGTCATCTTCACCTTTTCCCCAAGATAGGATTTTGGGTTCCGGCGCATTTTTTATTTTGATTGATTTGAAAGACATTCTTTTTGACTCTTATTTTATTAAGCCTATTCTTTTAAGATTATTTTTAATCAAAGGTTTTAAATATTCATTATTAAGTTTTTCAATGGTCTTTAAATCAAACAATGTCATAAAAACTAGTTCAAAATAAAAAAAAATCGTATAATTTTTGACTCCGTATCCTAGCAAATGAAATTTTAATATATTTCTCTTTCGAAAGTTCAAATTATTTTTTTTCACAAATAATCCATATGAGTTCATCACATTTTTTTTACCACTATGCGTAATTCTGTCTGGCCTTTCACTATGTTCAAAAATATAAGTATCAAAAGGAATTTTTTTAATTTTTTTTTTATTACTAAGTAATCTGTACCAACAATCGAAATCCTGCCAGATTTTATATTCTTTATCGAAACCATTTATATTTCTTAAATCCGCTGTTCGTAAAAAGACTTGATTTCCAATATCATTTTTATAAAGGAGGTCGTCCTGCATAATATAAAAAGGTTTTAAATCATTTCTCGTTTCTCCAACTATGCCATCAATTTTATTGCTCTTGTAAGCAGAAAGCCCAATCGTACTTTCATCATCTTCCCAATTGTCAATAAAAATCTTTAATCTGTCTGGCTTGAACTCGTCATCATCATCCAAACCTGTAATAAAATCTCCGGTTGCTAAAGAAAGTGCATCATTTCTTGATACACAAGCGCCAAGTGATTCTGTATGATGTATTACTTTTACTCTCGTATTCTTTGAGACCAATTGATCAAGATACTTTTTTGTTTCATCGGTAGAAGCATCATTTACAATGATCAATTCCCAATTTTTATAAGTTTGTTCTAAAACGGAATTAACCGCATTTATCAGCAGCGACAACCTGTTTTTGGTTGGCATATATATAGTGATTCTACTATCCATTTTTTAGAAAAGTGTTTTCTCTAAAATTTCCAAATGACTCTGCATTGAAAAATTTTGTTTCACATAATTCCTGCCTTTTTCACCCATCATCTTTGCCCTATCGGTATTTTCTATTATTTGAATGATTGCATTCGCCATTCCATTAATGTCATGTTCCTCCACCAATATTCCTGTTTCGCCATTGATTACAACTTCTGGAATCCCTGCATGTAATGTAGAAATAATTGGCAACCCTGCAAGACTAGCTTCCAAAATAGCAACAGGTGTACCCTCCTTATCTCCATCTTCGGCAGTTATAGAGTGCTGAACAAATGCTGCTACCTTTTGAAAATAACGAATATAACTATTTTGATCCTGGACACCAATGAATTTTATATTTGAATTCAAGTTAAAATAATTAACCAATCTCTTTGATGTTTCTTCTAAAACACCATTGCCTCCAAAATATAATTTAGTTTCGGGATATTTTTCTATTACCTTTTTAAATGCCAAGATTGTAGAATCTGGAGATTTTTTGTTAACAAACCGCCCAAGTGCAATAAAAGATTTTGGTTCTTCAAAGGATGGTTGTACCTTGAGAAAAATATCACTTGCGGCACATGGTGAATAGACAATTTTTTTTTCATCACACCCAAGAGAGATCAATTGCTCTTTCATATCTAGAGACACTACCATGATAGCTTTACAATATTCGAAAAGCGCTTTATATTGATTTGCATATTCTTTTAAAACTTCCGTTTTGTAAGCATCAAATCCAAAAAAATAGGTAACAAGTGGCATATTTTCCTGTCTACAAATATCCAATATATGAACAGCATTTGTTCCAAATTCTGATAATACTGTATCAATTTTGTTTTCCTTCAAAGACTCTCTGAATAGATATGCAGAAATATTTTTATTTTTAAAAAGTCTATAATATAATCTATGAATTATTTGTTTAAACGAATGCTTATATAATGGACCATAATTCTCTAACATTTCAGGAATTCTTCCAGAATAATAAAAAAATACATTTGCATCAATATTTTTATGAGCCTGTATGAAAGTCTCACTATACAAATTATTTGAATTGGTAACTATTGCAATATTTTTTTTCATGGATGGAGAACAGTTTTTATTATTTTTATAAAAATCAATAAATTGGTTTTCGCTGAAAAACGAAAATTATCATTAAAAACTTTCCACTTAGAAATCCACTTTTTTAGAAAATTAATTTTTCGAATTCCAAAACCTTTCTTTAATTCTAAAACAGCCTCAAGACCTTCTAAAAAAGATAAACCTTTCTTCATCGAAGGATTACTCACATTATTATTATGTCGTCTAAAATAATTTAGGTATTCATGAACCTCTATAACACAACCTTTTTTTATTATATCACCAAAAAATAGCCAGTCTCCAGCATATTTATAATTAGTTAGCTTTTTATAAATATTTTGGTCTATGTATTCCTTGTTAAACAAAACCATACTTGCATTATAAATATCATTTTGATATATTAAATTTGAGAGTATATAATCTTTTCCATGAGCGACATTATGTTCTATCGATAATGGTCTTTTTCTAATTGTCTTATTATTCAAATCGACTTCTTCTGAAAGGGAAAAACCTAATACTGCATCCGAATTATCTATAGCATCAAGTACATTTTCTAAAAAATTTTCTTTACAATAATCATCACTTTCTGCAATCCAGATCCATTTTCCTTTTGCCAAATCTATACCTTTTTTCCACTGTTTGAATGTTGACCCTGAGTTTTCCTTATTATAAACAATATGAGAAATTTTTGGATGATCTCTATATTTTTCAATAACTTCCATACTATGATCAGAGGAACAATCGTCTAAAATAATCACCTCAAAATCTAAAAAAGTTTGTTCCAACACAGAGTCTATCCTCTGCTGGAGATAATCAGCGTGATTATAATTAGGAATAATAACTGAAACTTTTTTCACATTATTTTTTTTTAACACGTTGTTGTACATTCTTTAAAAAATTATAAGTCACTGGCAATTGCCCTTTAATAAAAACACTTGCACTATTGTAAACTAATTCTTTCACGTACTCCCTATTTTCAATCAATGTCAAGTAATCTTTTGCATTGCGATGGGACTTTAAAAAAAACAACTCAATTAATTTATAATTAAGCATAGGTCTTTTTGATCTTCTTATTAGTGTAAAGACAGTGTTTCTTACCAACCTGTTTTTCTTATCAGCTGAAGCCAATGTGGTTTCGAAAATCCTATCAAGAATAACTCGAAGACTTTCATTACTTATATTTTTTATGTTCTCAAATGCCTCACTACTGTGTTTCTCTAACAAATCCTTTTCACCATTTTCTAATAATTGAAGATTCTGTTTGATTACTTCTGTCATCCTTATTTGCATCAATCTTTTCTCTGGTACGACAGTTGCGCCATCACTTCGTAGAAATCTTTTATACAAAAATTCCTGAATTGTGTAGAAGTCACATTTGAAACTTAACCTTGCCCACAGATCGTAATCTTGGGCAAATTTGAAAAATTCACGATATCCTCCAACTTCATCGTGCAAAGCTTTTCTAAACATGACTTCGCCATGGGTAAAGATGTTTCTACTTTTCAATATTTCGGTAGCGCTTCCATCAATAGAATTTTTCATTAGAGCCATATCTTCTCCTTCTTCATTCACCGTAATATTTTCCACAAATGTACCAACTACACCAATCTCAGCCCGACTATTTAAAACATCAACCTGTTTTTCTATCCTTGTGGGGTAAGAAAAATCGCCAGAACCGTGTATGGCAATATATTCGCCTTTTGCAGATTCTACAGCAGCTATCAATGACTTTACAAAACCTTTGTTTTCTGCATTTCTAACGAGTCTGATTCTAGTGTCTGTGCTTGCAATTTTCACAAGCTTGTCATAGGTTTTATCCGTAGAACAATCATCAAAAATAATGATTTCTGTATTCTTATACGTTTGATTAATCAAACTTTGTATAGAATCATCTACGAAATCTTCTCTATTGTGATAGCCTGAAATAATACTTACTAAAGGTTGTTGTTCCATATATTATTAATTCTAAAGAATAGATTTTACTTTTTGACCCAGTGCCTTTGTCACGATTTGTGTTCCTTGATAGCTTAGCTGATCATCATCATAATATAAAACATCTTTACTACTAATTATTTTAATTGAATCATTCTTAGAAAATAATTTGTAGACATTAAAAATATTTATATTTTCATATTTTTTTTTAAGTTTTTCTAAAGATTGATTTTTATCTAAAACTTTTTTCTCATTTAAAATCTTTACGAATTGAACTTTGTTATTAGGTGAAAAACCTAAGAATGATAAATACTGAACAGAATTTTTATCTATAAATGAATCAGTTACCGGCGGTTGATTCAATATCAATACTTTTTTATCTTTTGATTTTAAATATTGAAGTAAGTCTTCAAAATATTGCCAATCTTTTTTACTTATTGTCTCCCATCTGCAAGCTAAAATGATAAGTTCGGAATTACAATCATCTATTTTATTTTTCAGATTTTGAGCATAATCTATACGTTCTTTTTGAGTAAAACTTTTTGTAGCCTGCTGATTATCTACATCGTTTATATTATAAAACGGACTATTCCCTACACTTGTGTAAAATGATATTTTTGTATTCATTTCATCAGAAATTTCTCTAAGAACCTTTGCCCACATGGCACCGTGGGAATCTCCTATAACTACAGTTTTAGAATCTGAGTCACTTTTGCCAAATGTCATTCCTCCATTTTTGTATGCATTTTTATAATAATCTTCCCTAATTGGTGCAATTATTCCTTCTCTTTTTGCTTTATTGATTTCTGACACCTCTTTGATAGTGGGCGAGATATCATAGTATAGTCCATAAAAGATAACTTTGTTAAAATCATTCTTATAAGTTTTATCAAAGCTATCCGATTTTAGAAAAATACAGGATAAGATTGTAACAATACCCAAAGACAATGCAAATTTTGGAGTCCATGATGCAAATCTTGTTCGCTTTTCGACCAGATGATAAGACAAAATTGATAATACAAATGTTAAACATACTATCCCAACATTGAGATATATATGAGAAAACCTGTACTCGTAATATTTCGCAATCAAGATAATCGGCCAATGCCACAAATACAGGGAATAAGAGATTTTCCCGATGTAGACAATGACAGGATTGGATATTATGTTCTTTACAAAACTCTGTTGAGTTGAATACAAAATAAACATCGCAGATCCCAAAACCGGTAATATTCCAAAAATACTCACGCTACCCGAACCCGGAAAAACGAAGTAAGACAGGAATATTAAAATTAATCCAAATGATGAAAATATGCCGCTGAATTTATTTTTAACATCGTTAGGCTTTATAATACTTATCAACGCACCTGCTGCCAATTCCCAGGCTCTGGTCGGCAAAAGATAAAATGTAGACTGTGGGAACTTGTAACTCCCAATAATGAATAGCAAAAAACTGATCACAATAATACCTACAAGCCACATCTTTATATTTCTCTTTTTTCTAAATAAGAAATAAAGCAAAAATGGATAGAAGAGATAAAACTGTTCTTCTACAGATAAAGACCAACAGTGTAAAAAGAAAGATTGCTCCGCGGTTCCGCCCCAATAATTTCCAAACGCAAACAGAGAATGGAAATTGGAATACGAAAATATAGCTGGCACCGCATCTGTTACCAGTGCTGGAATATCACCTTTGAAGATTAAAAATGGTGCTAACAGCAAAACGATAAAGATCATGGTGTACAAAGCAGGTAGAATCCTCTTGGCCCTTTTGATCCAAAAATCCTTGAAACTGAACTTATCTTGATCCAGATTTCTTAGAATGTTGGAAGTGATAAGAAATCCAGAAATAACAAAAAAGACATCTACACCGTAGAAGCCTCCTTTGATCCAAGAAAAACCCATGTGGAAAAGAATTACAGGGATTACTGCTATCGCTCTTAATCCATCAATTTCTGGTCTGTACTTTATGCTCATCCTTCTAAATAACTCTTTGTTCCACTTCTAACTCGAAGCCGTATTTTTCTTTGACCATACTTTGGACATGCTCTATCACGGCTAATATATCCTGACCAGTTGCCTGATCATGGTTGACTATAAAACCGCCATGTTTCTCAGAGATCTTTGCACCACCTATAGAAAATCCTTTCAGCCCTAATTCATCCATTATTGCGCCTACAAAATAACCTTCAGGCCTTTTAAAAACGCTACCTGCATTAGGAAAATCTCTAGGTTGCTTTGCCCAACGTTGATTTTTTATAGTTTGCATTTTCCCAAGAATGTCATCTTTGTTTCCTCTCTTAAGTTGTAAACTCACTTCGGTGATTATGAGATGTGGATTTTTCTGAAAAAAGCTGTTTCTGTATTCGAAATTGATATCTTCTTTTGCAATCGAATGAAAAGTTGCTTCATTCGGGTCAAAGTATCTGGTTTCTACAAGCAGGTCTTTGATATCTTCTCCATTTGCTCCAGCATTCATAACTACTGCACCGCCTAAAGAACTTGGAATGTCATAAAAAATCTCTAGTCCAGACAACTCATTTTCCAATGCCAATTCGCTCAATGTTAAAAGGTCAATTCCTGATAACGCTTTTATATTTGTCTCATTAATTTTTACATCATTGAAACAATCTGAAAAGATGATAAAATCCTCGTCATAATATTCTTTTGACAAAATGATATTATGTCCGCTGCCAATGATTATTTTCTTGGAATCAGGATATTGAAAATATATAGAGTTGATATCTTCCTCTGTATTTGGGAAAAAAGCTCTCTTACAAACCGCCGAAATTTTGTAGGAATTATATTGAGACAAATCAAAATTTTCCGCAATTATCATTACTCTCTATTATTGATTAGAAATCACCTTGAATTCTACACCAAGATTTTTCAGTTTATCTTCCAAATTATTGTAGCCTCTCAGAGCCATTTCAACATTATTGATCGTGGACTCACCTTTCGCTAACAATGCTGCCATTACTACGGCCATGCTACCACGTAGATCGGTAGAATCCGCTTCAGCAGGAATAATTTCTTTGCCTCCAAAAATCTTAATGGTGCCAGCTTTTGCATCTAATGCTTTAGGGTAGAATTTGTTCAACTCTTCGCAATATTTGATTCTCTCCGGATATCTGTAGTCAAAAATCCTACTGATGCCGTTCGCATGCAATCCAAGTAAAGTATAGAAAGGCTGCATATCGGATATAATACCTGGATGCGTACCACAAGCCAATTCAAAAGGCTGGATATCGCCATTAACCAGACATTCTGGAGAGATGATGACGTTATTGGAATTTCGGTAAATTTCTATGCCGGCATGTTTGAGATGGATCAATGGAATCTCCATCATATCAAAAGGCACATCCTCAATAGTGATATTACCGCCTGAGATAATCCCGTAGACAATCCAGGTAATAGCTTCTATCCTATCTGGGATAACAGGAAATAAAGTACCTCGTAGATATTTGGTTCCTTTCACCTTGATAAAACTATTTCCAACCACTTCGATATGAACTCCCAATCTTTTAAGAAAATCAATGAGACTGTTGACCTCTGGGCTGATGTAAGCGTTCTTGATCACAGTTTCACCCACAGCTATAGAAGCCGAAATAAGCGCATTTTCTGTACCTCCAATTGTAGAGATAGGAAAATCTATTTCTCCTGCTGTGAAGCCAGATGGCGCAGACACTTCTATGTAATTTTCTTTTTCCGTAATCGTTGCTCCAAGTTTTTCCCAAACCATCATATGGAGATCATAACCTCGATCTCCAATCTTACAGCCACCCGGATATGGAATTCTGGCTATCCCAGTTTTTTTTATCAAACCTGGAACGAGCAGATAGGTTGTTCTAATAGGATAATTATAATCTTCTAAAATAGAACTAGTGATACTACCACTGTCAATCGTCAACTCTTCTTTGTCTGTATCTACAGTAATATTACCTCCTGATTTCCTAATAAAATCAATTTTGTATTGTGCATCTACAAGCTGAGTAGGAAAATTTGAAAGTGTAACCTCTTCATCAGAGATCAGTGCTGCTGCCAATAGTCGGGTGCTTGCATTTTTTGCGCCACTTACGCGAACCTTACCTTGGGGAATTTGACCCCCTCTGATTTTTGCTGTCAGGTTATTTCTTATAATATCCATATTAATTTTCTAATGCTATGTTTTGATACTGGATCATTCTGCTGAACTTCGGCGATATTGATTTTAATTCTTCGAAATCTCCTACCGCTTCTATCCTTCCTTTTTCTAACAGACAGATCTTATCCGCCGTCTTTATTGTTGATAATCTGTGTGCAATGACAATAATCGTGTATTGGCCATGAAGCTCATTAATACTATCTTGAATAAAGTTTTCAGTTTCTGAATCCAAAGCAGAAGTTGCTTCGTCCATTACCAAGATATCTACTTCTTTGAACAATTCTCTAGCTATTGTTATTCTTTGTTTTTGACCACCTGAGATCAGTAGTCCATTGTCTCCTAGTTGGGTATCTTCTTTCTCAGATAGATCCTCCATAAAATCTGTCAAAGAAACTTTTTCCATAATATTATGGAATTTAGTCAAATTTTCTTGAGTCTTTGGAGCCCAGAATGTTACATTATTGTAAATATTATCGTTATATATGACAGGCTCTTGTGTAATATAACCTATCTTCTTTCTGAAACTATCCAGATCAAAATCATTATACGATTTGTCATCTATTTTAATCTCTCCAGAAACAGGCGATATCAGGCTTACAATGAGATTAGCAATTGTTGATTTTCCAGAACCACTTTCTCCAACAAAGGCAATGGTCTCATTTTTTTTGATATGTAAATTGATATCCGATAAAACCTTTCTTTCCCCATAGGAGAAAATTACATTATTTAAATTAATGCCAGCATGAAAGCCATTATACTTTTCTTTATTGTTGAATGATTCTTCATTCTCTTTAAGTTGGGAATTAAATTGACTAATAGATTCTATAGATCCAACATTTTGCATAAAGCTTTGCCAGCTGCTTTGCACACCCATTAATCCGTTCAATGCTCTATAAAACAATAACAAAGCTAAAATTATTGAGCCTAAAGTAGCATCCATCCAATAGACCTGAATTAAAATAGCACCTGAAATAATGACCATTAAAATAGGTTCCCTAACACTTGCGGTAATAGCTTGGTTTTTTCCAATTCGTCTGTTCATCATTTCTATATCTTTCATTACATCAACTATTTTATTGGTGTACAAACTAAACCCGGCGGTAGATTTTAGGTATTTGAAAGATTGAATTGCTTGAATAATATACCCACTAAAAAGATTACCTCTTTTGGACATCAGAATCGAAGTCTCTTTAATAAGCTTATTAAGTTTTTTAAATATCATATTCGATAAAAAACCACCAACAATGATAAACATTGCAAATTGCCAATTTGCAATAAATGCCAAAACAACATATGTACTTAGTAAAATAATAGCTTTGGAGGTATTCAAAAATTGAATCATCGCATTTAAGTTTTTACCAACTTCTGCTGTAACGGTATTCTGTATAATCCCAGAATCGACCTTTAAAAAACCTTTGTAACTTAAATTTTTAAGAAGGTTAATTTGATTCAGACGTAATGACACCATATATTTCTGTCGTAAATCGACCTGCTCCATCGTGAGGATATAGTTTAATAAGCCCTTCAAAGTAAATATGATAACGATAAGTAGTAGAATTGTTAAAAGATTTACAGGAATACCCATAGCTTTATATCCATCTAAAACAAAAGTCATCCCACCTAGACTTTCGTTTTTATCTGCCGACTGTCCTCCGCTTACCATTTGTAGCAATGGAATAAATAAAGCTAGACCAATACCGTCAAATAAGCCCAAAAGAGTCGATAATAAAATATTAAAAATGAGTTTGAAACCCATCGCTCGATAGAAATACTTAAAGTATCCAAAAGGCGTATGTGAAATTTTATCAGCCATTATTATTAAACATAAAAAAAATTAAATAAATAACTTACATTATTGACTAAAAATTATTAAAATAAGAATTATAATCTTTTTATGATTTTTTCTTTGTAAACAAAGACCTTAATTTTGATTTAGGCTTGTTGTAAGAATAATAGCCATAACCATACTTATATCCATATTTAGAATATTCAGGCTTTACATTATTAAGTACAAACACCATATTTTGGATTTGATTATCCTTTCTGAAACTTTGTGCAAATGACAGCATCTCATTATCCGAAAATTCTGATTTCACTGTATATATTACCAGATCAGCAATATCTACCAAATGCATAGAATCACTCACCAGCATCACCGGTGCAGAATCCATAATGATGTAATCATAATCTTTCTTAAGGAGCAAAATCATATCATCGAACTTCCTCATATCCAGAAGGTCATTTGGATTAGGTGCTTTTGCCCCACTAAACAAGACATCCAAATTCTTATCTAAACCAGAGTTTGTAATAAAATCATGAACAGTCTCATGACTTGAAACCAAATAATCCGTAAGTCCTTTCGTTTTTTTACTTATGAAACGGTGAAGCTGCGGGTTACGGATATCTGCCCCGATCAATAATACTTTACCACTACCGGAAAGGCTCAGGGCTGTATTCATTGAAATGGTGGTCTTACCTTCACCTTTTACTGATGATGTTACTAGTATCACCCCACCTTTGTCAATTTCTTTTGCTCGAAGAATAAATTTTATATTGGATGTCAGGATCCGGAATGATTCTGCAAAAATAGAAAAGTCATTTTTTTCTATCAATGTTTTTCCACTTTCTTCAAATGGTATCTCTGAAATCACCGGAATATTAGGAACTAAATTCTGAATATCATCTTTCGTTCTGACTTTAACATCTAGTATCCTGATAAAGAAAATGATTGCCAAAGGAAAGAAGAATCCAACGATCAGTGATGCTGTTTTAATTTGACTGTAATTAGGTGTCACAACTCCAGTCGTATAAGCAGGATTTACCACTTTTGTCTTTGGCGCTGTAACAGCCAAAGTAATTGCATTTTCCTCACGCTTCTGTAATAGATAAAGATATAAGGATTCTTTTAGATTTCTTTGTCTTTCTATATTTCTAAAGGTTCGTTCTTGCGTGGGATATTTGTAGATAGAGGCCTTGTCTTCGCCCATTTCATAATTGGTCTGCCCCAATCTTTTCTGGATCTGTGCACGACTTTCCTGTATATTTTTACGAATGGCCACTCCCAGCTCTGCAAGTTCCTTATCGAAGGCCTTAATTGCGGGATTGGCCGTGGTTGCCTGCTTCAGTGTTCTTTTTTTTGTCAACAGTAACTCATTGTATTGTGACAAAAGTGTTTCGGTTGCGCCAGGAAGACCTAGCCCTGTTGGAAACAACTGCTCTTTGCCGGAATCAGCCAAAGTCGAAACCGCATTCAAAACCTCTAACTGAGCAGATTGATTAAATATATTTTCAACATTACCAGTCAAGCGATTGACAGCAATACCCGCTTGTACATCAAGATCTGTGATCTTATTGGCTTTTTTGAAATTCTCCTTATCTCCTTCTATTTTTTCGAGATCATGGGAGATCAATCCTAAACGGCTGTCAATAAACTCAGCAGAATTCTGAGCTTCGATATTCTTATCATTTACTCCATCAATATTATACTGCCTCGCCAACTCATTGAGAATATCCTCTGACTTTTGTGGAATCGGGCCAACCAGACTAAGATCCATAAGCAAACCAGTTTGGACTTGAGCCTTTACTCCAGACTCTAATCTTCGTACTACATTCTTCATTGAACCGAAGATGACTTTAAGCTTGTATGGACTGATCTTTGGTACTTTGTCAATAATCACAGTACCAAAGGGTAAGTTAGCTGGTCTTCCATACTGGAATCTATCCCCCGCCAATAACCTTCCTTCCGATAATTTATACGTATTTTGATCTACTGGTTCTATGTAGTATGACGCCCCTGAAAATCCATCCTTTTCCTTGATGATCTGACCTTTGAAGGGTGACTTGTCATATAGCTCAACCTCTCTTATCTTTCCCTTTACAAAAAAACTAACGTCAAGATTTAAATTCTTACCAACTCTTTGAAGTATCGGTTTCGATATAATAATAGCCGCCTCTCCTTGTAACTCATCACCATCACTAACGCCCATCCCAAGACTCTTCAAATCACCTAAAGCACCTTTTCCGCCAGACGCTTCCTGAAATAGCAATGTGGTTTTTGATTGGTATTGTGGTTGTGTATATTTCAGATAAAAATACGCTGCCAAATAAAACACCACCATGCTCAGAATGATCCATGGCCAATATTTCAAAAAACGAATAATCTCTTTTTTGAAATTTATCTTTTTATTGGGACTGAAGTCCTGGTCTAATAATTCCATGTGAACAATTAACGTGAAAATCTAATAACTAAAGCCACTAAACTTAAGCCTACTGCCAAAAGTTGTAAGAACAAGGCTCTATTAGGATTCGTTGTATTGGCTGCAATCTGAGCATTTCTATCCGGTTCTACATAGAGAATATCATTTTGCTGTAAATAATAATAAGGCGAATTCACGATGCTGGCATCAGAAAAATCTATAGCTACCAGGGTATCTTTCTGTGTTTCTTCAGAATATCTCAACAGTTTTACGTTTGTTCTATCTGCCGCTGGATTCATATCGCCAGCCAAGGCTATCGCTTGGAAGAGATTAAGCTTTTCCTTGTTGGTGGTCTTTTGCCCAGGACTTCCCACCGCTCCCAAAATACTGACGCTGAAATTTGTCAATTTGATATCCACCCTTGGATCTGTCAAATAGACCTTTAAGCGTTCCTCAATATCAGTTTCCAGCTGCTTCTTTGTCATTCCCAAACAATACACCCGTCCTAATACAGGCATCACGACATAACCTTCCGGAGAAACCGTATATTGCCCATCAGCACCCGCATTACCCTCTTGGTTGGGATCGTTGGTTGTTGCCATTGAAGTTAAATTGAAAGGCTTAACCGCTATCTCGTCAAAAGCGGACACTTTGATATCCAAAACATCCGCTTCTTTAATTTTCAGCCCAGTATATCTGGCTTGGCTAACTTCCTGCTCGAAGTTGTGATTGCTCATGTAGATCATGTTCTCTTTGGGCTTACAAGAACAAGCCAAAAAGAATATCAGCAATAGAAATATTTGTTTCTTCATTTTAAGTCTGCAAAAGTACAAAAAACTTTCACAGTAATATTTTAACGTTAATACGACTCCCCTAAGTAATAACTAACGCCAATTGCCAGGAATCTATTGTATGTGGTCTGAGCTGTGTAATCTGGGTAGATCTTTGCAAAGCCTCTATCAAATCTAATAAACACCTCCAAAGACTCAGCCACCTTAGCACCTGCCTTCACAGAAAGTCCGTAACTGAATTTATTCATTCTCTGACCCAGACCAAATAATTTTGGATCTTTTCCAGCAGCCAAGGCTTCATTTACCGCATTCCCTTCATCTGTTTTCTCGCTTGCCAAAAACTCCAATTTGGGACCCGCCATAAAGTAAATATCGCCTTTGTAGCCTTGATTCTTTAGATAATATTTGATATAAAGTGGTACGCCTACATAGACATTGCTGTACTTTTGGTAGTTGATCTTATCCTCGTTCCAATCACCTTTCTCACCCATGGTGTAAACTTCCAACTGCGGTGTGAAATACAACCAAGCAGAGTCATAGATGTCATTTGGCACCAATGCAAAGTCTGCAAAAACCCCAATATTACCACCCCAAGCAGGTTTTCCAACGCCATGGATCCCAGGCATTGAGCTTTTATGCACACTCCCCGTCACACCATACTTTATAGACTGCGCACCTACAAACCCAAACAACAAGAGCGTGTATATAAGAATAAGTTTTTTCATGAACTTTAAATTGAGCTAATTTGGGACGAAATTATGAATTTTTTATTTATTTTAAGAAAATAATTTGTTTTTGATGTGTTAATTACAATATTAATTTAATTTAACTTTGAATATCCTGATTATTAAAAACTTCCAAGATCACGTCATATTCGTAGCCTTTGGACATCAAATGTCTGATCGTTTTGCTTTTCTTCTGGTAGTCCTTCAAACCTTTTTGGGTGGAGAAATAATTTTGATAAAGCTTGGCCAGGGTTTTTTCATAATCCTCTTCGTAGATCTCATCCATAGAATTTGAGATCAATTTTTCATTGATCCCTTTTTGCTTCAGATTCATCCTGATCTTGTTCCTTCCCCACTGCTTGATATAGAACTTCCCTCGAATATAGCTTCTCGTGAAACGTTCTTCATTCAGATAATTCTCTTTCATCAAGTAGAGAAAGATCTCATCTTTCGCTTCCGGAATCAGTAAAAAATCTCTCATCTTCTGCTCTACCTCAGCATGACAACGGTCTTGATAGACGCAGTAGTTGACCATCTTTTGTTTGATCTCGTCAAAAGTGTAGGATTTCTTTTCCATTGGTATTCAAACAAAAAAGAATGAACGAAATTGTCCATTCTTTTATTGTCAAGTTTAAAATTTTATTAATAATTGAAAAGTGCGTGACCCTCCATCAATTCATTCACTTTCTTTTTAACTGAACCTAAAACTTCTTCATTCGTAATATTATCGACAACCTCTGAAATTAAATTAGCAATAGTTGCCATATCATTTTCTTTTAATCCTCTTGTTGTAATTGCTGCAGTTCCCAGTCTGATCCCGGAAGTTGTAAATGGCGATTTGTCATCAAATGGCACCATATTTTTATTACAAGTGATGTCTGCTTTTACCAATGCTTTCTCGGTCTCTTTTCCGTTCACATTCTTGTTACGAAGGTCGATCAACATCAAGTGGTTATCCGTTCCGCCGCTTACAATTTCGAAACCGTTATCTACCATTGATTTTGATAATGCCTGCGCATTGGCCTTAACTTGCTTAGCATAAACTTCGAATTTAGAATCGATCGCTTCAGCAAATGCCACCGCTTTTGCACCAATCACATGCTCCAAAGGACCACCTTGGATTCCTGGAAAAACGGCGCTGTCCAAAACGGCACTCATCAGTTTCGTTTCGCCTTTTGGTGTTTTGTGCCCGTAGGTATTTTCGAAATCTTTTCCTAGCATGATCATTCCTCCTCTCGGACCTCTCAAGGTTTTATGCGTTGTAGTCGTCACCACGTGGCAATGTGCAAATGGGTCATTTAAAAGTCCTTTTGCAACCAAACCAGCCGGATGTGCAATATCTGCCCAAAGTGTAGCCCCAATTTCGTCTGCCACTTCTCTAAACTTGGCATAATCCAAATCTCTGGAGTAAGCTGAGAATCCAGCGATCAACATTTTTGGTCTTTCTCTCAAAGCCACTTCTCTCATCTGGTCATAATCGATCAGACCAGTTTCTCTTTGAACACCGTAAGAACAAACTTCATATTGAATTCCGGAGAAATTGACTGCAGAACCGTGCGTCAAATGTCCTCCCATAGAAAGGTCCATTCCCATCACTTTATCGCCGGGCTTCAAAATGGAAAGGTAGATGGCCGCATTGGCCTGAGAACCAGAATGTGGCTGTACATTCACATAATCCACGCCGAAAAGCTCTTTGGCTCTATCGATCGCTAATTGCTCTACTTGATCCACCACTTCGCAACCGCCGTAATAACGTCTGCCAGGATAGCCTTCTGCATATTTGTTGGTTAGTACACTTCCCATCGCCTTCATCACATTTTCGGAAACAAAATTTTCCGAAGCGATCAATTCGATTCCGTGGGTTTGTCTTTCTCTTTCTTTTTCAATGAGGTCAAAGATCGGGTCTTGCATTTTAGATTTATTTTTGTCAAAAATAAGAAATTCTGAAGATATTTTTATAACTTTCGCCGATTAACATTTAGTTAATATAATTTGACATCTTTTGGAAATTCAAACTTTCATTAGTGTGATGCAATAACATATGACCTTAAAAAAAATAATAAATATCTACAATATGAATTCTAAGAAAAAATATAAAAAAGAGCTTCTGAAATCTTTAAAATATATGGAAGCGGCGGAAAGCACTTCTCTGAAGGTGATGACCAACCTTATGCTTTTGAAAGAGTTAAAGGAAAACAACATCAGTTTCAAAAAAGGTGATGTCTTTTCTTTTGAAGACAACATCTTCGACTACAGTGAGGACAAAAATGTCCGCATTCTTGCCAAACTTCGTAAGAAAACGATGAAGGCGATGAACAAACTGGTTGAAAATAACAATTTCAAGGATAAAGAGCTTAAGTTTTTGGCTTAGGCCACCCCGTCAAAAATTCTTTGAATTTTCGTCGCCCCTCCAAGGGAGGGGAATTTTTGAAAAAAATTAATTCCCTTCGAACTGAAGGGAATTTTTATTTTTCTTTGAATCGATTAAAATAAAGTCGGTTGACCGTCCGCCATGACAGGAACATGAATATCCGTTTTCCATTCCTCATTCATTTTTTCAATTAAATGTGCGGATAAAAGTGGCGATGCTTTTTCAATATTTTGATGGACGAAGAAATATAAGTTTTGAAGTCCTTCTTTTTTCCATTTGGTCAGTCTTTTCAGCCAATCTTCCAATCTTTCGTAATCGCTGTCGGCATTGGCACCAACGTAACGGATAAAAGCATTCGGCGTCGTCAATCGCATATGAAGCATATCTCGTCTTCCTGCTGTATCGACGATGATATTGGTAATGTTATTCATTTCGAACAATTCACAAACCGTATTGAAAACCTCTTCATCGGTGAACCATTCCGTATTTCTGAGTTCAACCGCCAAGGGCACTTCTTTTGGCCAATCTTTTACAAATTTCTCCAGTCGTTCATAATCTTTTGGCTTGAAATTATCATGAAGCTGTAAGAAAACCATTCCCAACTTTTCATCAAAATTAAGAACTGCCGAAGCGAACTGCGTGACAACATCAGTTATATTCAACAATCTTCGGAAGTGGGAAACTGTATTGGTAATTTTCGGAAAGAATTTGAAATCTTTTGGTGTTTTCTCTTTCCAGGTCTTAACTTGTTCGGCAGTTGGCATTCCATAAAATGTAGCATTCAATTCAATCGAATTGAATTGTGTGGAATAATAAGTCAGTTCGTCTTTAGTTCCTTTGGGATAAAAGCCTTTAAGGTCGGTCTTGTTCCACTTGGCACAACCAATGGAGATATTCTCCAAACCTTTCTTATTGTGCTCGAGAATGAATTTGGTTTGAGGATGGTCTTTTGGCAATGTAAAATCTATCTGTGAAGGATCTGCAACTTGTCCGAATTTCATTTTGTAAGAAGTTAGAGGTTAGAAACTAGAAGTTAGTTTAGAACTTTAAAGTTAGGGAAAAGTTTTAATTATTTTAAACGCAAAGTCCGCAAAGATTTTTTGGAATATAAATCTGTTTTTAGGGTTCGCAAAGACGTAAAACTCACCAAAGAAATTCAAACAAAAAAAACCACAGAAAATTCTGTGGTTCAATTATTAATTCATTTTTTTTATTCTTAAGCCTCACAAGCCGAGCAACTCACAAAGTTGACCATCATTTCCTTAGAAACCGATGAACTTCTTTGGTAATACAAAGTTTTCACACCTTTCTTCCAAGCTTCGATCATCACATAATTCACATCTTTCACTGGCATTGTAGATGGAATCTGCAAGTTAAGTGATTGCGCCTGATCGATATATTGTTGTCTTTGAGCCGCCTGAGAAACGATCTCCATTGGAGAGATCTCACGGAACGTTTTGAATACTGCTTTTTCCTCATCAGACAAACCTTCAAGATGTTGTACAGAACCGTGGTTTAGCATAATCGTTCTCCAAGTTTCTTCGTTGTCCAAACCTTTTGCGTCTAGCAATTTCGCAAGATATTTGTTCTTACGCATAAAGTTTCCTTTTGCAAGACCCGCTTTGTAGTAGTTAGAAGCAAACGGCTCGATTCCAGGAGAAGTTTGTCCAAGGATTGCTGAACTTGAAGTCGTTGGCGCGATGGCCATCAAAGTCGTGTTTCTCAATCCGTAACCTTTCAACATATCCGGTTCGCCATAGATGTTTGCCAATTCTTTGGAAGCAATTTCAGATTGTTCTTTGATATGACGGAACGCCCTTGCATTGAACTGAGTCGCTTCGAAACTTTCGAACGGGATCATATTTTTCTGCAAATAAGAATGGTATCCTAAAACACCCAATCCTAAAGCTCTGTGACGCATTGCAAAATTTCTAGCAGAAGTCAAATAATAATTCCCTTCCGTTTTATCAATGAATTCTGAAAGAACCGCGTCTAGGAAATAGATTGCCAATTTCACAGCATTCGTATCTTTCCATTCGTCGTACAATTCCAAGTTCATAGAAGATAGACAACAGATGAACGATTCGTTGGCCGTAGAAGGCAACATGATCTCGGAACAAAGGTTACTTGCGTTCACCATCAATCCGGAATCTTTGTAAACCTGAGGCTTGTTTCTATTCACATTATCCGTAAAGAAGATATAAGGCAAACCTTTTTGCTGACGACTTTCTAGAACTCTCGCCCAGATCTTACGTTTGTCTGCATCACCATCGATCATATCCTGCATCCAGTAATCTGGAACGCAGATTCCTGTAAACAAGTTTTGGATCGGACTTCCGATATCTTTGATACTCAAAAACTCCTCGATATCGCCGTGGTCGATGTCAAGATACGCTGCAAAAGCACCTCTTCTTACACCACCTTGCGACACAACATCCATCGCTGTATCATATAATTTCATAAACGAAACCGCCCCGGAAGATTTTCCGTTGTCTGTCACCGCAGTTCCTCTGTTTCTTAATTCTCCAAAATAACCGGACGTTCCACCACCGATTTTCGTCTGCATGATCACCTCGCCCAACTTGTGCGTGATGCCTTCGATATTATCCGGCACATGAACATTGAAACAAGAGATCGGCAAACCACGTTGTGTTCCCATATTCGCCCAAACAGGAGAAGAGAAACTGATCCAGCCTTTCACTATCATTTCCTTGAAAGCCGGTTGCAATTCCGGTTTGTAAAGACGTTTTGCAGCTGCCGTTGTAATACGGTCGATTGCGCCATCTACAGTTTCACCTTTCAAAAGGTAGCCTCTGTTCAGCATTTGTTCAGACTCTTCGTTAAGCCACCAGATATCTATATTTTCGTCCATCATAACTTTTATATTTTAGGGAATTAGCAACTTATTAATTTTATTTGACTTACGTCGAACCACTTTGTTAGGTTTTGGGCGCCTTCATCCGTCTTCCGTTCCCGCTTTTTTCTGTCATTGCGAACGATGTGAAGCTATCCAATTGAACATTTCCACATCGCAATGCCAGAAAAAGAGCTCCACTCAAGCCGGGGCGCGCTTCGCCATTTTTGACGATTTCACATAAAAAAGAAAACTCCAAGAATTAAAAACATTTCTCAAAATTTTCTTTTTTACACCTTTCTCAGTTTGAAACTTTGAAAGGATTTTTATTCAGTTTTGTCATTTCGTAGGAATCTCGACAGCTTTGTTTAATTTCCTGCAGAATGGCAATGTGATGTACTTGTTGGATACAAAGTCCTTCGACTCCGTTCAGGATGACAACGCTGATATCAAAAGTTTACGACTCGCCAGCTTCAGACATCCAGCTTCCTGGCATAAATTAAAATAAATCGTTCGCAGTAATACTCTTATCGTGTTTTGTGTAATCTACCGGACGTTTTGCAAAGAAATCATCCATAGAGTTGGCGAAAACTTCTTCTTCGAACCATACCATTGGACGGTAATCTTCCGGAGAAACGTTATATCTTGTTTTAACACCTATTTTTTTCAAAGAGTCATCTACTCTGTATTTCATAAAATCTAATAGATTCTTTTTAGAAACTTTTTGCAATTCGCCTTGCTCGAAGATCCAGTCCAAAATGTTAGATTCCATTTCTATAGATTCGTCAACCAGGTCATAGATCGCTTCTATGTCTTCATCTGTCAACAGGTCAGGTTGTTCTTCACGGATCTTGTTGATCAAATAGATCCCGCCATTGGCGTGGATCTGCTCATCTACAGAAGTCCAGGCGATGATGTTGGACACATTTTTCATATAACCTTGGAATCTTGTAAACGACAAAATAATCGCAAACTGACTGAACAGGGACACGTTCTCTATCAAAATACTGAAAAGCAACAATGAAGAAACGTAAGCTTTCGGATCCTGAGAATTGGCGTTTTTCAACATTTTTCCAAGATATTCGATTCTGTCTTTTACGGCTGGAACATTCACCACTTCCATAAAGTCGTCGTTGTAACCCAACACTTCCAACAATCTGGAGTAAGCTTCGGAATGGCGGAATTCGCATTCTGCGAAAGTGGCACCCAGACCATTAAGTTCCGGCTTCGGAAGGTGGTCGTAAAGATTTCCCCAGAATGTTTTTACATTGACCTCTATCTGTGCGATCGCCAACAAAGCATTTTTGACCGCGTTTTTCTCGTGAGGCTCAAGCTGGGAATGGAAATCCTGAACATCGGCTGTAAAATCCACTTCTGAATGTACCCAATAAGACTTGTTGATAGCCTCTACAAATTGCATTACTTCTGGATATTCAAAAGGTTTGTAGCTTATTCTTTTATCGAAAATTCCCATTATCAGCTGTTTTTATCAATTAATTAGTTTCTATGAAAAGATAATGAATCGTAACGGAATATTTCTGCCTGAGAAATGCGTTATTTTTATCTTCTAAGTGATTACAAAAATAGAAATTGAAGTCTATAAATGAAAGGGCAAAATGAGGAAATGAGTCAAAAAACTGACAATCATCGGCAAAAGTTTTCCACATTATGTTAAAAGGTGGATGGATAGGGAATTCTTGATAATTTGAAATTCTCTAACAGCGTTAACTTGTCAAATTTAAATTAAACAAATGATGAAAAAACCCAATAACAAAGCATCAAAACAGTTAAACAAATAGAAGCACAAGGTCGGCTTCACGAAAAATGGAGATGGAAATGGTTAAAAATATTAACCTTCTGTCACCTTCTTGGAGAAGTTGTGCGTCTTGATATATTCCGCAAACACGACTTTGAGTTGGGTTTCTATCGCCACCTTGTTGAAATTGTTCCTGTAATTCTTGGAAAGGTCTTTCTGATCGTCGGCATAAGCCAGGAAAACATCAAAGTCATATTCGTCCAGACCGTATTCTGTATAGTAATCCAAATTGACCACGGCTTTCACACGTTTGTAAAACTCCTGTTTCTCAGAATAATTGGCGGTGGTTTTGGGCGATTGTGTGGCCTTCCCCAATAATTTCCCTACAACGCCAGCCAGTTTTACCATATCCATTTGTCCTGCCAATAGATTGGGCTGTTGGAAAGAGGAAGGTACTTTTGCTGATGGTGACACTTCATTTGGCGGCGTCCTCATATAATTGTTTATCGCCATATTGAGCGCAGTCACCTTGGGTGGCGGGTTGAGTCTGGCGACATCTTTTTTAAGGATCCCTGTTGGGCGGAATGTGAGTTTCACCTCTTCTATTTCTAATGGGATCGTGAAAAGTTTGACGTCCATGCTTTTTGAGAAATTCTCTGTGTTTACGATCAGATTTTTACGTTCGTAGCCTTGTCGTGCAATCCTCAGTTCGTCAGAAGCCTTGGCTGCGATGACGAAGTTTCCCATAAAATCCGAAACGACCACCTGATCGGTCCGAAGATTCACGATGCTGGCATTGGGCAATTTGTCGCCGTTCTCATTGGAGATATTTCCCATCACATAGTCTGACTGGGAAAATGCCTTGATGAAGAAAAGAAATATGATGAGTGACAGTAATTTGATTTTCACGGATTCTACGTTTTGTGCAAAATTAATTCTAATTGATCGAGTTATTATATGAAGGGGATCTTTGGATTGATAGTTTAACCGACTTTAAGGAGTTTTGTGATTTTTTTAGAAATTGGAGGTTTTGGTTTTGTTAAAATTTTTCTGACAACAATTTGAACCGTTAATAATTTGAACGCAAAGTCCGCATTTTTTATCATTGCTGAAAATATTTTTAAGATTCGCAAAGACGCTTCGCTCAACAAAGGGTTGGGAATCTCTCGCTGATTTGGCAAATTGTGCAGATTTATCAACTATGGATTTTGTTCTTATTGAAATGTTCTGGAAATGGACAAAACTTAAATTGTGGCGAAGCTGCGTAAGGGATGGTAGTGGAAATCCTTTTTGTCTTTGTGGAAGCGTCTTTCTTAGACCGATGGTGAAAGACAAAAAGATTGCAACGGACAGCCCGACCCGAGCTGCGGGAAAGTTTGGCGAGGGGTACGCCCAAATATTGATGAATGATGAATGATGATTGATGAATTATAAATGATAAGTGGTGATTGGAATTGGATTGGTAAATTAATTTTTTGTAAATTTGTCGTCTTATTTAAAAATTGGGGTTGACTGGTTTCGACAGCAAGGTCAATGGGTAAGTAAGCATGCAGAGAACCGTAGCGCGATCTCTTAAATCCCTTGCTACACACTTTTAACTGGCAACGAAGAGTTCGCTCTTGCAGCTTAATCCGAAGTTTAGTAGGATCCAGCGCTTTCCCGAAGATAGTAAGGAAGCAAGATGTCTCACAAACGCTCTGTTCTGCGGCGTTTGATCCTGGGGCATAGCAATGCAGAAATAAGGTTTTGGGCACTTCGACCAAGATTCGAAAATCTCAGAAGATAAGGTTTAGGTTGGGTGTTTGCTCTCTGCCTGAGCTCGAAAATCAATAGCGAAATAAGCATGTAGAAATCTTATGTATTGCTTGTTTGGACGAGGGTTCGAATCCCTCCAACTCCACAACCTACACAACAAAGGCACTCTTGCGAGTGCCTTTTTTCATTTAATTTTCATTTTAAAAACAACATTAACTGTCTGTTAATCAGCACCAATATAGTAGTTTAGTGTTGTTTGATATTTCTTGTTGTTTAAAGAAATTTGCACAAACATTACTACAATTCAATTTTTATTTTACATTTGTAGTAGAACAATTACTACAAAAAATGGCTTACAGTTTTTTTCTCAGAGGTACAAAGGATGTAAAGAAAATTTATATCTCCATAACGCACGGTTCCGATCTAAAAGTTATCCGGCCAACAGATTTTAAGGTCGATGTTAATAGCTGGGATAAAGTTCAGAAAAGAATGAAACTAAATGAAGTCGAAAGTCAGCTTAAGAATAGCGCGCCAATTAAAATACAGCGCCAGAATGCAATTGCTGACTTTAATAAAAAATTCTCTGATTTTGAGCAGGATTTTATCAGCTACTTCAATTCTCTACTGGATAACAATCGATTGACTGAAACAAAGCTTGTAGAATTCTTCACCGGACAAAATAAAACGAACGAAATCCCGACTGATTTTAAAAGTTTCGTAGATTATTATTGCGATATGAATATCGGGATAACAGAAAGCACGAAGAAAGTTTATAAAAGAACCAGAAATCTAGTGTCTGGGTTTAATCCTAAATTAAGAATGCAGGATATTGATGATCGATTCAAAAAAGATTTTGGGAGTTATCTTGACAAAAACAATTATCAAAGGTCGTATATCAGAAAAACTATCGGAAATGTTAAAGACTTCTGGAAATATGCAAAGAGAAAGAAAATCAATGTGTCTGATGATCCGGAATGGTGGGAACTGACAAAGGATTTCCCTGACTTAGCAAAAGACCTGGCAGATGATCCTTATTTAACGTGGGAAGAATTGGAAGCAATAAGATTAGTTGTGTTTGATAACAATTACCTTGACAACGCCAGAGATTGGCTCTTGATTAGCTGTTGGACCGCGCAGCGAGTATCTGATTTAATGGAATTCACTTTTGATAAAATTATCACTGACGAAAAAGGAAGTAAGTTTCTTCCAATCATCCAAGAAAAGACAGGTTCTAAAATAACGATTCCTTTATTTCAAGAAGTTGAAAGCATCCTTAACAAAAGGGATGGGAACTTTCCTAGGAAAATTAGTGATCAGAAGTACAATGATTATATAAAGCTTGTATGCAAGGAAGCAAAAATAACAGATATGGTTTTCGCTCCAAAATATAGACAGCCGGTCATAGTCAATGGCAAAACGGTGTACAGGAAAATTGTAGGCTTTTTTCCAAAGAATGAAGTGATCACAAGTCACGTTGGCCGGAGGACATTCGTTTCATTATTCATTAACAATGTAGATCTGGATTCGATCAGGAAAATAACTGGACACACACGCGATAAGATGGTAGAAGTTTACAATCGACTCAATTCCCTTGAAAGAGCTGAAATCACCAAAGCAAAATTCAGGGATGCTGGGTTTGAATAGAAACAAAAATCAATCAATAATATTTTAAAACAAAACAATATGAAAACAAATGTTAAAAAAATGCTCTGGGAAACAGAGGAAGGATGCTACGTGTATATAGACTCAAATGTACTCCTGGATGATTTAAAATTTAATAAAGGAAATCAATATCTGATGGAAATTTCCGGTATTGGTATCGTTAGAATGGTTCCTTATAGCATTAATAAAGAGAAAGGACACCTTGTTTATGACTGCCTTACAAATAAGGACCTATACAATGTCTCTCTTGATAGAATTTTATCAATCAAAGAAATTATTTCATATCCCTTACAACATTCTCCGGCAAAACATTTTGACGAGATTGAAAACAAGTATAGCGAGGAATTAATTTATAATATCGATAATCTTTTATCTGTGATTGAAGATAATGCAGTGGATATTTCCGAGAATGAATATTTGGATGAACCATTATGTGAAGAAGCAATTTACAGAAAGGCTTCTCAGATGGCTTCAATGTTACGTATTGCAAAAAAGGAAATTGATCATTTTAGTAATATTGTAATCGATGTAAACAAACTAAGAAAAGCAATTTATCCAGGAGAAAATATTGCATCCAGATACAGTAATAAATACTGCCCTGCGTAATGGAAATCACTCATAATAATCTGCCAGAAGCTTTGGCGCTACTCCTGCAGGAAGTTCGAGATCTTCGGCAACAAGTCAGTCAGCTGGAACCGCCAAAGCAAAAAGAAGAATTCTACGGAATTGCTGGAATTGCAAAGATCCTCAACTGCTGTAATACGACAGCACAGCGGATAAAAAACACAGGATATATAGATGGAGCATTGTATCAGGCAGGCAGGCAAATCTTGATTGATAAAGACAAGCTGCAGCAACTGTATAAAGAGAATGAACACAAGATAAAATCAAAAATCAGAAAATCCCTCGCGAAATGAATGGTTTTATAATGTGATTCAAACTCACCTTTTAAATACGGCCAAAAACCACATTATAGTAGGCCTACAGCAAACAAGGGTTGTCCACAATTGGACAAGGTGTTTTTATACTCGCCAAAACACTGTAAATCAGGCGACATAGAAAAACACTATGTCGCTCATAAAACGAAAATAATAGTCTGATGGTTTACCATAAAATTGTGGTAAACCTCAAATTTTAGATCTGTCCACAATTGGACAGACGTATTTCAAAGGGCAGATTAGCCTTTTGGAAATTAAAAAATATTAACTATAAAGGGTTCGACAAGTTTGTCGAGAGCAACGAAGTTAAAGATTTGAGCGTTTTCACAATTGTATGAAAGCGGGAGGAAGACTGATAGATCCGCACAAAGCTGTGCAGATGATAAAAGTGCAACTGTACATTTTAATGGGTATGCTCAAAATTGAGCCGACCTACCTCAGTTTGAGGAAGTATAAAAACGACAATTCACGCTTTTATGGAATCGGCTGAGATTTCAGCCGATTACTACAAAGATTTGTTGACTCCTCAAATTTGAGGTATCATAAAAACACAAATTCGTGTTTTTATGGAAATGGTTGAAGGTGGGAATGGCTGAAATTTCAGCTGTGAATAACAAAATAAAAGTTGTTTTTCAGCCTACATTTTCTACATTAGCTACATTTCGAGTAAAAATTGATAATTATGGATTACCTAAAAACTGGCTTGCCGGATCGATTTAAAAATGTTGTAACTGAATCAACGGATTTTGAAAATACAATTTTGTCGAACTTGGATAGGCAAATCATTGAAATTGCAAAGGAGATAAATTATTCGAGAGAAGAATTATCATTCTATTACTATGTCGAAAATATTAAGCGCAATATCTTAGAATTAAAAGCCGGCAACCAGCGCTCAATAATAAATTATATTACTGAGCAAACCGTTCCATTATTCGCAATTGCAAAAGATCAGGAAGTGACCAAATCCTTATTTCAAAATGATGTGATTAAAACCAGATTACCTCAAGCAGAAATCGACAGGAGAATAAATATTTTATCAAATGCCCTTTTAGGTATCTATCCGAAGGAAATAATTGAAAAAGAATATAACTTTTGTGACTTTACAATACATGACTACGACGAAAGGACAATCGAAAGTTTCTTAGGATACGCTAAATTCATTGAAAGTCAAAATTTCTCGCAAATCCGGAAGGCTATCTTAATTTTCGTGTTGATCGACCAAGGAGTTATCAAAGAAGGAATGCCATTAAAACCGGTCTTAGCTTCAATCTACGGAAACAGGAACATCAATAAGGTATATGAGCACCTCAGAGATTATGAAGAAGGATGCAGCTTTATTGATGACATAAAAAAAGATATTACCCATAACAAATACAAAATTTATATAGAAATCGAAAAAGGTGTGCTGTCACACTTTTCACACAAATAAAGAAACAATCATTTATACCTTTGTATTAAGTAAAACAAAAAACCTGACCGAAGCCAGGCAGAAAAAAGAGATAATTCCCTCAATTATACTGATTTGAATATTCGAACCTCCAAATCAGACTCTCCAAAATTACAAATTTTCTGCAAGCTTAGGAAGGATTTAAACAATTTTAAAACCGAACCTATGAAACCTACATTAGAACAGGTCCCTGCAATCGTTTCCAACATTCTGGAATCTCAACAAAAAATTGAAAAGTTACTTTCTGATTTTGGATCGAAATTCCAGTCCGTTAGCTCAGTTCCTCAGAAAGAACTTCTAACCAATAAAGAAGCGTGTGCGCTACTGGATATCAACCGGACTACTCTATGGAAGTGGGAAAAAGAAGGCATAATACAAGCACACGGTTTAGAAGGGCGCCGATATTTCAAATATTCCGAAATAATGGAAGCTTTAATTCCTCTTAACAATAAAAATTAAGATATGGGAATTGTTGACGAAATAAGACCTAAAAGAGAAACGGTCAAGGATCAAAGCCTAAATCAAAATCAGATTTTATCTGAAATAATTAAAAACCTAAAGCCCGCGGATTTCGTCGCGGAAGTCTTCCCAGTTGTTATTGAGCTCAGAGAAAAACACCAAAATGCTGATGAAGAAGAAAAGACTAAGATTGCGGAAAAGATTTCTAAACTAAAACTGCAGCAGAAAAACTACATCGTAATAGCGATTGAGAAAACTCTGCAGTTAGCTGAAAATCTGAAATTAGATTTTTGCTTACACAACAACATAGTATATACCTACAATGGTGTTTACTGGCAAAGCTTAGAGGATAATGAATTGGAAAGATTTTTAGGAGATTGTGCAAAAACTCTGGGAGTACCAAAATACGATGCATCATATTTCGATTTTCGAAGTAAAATGGTAAAACAGTTTTTTTCAGTTGCTCACCTTCCAAAACCGGAAACAAAAACAGAATCTGTACTTATCAATCTCCAAAATGGAACTCTCGAAATATCTCAATATGGGGTCAATTTGCGCGACCATTTACCAAGGGATTTTTTAACATATGTTCTACCATTTAACTATGACCCAGAAGCAACCGCGCCAATATTTAATAACTTCCTGAATGAAGTATTAAGCATTGAGAAACAGAAAGTAATTAGCGAGTATTTAGGCTATATCTTTATGAGACACGGAAACGGACTAAAGTTAGAAAAAGTTCTACTCTGTTATGGAACCGGTGCAAATGGAAAGTCTGTATTTTTCGATATCGTGACTGCTTTACTTGGGGACCACAACGTAAGTAATTTTTCTCTATCGTCCTTAACAAATGAAAACGGTTACTACCGAGCTAAGATTGCAAACAAACTTCTTAATTATTCTAGTGAAATCAACAACAATATTGAGGCAGCTATTTTTAAACAGCTTGCGAGCGGTGAACCAATAGAGGCTCGCAGCCCTTATTGCGAACCAGTTACAATTAAGAATTATGCTAAATTGATGTTTAACACCAACGGATTTTTGATAGGTGAACAAACGAATGCTTTTTTTAGAAGATTTCTAATTATTCATTTTGATAAAACAATTTCCGAGGAAAATCAAGACCCAGAATTATCTCGAAAAATCATCAATAGTGAACTGTCAGGCGTTTTGAATTGGGCCTTATTGGGCCTCACCACTCTTTTACGAAATAAAGAATTTACGCCTTCAGAAGAAATAAAGGAGACATTAAACGAATATCGGACACAATCAGATCCGGTGCAGATGTTTATGATTGATCAAGACATAAAACCTGGAACAAAGCCAATACCCTTAAAAGATCTCTATAAATCATTCAAAGAATTTTCAGAAGAAAACGGAAATAGATCTTTATCAATGAAAACTTTTGTTGAACGCCTTAGAATGGTAGGATTTGAAACTCAAAGATTATCATTAGGAAATGTTGTCTATGTAGCTGATGAAGTAAATGTAGGTCAATAAAAACCTTTTTTATTACAAAAATATATTAAGTAATGGAAACGAAATTCGTCAGAAACAGAACACAAACAGCGCCCTTTTGTCCTTGTGGTAAGAGCAATAAAGATGGAAAATTTGCACCCAGCAAAGAGAATCCTGAACAGGGTTTCTGCCATTCTTGTGCTAAGTTTTTTGATTGTTCGGAAAAAATACCATTCACACCAAATTTAATACCTCCGAAACCGATTGATTACCACCCGATAGAATTTGTTAAAAAGTCATCAAAAAACGAAAACAATAATTTAATTAAATTTCTAAAGTCAAAGTTTGATTCTGACTCAGTTGATGAAAAAGTAAATCTATTAAAAGTAGGAAGCGCAAAACATTGGACAGGTGCAACAGTTTTTTGGCAAATAGATAATCTGCAACGAGTAAGATACGGAAAAGTAATGCTGTATGATCCTGAGACTGGTAAAAGAGTAAAAGAACCATTCAATCATTTTACAAACATCCACACCATTCTAAAAATGAAAGATTTTAACCACAAACAATGCTTATTTGGTTCTCACTTATTGCCCGGTAATAAAAAGCCCATTGCGCTTGTAGAAAGCGAGAAAACAGCAATAGTAATGAGTATAGTCGATGAATCTTATTTATGGCTTGCGACTGGTGGAAAAGGAAACTTTAATTATGAATTCCTAGAACCAATTAAAGGAAAAAAAATTATGGCCTTCCCCGATGCTGGGGAAGCTTTCTGGACCGAAGTAAGTGTGCGTCTTAATGATATGGGATTCAATATCACCATCAGTAAAGTTTTAGATGGAAAACCTAAAGGATATGATCTTGCAGATGCAGTTTTGGACGAATTAGAAGCCAAAGTGAGTGAAAACCACTTTGCGGAAAAAAGAGCAATTACCACTATAAATGGTAATTCTGAAAATCAATTAGTTACAAATTCAATTGACAAAGTCGGAAATTCCGATAATTTAAAAGTGGTCCTGGAATATGCAATTTTTCCGGATGACGTCCTTAAAGATCTTGCGAAAAAAATAATTCCTGAGCAGGACAGTGTAGAAGAGAGTATTATGATTAGAAAATTAATCGAAATTGAAAAACTTGATGCAATTCAATCGAAAGATTTGCTCAATATAATGAGATTAAAGAATATAATAGATGTTACGGGTCTGGGGAGATACTTTCTTAATGATTCGACACCATACTAAAAAACAAAGCAACCGAGAAGCAACCGATAAATAAATAAAAACAACCATAAAATGACAACAGACGAAATTAAAAAAGAGATCGAAAAAGCAATGAGACCGCTACAGGAGAAAATCAATCAATTATCCTTAAAATCTGATCCGAAATTACTAGAAAAGGATCCGGTAACCGATGATTTTAAGGATGAACAGAACAGAGCCAAAGACCAATGGAAGAATGATGGAAATGAGTTTTTCGAAAAAGGTCAATCTGCGTTGGACCGTGCTATAAACAACTACATCCAAGGAAACGATTCCTTGGTAGGTAAGAAACTTTAAAACTGGTCAGGAATGAGAGAAAAAAATTTAACCGGTACGGGAGGATTTCAGAACAATCCCCAGAACATAAACCGGTCAGGAGCAAATAGGAAATCTTTCTCAATCATCAATGAAGCTTTGAAGAAGAAAGGCATCCAGCCATTGAAAAAGAACGAACTGATCGAAACTTACACTTTAATTTTCAACGCAACCGAGGCGGAATTAAAACGAATTGCAACTGATAAAAAAACACCTTTCGCTCTTCGATTGATCATTACTGAATTGAATGATAAAAACACCCGAAGCAAAGCTCTTGCTGATTTTCGAAATTATATGTTTGGCGAGGCGCCGCAAGAAGTGACTCACAAAATAAAAGCGCGTGTACTCACACCTGAGGAAATGAAAGAACATCTTAAACACCTAGAAGAAAATTATTAAAATGGAAAGAATTATTTTAAACTTTAACGAGGCTGCATACAATGCAGAATGTGAGAAAATCAGAGAAGCAGCAGCACAATTAAATGGGGAGATTATAGATCTCAAAAATGAGTTCGAGATTAATTTCTCTGATGCTCAATTAAACAATCTTTTTATCTACAAAAAGAATATTGAAAAATTTTGCGATTCTTTATACCCAGAGATAAGACCATTAAAGTTCAGAACCGAAGCGAGAACCGAAGTACTCAAGGCAATTAGCAAAATTGTTTCTAATGACTTTATTTATAATAATGGGATTAATTCTGCGGATTTCTTTACTGTACAAAAGGGAATTATCACAGTGAGAGAAGAATCATTCGAGACTATAAGATCAAAGTTTGAAGTTTCTCTCGAAACAGAAAGAGCAAAGGAAGCTTATGATTTGCACAACACTGCATTCGAAGCGGTAAATGCTATCTTTAAGATGGCTAAAGAAAAAGGAGGGACTCTACATATAACCCATCTATTCCAGTATGATAGAGATTTTAACCTGCAAAAAACAGAGCTATTGTATAATATGATCTAATGGTTAAAGTCCAAATCAGACTACAAAATACTACTGATTTATAAATAGTTACATAATTCTGTAGTATTTTATTGTAGTGGCTCAAAATTAAAACACTATAAATCAAGCACTTAAATTAACGGATTTTTGATGCAAAAAATCATCAGAATTCAAAAATTGAGGAAAGTAAGAATCAATAATTACAAATTTAAAAAAAATGGAAAATAATTACAGTCAAGAATTCTTTGATTTCACAGATGAATTTTTTCAAAAAATACAAGCTAACAATATTTCCAATGAGCAAATAAAATTCAATAAGGATTTCTTTGATTTCGTACAGATGGATTTTGACAAGACAATCAAGATGTTTATCAAAGAAGGTTTATTGGATGAAGAAGGAAAACCTACCGAAAAAGGTTTGAAATCCGGAATACTATCAGGTCACAAATTAAATGATAAATACGATGGGATTCAAACGGACTAAAAATAACATCGATGATTACCATCAAAAAATTATCAATGATACGCTTTACTCTATTCAGCAGGCGCTAGAATTAACAATGCGTGAATTGGTCATATATGCCAAGAGTGGGCAGTTTATGAATAAAAATTGGAAGGATCAATCATCTGCTTTGAGAAACTCAATTGGATATCATATTTATTACAATAGTCAACTTGTAGCATCAAGCTTTTCTGGACCTGAAGAAGGCGTTAAGCAGGGAGATGATTACGCGAAATCCTTGAGTGCTGGAGATAATGATTCTGGATTTGTCTGTGTGTTTGTCGCTGGGATGGATTACGCTCTTTACGTTGAATCTAAAGGATTTGGTGTAATCAGTGGACCAGCTTTACAATTTGATAATGTTTTTAAGAATCATTTTGAAGAAATAAAAAACAACCTAAAAAAATAAGTCAATTACTATTCCCTCGTAGTATTGATTTTAAACTAAAAAACCATAAAAAAAACTATTATGAACGGGGGAGAAATTGGATATAAATACACAGTTGATTCAAAGGAATTAATTGAATTTTTGAAAGGAACAAGTATTTCCATAGAAAAACTAAACAAATTTTTGGACCAATATGGTCAGAAGGCTGATGATGCCTTTGGTGCCACAAAAGAAAATATCAAGATCCAGAAAGAAGTTATTCTTGAGCTTGAAAATCAATACAAAGAACTTCAAAAAACAATTGACAAAATTGCACCCGGACAAGCAAAGCTTAATCTTATGGGTGATGCTGCGGAGATCGCAAAAGAGATTGAAGTTGAGAAAAAAGCCTTAATCGAACTTGAATCTTATGTCAAATCCAACCAGGAAACACACGAATCTCTTCGCCAAAAACTAACTGCAGTCAAAAATGAAATGCAGGAGCTGGCGGCAGCCGGCAAACGCGATTCTGTACAATACGATGAATTATCAAACAAAGCCGATGATTATCAAAATGCAATTGATGAAGTAAATTCAACAATGAATTCTCTCGGGGGCAATACGGGTCTTAATGCGCTTGTGCAAACTCTGGGATTGGCATCAGGAGCAATGGCAACGTTTCAGGGATTTGCAGCAATGGCAGCCGGTGACAACGAAAGACTTGATCAAATTATGGTCAAACTTCAATCCACAATGTCGATAGCAATTGGTGTTCAGCAAATTCAGAATTCACTCCAAAGAGAATCCGGAATAATTCAATCTGTGATGGCCTTGCAGGCTATGGCAAGAGCCAGAGCTGAAAGACTAGCCACCACCAACACTATTGCCGCTACGGTAGCGCAAAGAGTGTTTAATGCAGTTGCCAAAGCTAATCCCTATGTTCTTTTGGCGACAGCATTACTGACTGTTATAGGAGCCTTGGTCCTGTTCTCTAAAAATACCAAAGATGCTAAGGATAATGAGGCAGCACTTGCAAAAGCGACAGCAGACGGCGCGGCAGAATCCGTGTCCAGCTATAAAAAACTTCAATACCAATGGAATCTTCTCGGTAACGACCTGAAAAAGAAAGAACAATTCATCAAAGATAATAAGGAAGAGTTTCAGAAGCTCGGTACTGAGGTGGAAAACGTCTCAGATGCTGAAAACGTATTAGTAAAGCAAACTGAATCTTTTTTAAACGCGATGATGCTCCGTGCAAGAGCGGCGGCAGAAATGCAGATAGCTCAAGAGAATTATAAAAAATACTTAGAGAACAAAGATGAAGTAGATTCTAACGAATCAAAATACAACGGTCAAACTTTCGGAGGAATCAATAAAGCTATGGATGATTTCGGACGTGACTATTTTGGCATCGGAGGTGTTTCTAAAAATTCAAATGACGAATATTTAAAAACCGCTGACAAGAATATCAAAAATAGTGTAAAAACTACTCAGAAGGCGGCTGAGGAATTGGAAAAAGCGAAAATCAAGATTGCTGCCGCTCCACCGTCCAAAGGTTCTGAAGCTTGGTATAAATCTGAGATTTCACGACTTGAAGAATTAAAAAGCAAAGCTGTAGTTGGCTCAAAAGAATGGAATTCCTATAAAAAGCAAATTGAGAATTATCAAAATCTGATTAATCCAAAGAAGCCAGGTAAAACGAAAAAAGAAAAAGTTGACGAATTCTTTCCAGCAGGTTCTGTTGGAGAAATTCAGAAAAGAATCGCAGATATCGATAAAGCCCTGTCTAAAGCCACCGGCGACAAACAAATTGCTGAATTAAAAAACAAAAGGATTGCCGCCGCTACCGAACTTGCGGAAGCTGAAAAGAAAATCCAAATACTTTCTATTCAGGAACAACTTGACCAAAGTAATAAGCTTTGGGAACAATACTACTCTACTGTTGAATCTTTAGGAAAAAATATTGCTGATAATATTTACGGTGATCTTTTGAAAGAAGGTCAGTCTCAATTTGACCAGTTGGTAAATTTACAGCAGCGTCTCAGCGAAAAATCTAAAAAAGGCAAACTGACATCTGAGGAAAAAGAAGTTTATACACAGGCAACTCAGGCCATCGATTCTATGCTGGGTAAACAGTCAGCATTGGATAAGTTTAATAGTGATATTGAGTTTTCTCTTTCAAACTTATCAACAGCATCGGAAAGGTTAATTTTTCTTCAGAACGAACAAGATAAACTTAATCCGGATGATAAAGGCAATGGGAAATTTGCATCATTAGAAGATTCGAAGCGAAACGAAATTAATGAGCAAAAGCGTCAATATCAAAATCTTTTGATTGAACATCAGTCCTTTGAAGATAAAAGAAATGAAATTGCGAAAATAGCTTCTGATCAAAGAATTCAGATACTTGAGGATGAAAATCTAACTCCGGAGAAAAAAGCGGAATTAACTTCAAAAGTTACAAAAGAACAAAACAGTGCTACTTCCGCTGCTGCCCTTGAAGAACTACAAACCTCTGGCATTTGGCAAACATTGAATGAAAATTTAGATACGCTCACTGCAAATCAAATAGAAAATCTTCTAAGAATCCTCGATGAGAAAGCTCCAGAATTAGCGGCTAAAATGACACCAATGGATTTTGAAGCCGTTAAGAGAAACCTTCGTCAAGCACGTCAGCAACTACTTACCTTAAATCCATTTACTGGAATGCTAAGTATGGCCAGAAAGAATCTGGAAGAATTTTCTGGTGAGTTGGGTGAAACGGTAGAAGAATCAGAAGGTTGGGATGCCATATCTGGTAAAATTACAACTGTTGCCGGTAAAATTAAAAATGCAACTAATGCGCTAGAACCATTCAAAGATATAATTGGAGAAACCGGTTCTGAAGTTATTGATACAATTTCAACTATAGCAACTGGCGCTATGGTTATGGTCCAACAAATTGAAGTAGTCGTCCAAGCTACTTCAGATGGAATAAAAGCAGCAGAAATAGCCTCTGTTGTCCTTGCCATACTTCAAATTGTTATGATGGCTGTTAAGGCTATAATTAGTTTGTTTTCGCTTTTTTCTGGCGATAAGAAAAGAGAGAAAATGATTAAAGGGCTGGCTGATGAAGTTGAAAATTTAAAAGAGCAGTATAAAGACTTAGAGTTTGCAGCGGAACGAGCGTATGGTGCGATGAAATATGAAGGACAGCGTGATCTTATTAAAAATATCCAAGCGCAACAACAAGCGATTGAAGAAATGAAAAAAGCTGAAAGTAACAAGAAGAAGTCGGACCAGGACAAGATAAACGAATGGAACAATCAGCTTGCGGATAACGCCAGAAAGATTCAAGAAATAAAAGAAGGGATAATTAATGATGTCCTACAAACCGATATTCCGGACGCCGCCGCGCAACTAGGTGATGCCCTTCTGGAAGCTTTCGGCAAAGGAGAAGATGGGATAAATGCAATTAACGATGCCTTTAATGACCTTGTTAAAAATATGCTCCGGAATCAACTGAATAAAGTTTTAGAATCCCAAATGGATGGAGTTTTAAAAAAAATGCTATCGTCCGCAGGTTTTAATCAAAACGGAGAAGGAAGTTTCGATGGACTTACTCCTGCTGAGATTGCTGAAATCAAAGCACTGTATGAAGCAGCCGCGGCAAATGGGCAACAATTCATTCAGGCCTACTCAGACATTTTCGGAGAATTAAATAATCCATCAAGCAATTTAACTGGCGCCATCAAAGGTATCACAGAAGAAACAGCATCCGTACTGGCAGGTCAAATGAATGCTATACGGATTATGCAAGGTGAAGCAATGAAGGTTCATTCAGATTCAAACCTAGTCCTTAGAAATAGCTTAACACAACTTACTCAAATTGAAATAAATACAAGATATAATAAATATCTAGAGCTTATTTATTGGGGCATGAAAGACAAAGGAATTTTAAGAGGAATGGGCAAAATTTAAAAATGAGAATAGGAAAAGAATAAATAAAACCTCTCAGAAATGGGAGGTTTTTTATTTCAGGAATTTCAAACACATTAATAAATAAAAGTAGGAGGCTGGTTTAATCTATTAAATTTCGAGAATTTGTATATCCTCATAGCAATCATGTACAACTTTTTTGATCTTCGCTATTCTCTGTCTTATTGCCCTTCTTCTCGTACGAAGACTACTAAATTCGAGATCCTTAACATAAACGAGAGCCATTCCACTAATATCAGGTAACATTATCATTACGTAATCACTATTAGAGCCAAAAAAATTCATTAATTTTTGACAATATATCTTGTATCTTCTATTGTTCTGAGCAGGTTCTGCACTTTCACTTTTAATAGATCTTGCACCCACTGCAACAAAAGAGCAATCTGGATAAATATCAATTAGTAAAGGAATAGCTTGTAGGCAAGAATCAATAATTTTGTTTGCCTCAAAAGTATTAGTATGAATACTATATCTATTTTTAGAAAGTTTGTGAGTTTTACAGTAATATTTTAGAGCAAAAAAATTTTCTTCATGATAAATCCCCTCAACACAGTATCGTAACTTAGATTTTGTAGATTTAAAGTAAAAGTGGTATTCATCCTTAATAAAATGTCCGGCTACTTTTGCCGGACAATATCTTGTATTATAAAATTCGTAGAATGAACTCATAGCTTTACCAACTAACACTAATTTGTTTTGACTTACCAGTATTTGGAGTATAAATAATCATTCTTTTTACATCAGACAATCTAATTTCATTAGCTTTATCTAATGTAGTCCATCCCTTCCTTATAGGCCTTGACGCCAAAGGTTTTTTGCCAGAATTAATTTGTTTTAAACATTTCATAGTAAGGTGGTTTATAGCTATTTTGGGGCAAATATAAAAAGATTTTTGACATCTGCAACAATGAGTTATATTAATTAATAATATTTATGATAATAGTCCTGCAAATTTGAAACCATATAACGTCAAAACTTGACGTATATTTGAAACAACTTTAAAACAATACAAAATGAAAATTAAAATTGGAGACCTAGTTAGACTTAAATCTGATATTGATAGTAACTACATTATGACCGTAAACGGATTAAGTAAAGTTGGACCCCTTTATCGCTTCTGTGTGTGGTTCGTTGGACCCGACTTAAAATCTGGCGACTTCCACGAAGAAGCATTAGTGATTGTTGAGTAAATATTTTCCAAACGTTGTATTACATCTCAATACTTCATCAACTAAAACCATATCACGCCAGTATTTAATATTGGCGTTTTTATATTCCAAATCGTCGGCTTTTGCTTTTGGTTCTCGTAAGTAGATTAGAAGATTAGAAAGACCGTTATTGAGATCCGGATAGAGTTTTTTATCTATTTCCGTGAATAGGTTTTCAATGAAAGAAACGAATCTTTCGTACTCACTTTGAAGATGGGAATCATTGTAGAAATGAAAGCAGAAATAACGCAGATCGGTGTATTCTGAGCCTTCAATAATATTTTCACAGTGTTGTAGGAAATCAAAAGTTAAAGCTCGGAATTCAAACTCCAAGCCTTTTGTTAATCTTTCGTATTCTTCGTATTCCCTTGTATGCATTGAAACTATTTATACATAATCATCGCAGAATATTTACTTTCCGACATAGACCATTTAATATCAATAATTTCAAGCTTTTGACTTTTTAGAAAATCATTAATTTTATTTTCAACTCCAGATGCAGAACTCGAATAAACAACTTTTACTTTCATACTATGACTTTTTGTTTTGACAAAAGTATACTATTTTACGAACTTTTTATTCTCTGAAATAAAATATGGTGTTTTGTTTCCTTCAAAGTCACCAACCCATTTATTAAAATATCGGGGAAATCTGCCGATAAATTTATTTAAATTTTGAAAAAATATATTAATCAAATAGGCTGCATTCCTGAAATAATAGACTGCAATTCTAATCCTAACTTACCTCCAAAACCTCTATTTTTCCGAATTTCCTTAATGCCATAATCATTAACCAATGAAGCTACTTCGCTAACTGTGTAATCGTCCGACAAAGAAAAGAACTCTCTATGTTTCAAAGCTTGATACAGTTTTCTGGATGATACTTCTCTAAATAAAGAATCAGGATCAATACCTTTAAGTAGATCATCCGACAAACCAATATCTTCCAGACATTGTTTTCTGTATAGTTTAACAATTTCCAAGGCTTGCAAATATTCTTCTCTCGTAATCATAATTTATATTTAATGTTCAGTAGTGCGAAAAAGCACTTCTAAAAATGACATTTAAAATTACAAATCTTAATTGATATAATTCAGGACTCTCAAAATTGAGGAATCTATTTGACAATGCTAAAAAGCTGATAGAAATAATGTTAGTCGCAGCTCAGAAAAGAAAGTGAAACAGTTTATGTTAACGCTACCGAAATGGCCAAGCCATTTGGAAAGAGGCCGGTAGATTATTTACAAAACCAACAATCTCAACAATTTATAAAAGAGTTAAGCAAAGTGAGAAAAAGCACTTTGACTGATTTAGTGAAGGTTACAAAAGGAGGAAATAATCCAGGCACTTGGATGCATGAAGATTTAGCGATTGAATTCGCACGATGGTTAATCCTTGAATTTAAGCGTGGACGAAATCTCGTCCGTGAATTGCTCAACAATTTTGGCGAGCAAACATTAGAATCGAATCGAAAAGTATGGATTTATCGAAAATCAAGATTTTGAGCGTTTCCACAATTTTATGGAAGCGGGTATTTGGCAGAAAACATTTGATTGAGTATGCACTTTCAATTGATTGCGCAAAAGAAATTTTAAATACGGTTAAAAACCATATTATAAAATCAAAAAAAGGAAAAGGTGGCGGAACCTATTCGCATAAAAGCATTGCTTACTTCCGGACTATATCGGCAAATTTCTGATCTCCCCAATGGAGTTTTGTACAAATTCAAATCCTTCAATAATCTAATTTCAAAGCAGTTACAATATAAAATATTAAAAAAAATAATTATACGGGAAACCGTAAAAAATATTGGAATAAAATCTATTACTTTGAAATAAAATAACCAAAATGAAAAATTTATTACTACTGTTAATCATTATTTCATCATTATCATTTGCACAGTCGCTGCCTAGAATCGAAAATGATACATTATACACCACATCTGGCTATAAATTGTATCCAAAACTAGAAGTTAAAATAGGTGTTGGTACGATGCCGGACGGGGATTTTAAGTACATAAGAACAAATTCAGCATCACTTTTTAATTATACCTCGACTACTGGCTACCAAGGTTTAGCAAACCAGGCTAATTCACTTCCAAGAAACAATTCTGGATTCAAATACGTCATCAAAAAAGTAGAAGAAAGAGGCTCTAAAAAGAGGGGATTTAATTATTATGTGGTATTAAAAAACATTATTGCATATGAAGTTGATGTTGAAAATGCGATAAGAACGGGAGAACTTGAATTGCCTGAGGAATTTAGAAAAACGATTCCCACAAACGACACTGTTAAAATGTCGACGACCGATAAATATGACAAATTAAAAAAACTCAAGGAATTATTGGATTCAGGAATTCTCACACAAGAAGAATTTAAGACTGAGAAAGACAAAGTAATGGCAGAAAATTAGATAATGTAGCTAATGCAGAAAATGTACATCAAAAAACAACTTTTATTTTGTTAATGACTAAAATTACAATCTTAAAAGGAATTTTGGTGATTTTAAAAAGAAATTCATTTACTACAAAAATTACAACAAATGCTGCCTAATGAATTGATTTTCAAATAATAAACATAGTCCCTCCAACTCCACTTAAAACCCTGTAAATTACTGATTTACAGGGTTTTATTTTTAAAGATGCTAGTGTAGGTGCTATATTAAATTCTATTTTATTAAGAATTATCAAATAATTACCATCATACTTTGCCAATGATAACAAATCTAGCTCTCTTATTGCATTTACTTAAATAAAATAATCATATTATAACTATCAAAAAGAAATAATTTCATAATTTTGTTGTGTTGAAAACTTTTAGTAAACATATCAGCTTTATTATCTTACTATGTTTGGGCTTTTTTCTAATTCCCAGCTTAAGCTATGCTTGTGCAAAAAAAACAGCTAATACAGAACAGAAAAGTTGCTCTAAAGATCAATATTCAAAATCAGAACATAAAAGCAGATGTAAGAATCAGTCCTGTACTAAGTGCAACGATGGTCACGACTGCAACGGTAAGTGTAAACACAGTTCTTGCAAATGTAGCACTTCTTCATCTTCATTAAGTTTACCTATACTGGTAGATATAAAAACAGAAAACCACTTTGCAGAAATTAAAACGCAAAAATTCGGTTTCAAACAAACCTATTATTCTTCGGGTTACCATTCTTTTTGGCAACCGCCTAAAATAGGATAAAACTATGGCTTGTTAGCCACAGTTACGTCTTGTCGAGAACTAAATCCGGTTTTCGCAATCCTTTTATATATCTTATTAATTTTAAAATTTTCAAAATGAAGTCAATATCAAAAATATTGATGGTAATCACCGTATTACTATCAGCAGTAAACAGTTTTGCACAAATCAAAAATGCAAAAACAGAAACCGTAAAAATATATGGTAACTGTGATATGTGTAAAACCACAATTGAAAAAGCAGGAAACGTAAAAAATGTAGCCACAGTAGAATGGAATAAAGACACCAAAATGGCTACACTTAAATACGATGATAAAAAAACAAGCCAGGATGAAATACTGAAACGTATTGCTTTAGCAGGGTACGACAGCGAGAAATTTTTAGCTCCAGATGATGTATATGCTAAACTATCCGGATGCTGCCAATACAACAGAGAATTAAAACCAGTTGCAAAAGTTGAAGTTGCAAATATGGATATGAAAGCAGAACACGGTAACCACAACTCAAAAGAAATGACAACTACCCAAAATGCACCACAACTGAAAGCAGTTTTCGATAATTATTTTTCTGTGAAAGATGCTTTGGTGAAAACCGACGCAGGTACTTCATCCGCAAAAGCTTCTGAACTGATAAAAGCAATTAAAGCAGTAGAAATGACAAAACTTTCCAACGAAGAACATACCGTTTGGATGAAAGTAATGAAAGATTTAACTGCTAATTCAGAAAAAATTGCAGTAGCAAAAGATGTTACCAAACAAAGAGAAATTTTCGCTTTACTGGCTAATAATATGTACGAATTAGCCAAAGTTTCAAAACAAGAAACACCTGTTTATTATCAGCATTGCCCAATGTACAATAATGGTAAAGGAGCAAATTGGCTAAGCAAAGAAGAAGCAATTAAAAATCCGTATTACGGCTCCAAAATGCTTACTTGCGGAAGCGTACAGGAAACTATTAATAACAAATAAAACGCAATTGTTATGGAAAGTATGGAAAACCAACACGAAATACAACACAATCATAAGAATGAAAAGCATAATACTAATCATTCTTTAGCAATGTACAAACGCTTTACTGTAATGGCTGTTGCTATGTTCATAGCTATGTACTTCATTATGTATGCTATGATTGACGGCTTACAGAACCTTATCCTGAACATCAATAATTTATATATGACATTGCTGATGATTTCTGCAATGTTGATCATAGAACTATTGATAATGAAAGGAATGTATGAAAACAAAAAAATCAACTGGGCAATCATAACGGTTTCCTTTGCGATTGGCATCTTTTCTTGGTTTGGTATTCGGGAGCAAATAAATGTGGGCGATAAGGAATTTGTAAAAGGGATGATACCGCATCACGCAGCCGCATTATTAATGTCTGAAAAAGCAAAGCTTACCGACCCCGAATTAATTGAGCTACAAAAGAACATACTGGAAACACAAGCAAAGGAAATCGAATTTATGAAGCGAAAGCTGAAAGAATTTGAAAACAAGTAAACAACAAAAATTTCTTTAATAACATTAAATAGCATTAAAATGAAAAATATATTTTTCTCCATCATCGCAATGGCAACGGTTGCAACAATAACAGTTTCGTGCAATCAGTCTTCAAAAAAAAACAACGAGCAAGCTAATAATAGTACAGCGGTACTTGAAACTCAAGATTTGTCATCATCAGCACAAAGTGACACAGCAGCTATCGTTACTTCAAGGGATACAGTATCTCAAAAGGTGGAAAAATCTGCTAAAAAAGAGCAAGCACAAAATTTCTCTATTGAACCCATTGTAAAGGATTATCTGGCTTTAAAAAATGCACTCGTTGCTGACAATGACAAAGCAGCTGCTAATGCAGGAAAACAACTTTTTGCCACTTTAAGCAAGGTGGATATGAAAAACGTACCCGCCAAAAAGCATAAAGAGTTTATGGATATTTTCGAAAATGCTAAGGAAAATGCAGAACACATTGGCGACAATGCTGGCAAAATAGACCATCAAAGAGAGCATTTAGCATCATTAAGTAAAGACGTTTCCGACCTTATTACACTGTTTGGAACTACTCAAAAATTATATCAGGATTATTGTCCGATGTACAATGACAGTAAAGGTGCGGTTTGGATTAGCGAAGCCAAAGCTATCAAAAACCCCTACTATGGTAGTAAGATGCTTAGCTGTGGCTCTGTAAAAAAAGAGTTCTAAAATGAAGAAAGTATTAAAGATAATATTGGCAATACTGCTGTTTATTTTTATTGCAATTCAGTTTTATCAGCCTGCCCTTAATGTAGATAAGGGGCAGGTTTACACGGCCGATTTTTCGAAAGTTTATACCGTTCCGCCAAATGTGCAAAACATCTTACAAAATGCCTGTTACGATTGTCATAGCAACAATACCAATAATGTTTGGTATTCCAACATTCAACCAATGGCGTGGCTGATGAAAAAGCATATTGATAACGGCAAGGAACAATTAAACTTTAGTGAGTTTGGCAGTTTTAGTAGTCGAAGGCAAATAAGTAAATTGAGAGCAATAGCAAACCAAATTAAAGACGAAGAAATGCCTTTAGGTTCTTATAAAATAATGCACAGAAATGCACAGCTCTCAAAAGAGCAAAAAAGTTTGTTAATGAATTGGATGAACAAAAAAGCAGACAGCCTTTCAACAGAAAATTGAAAGCAATGCACAAAATCAAAAAAATATTAATCAGCACTTTTAAAGCAATCTATATTCGCAAAAAAGATTGTTGCAAATAAAATTATTTATATGGAACATCAACATGAAGTAAAAAAAGAAGACCACGCAGGGCATGACATGAGCAATATGAATCATGGAGCAAACCCATCAATGGGGATGGCAGGTCATAATCATCATGCCATGATGATTGCAGATTTTAAAAAGCGATTTTATATAGTACTAATACTTACTATCCCGATTATGCTTTTATCAGAAATGATACAGCATTGGATAGGTGTTAATTGGCAATTTGGAGGTTCGCAATACATCCTGTTTGCATTATCAACAGTGGTATTTTTGTATGGAGGATTTCCGTTCTTAAAAGGATTAGTTGACGAAGTAAAAGCAAAGAATCCTGGCATGATGTTTTTAATTGGTTTCGCAATTACCGTTGCCTACACCTACAGTGTGGCAATTGTATTTGGTTTGCAGGGCATGGATTTTTTTTGGGAATTGGCAACTCTAATCCTCATCATGCTTTTGGGGCATTGGATAGAAATGAAATCCGTTGCAGGAGCTTCAAAAGAATTAGAATTATTGGTGCAGTTAATGCCAGCCGATGCACACATGGTAATGCCAAACATGGTGCATGATGTGAAGACCGACACATTAAAAAAGAATGATATTATTTTAGTAAAGCCGGGTGAAAAAGTAGCAGCAGATGGAATAATATTAGAAGGCGAAAGTTATCTGAATGAAAGTATGCTTACAGGCGAGAGCAAACCTGTACAAAAAGTAAAAGGCGATAAAGTAATTGCAGGTGCGATCAACGGTAATGGCTCAATAAAGGTTACCGTTTCTCATGCTGCAAAAGACTCTTATTTATCGCAGGTTATAAAGTTGGTTGATGATGCACAAAAATCTAAATCACAAACGCAGCTACTGGCAGACAAAGCGGCAAGGTGGTTAACCATCATTGCATTGGTTACAGGCGTGGCCACATTTTTATATTGGTATCTCACAGGCCAATCATTGGCCTTTGCAATGGAAAGAATGGTAACCGTAATTGTTATTTGCTGCCCTCATGCTTTGGGTTTGGCAGTACCATTGGTTGTTGCAAAATCAACAGCATTATCAGCTAAGAATGGTTTACTTATTAAAAATCGTACAGCGTTTGAAAATTCAAGAAAAATAACCACTATCGTTTTTGACAAGACAGGAACATTAACTGTTGGAAGATTTGAAGTGTCAAAAATTGTATCGCTGCAAAAAGAGTTCAATGAAAATGAAATCATTCGTCTTGCGTCTGCATTAGAACAAAAATCAGAACATCCTATTGCAACAGGCATTTTGCAAAAAGCAAAAGCCCTATCGATCACCATTCCTGAAACGGAAAACTTTAATGCCATAACAGGCAAAGGAGTTGAAGCAATGGTTGAAGGCGAAAAAATATTGATAGTCAGTCCGGGATATTTAAAAGAAAATAATTTAGCAATTCCCGAAGGCTTTAATGCCAACGACACAGAAACGGTTGTGTTTGTAATCGTAAATAATGAGTTGGCAGGTTATATTGCTTTGTCAGATGAAATTCGACCTGAAGCTGCCGAAGCAATAAAGACCTTGAAAGAAAATAATATCAAATCTATTTTACTTACCGGTGATAATAACAAGGTAGCAAAAAGTGTAAGCGATACGTTGGGCATGGATAGTTTTATTGCCGAAGTATTACCACATCAAAAATTAGAAAAGATAAAAGACCTGCAAAGCAATGGCGAATTCGTAGCTATGACAGGTGATGGCGTAAACGATGCACCAGCATTGGCAATTGCAGATGTTGGTATTGCAGTTGGAAGCGGTAGTGATATTGCAGCCGAAACCGCAGGTATTGTTTTAGTAAACAGTAACCCTAAGGATGTTGTAAATCTTATTTTATTTGGCAAAGCCACCTATCGTAAAATGATACAGAATTTAATTTGGGCTACGGGTTACAATGTAATCTCATTGCCTTTGGCAGCAGGTGTTTTGTACAAGCAAGGCATATTGTTAAGCCCAGCCGCAGGTGCGGTTTTAATGACGGTTAGCACAGTTGTAGTTGCAATCAATGCAAGTTTTTTAAAAGTAAAAAAATAAAAAATGAAAAAGATAACATTAATAATATTCATCGTTGCAACGTACACCTTTGCACAAGCACAGGATATGAAAGGTATGGATATGAGTAAAAAAGAACAGGTTCAACAGGCAACTTATACTTGCTCGATGCATCCCGAAATCCACGCCACAAAACCAGGCAACTGCCCAAAGTGTGGTATGAAATTGATAAAAGAAAAGGCTAAAACGGTAAAGCAGTCATCAAACAAAAAAAATGATGAAATGCAGATACCTCCAAAAGAGCAGCCGAAAAAGGTGGACAAAATGAACAATATGTCTATGCCAAAAGAAAAGCCTCAAACCGTAAAAAGAATTGTAAACACAAAACCTCCAAAAACAGTTCGATACGAATTATATGTAACAGATACACTAGTAAACTATGCAGGTAAAGAAAAGAGAGCCATTGCCGTAAATGGTCAAATACCTATGCCCACGTTGACATTTACTGAAGGCGATACAGCCGAAATTGTCGTACATAACCAATTAAAAGAAAGTACATCACTGCATTGGCATGGTGTGTTCTTGCCCAATAAAGAGGATGGTGTGCCTTGGCTTACACAAAAGCCAATTAAGGCGGGCGACACTTATACCTATCGTTTTCCGATTATCCAACATGGCACGCATTGGTACCACTCACATTCGGGTTTGCAGGAGCAGATCGGTATGTATGGCAGTTTTGTAATGAAAAAGCGTGAGGATGATAAAAATTTTAGAGAAGGAATTGATGATTTGCCAACCGAACCCATCATTTTAAGTGAGTGGACAAACCTTAATCCTGATAACATTAACAGGATGTTGCACAACGCCAATGATTGGGCGGCTATCAAAAAAAATGCTACACAATCTTACGCAGAAGCTATCAAAGAAGGTCATTTCAAAACAAAAGTAACCAACGAATGGAAACGTATGCTGGCAATGGATGTTAGCGATGTGTATTACGATAAAATATTAATCAACGGAAATAATGCTACCGACTTAAAAACAGTTGATGGAAAAACACTGAAAGCAGGCGATAAAGTGCGGTTGCGAATATCAAATGGTGGGGCATCTTCTTACTTTTGGTTGCGTTATGCGGGTGGTAAAATTACTGTAGTAGCCAATGATGGTAATGATGTAGAACCAGTAGAGGTCGATAGATTAATCATTGCAGTTTCCGAAACTTACGATATTGTTGTCACAATTCCTGAAGATGGTGTTGCTTATGAATTTTTAGCTACAACCGAAGACCGGACACAATCCGCAAGTTATTTTGTAGGCAACGGCATAAAGCAGTTAATTTCCCCGCTCCCTAGATTGAAATATTTTGAGGGGATGAAGATGATGAATGATATGATGAAGATGAACGGAGATCTGGATGATATGGGAATGAAAATGAGCTTGAACCAAATGGATATGAACGTAGTAATGTATCCTGAAATCACAGGAGATAGTAAGCAGAAAGAAGACCATAGCCAACACAATATGAATATGAATATGGAAAATGATCCCAACCGTTATAATGCAAATGCTTTGGGAGAAATCAAAACCCTTAACTATGCAATGTTACAATCACCGAATAGTACTTCACTTCCTAAAGATGCACCTGTAAAAGAATTAAAATTTACGCTTACAGGAAATATGAACCGCTATGTGTGGAGTATGGATAACAAAATCCTATCAGAAGTTGATAAAATCCCTGTTAAGAAAGGAGAAATTTTACGCATCACAATGTACAATAACTCAATGATGAGACATCCAATGCACCTACACGGCTTCGATTTTAGAGTTATTAATGGCAAAGGTGAAAAATCTCCCCTTAAAAATGTTTTAGATATAATGCCGATGGAAACTGACACTATTGAGTTTTTAGCAAACGAAGAAGGAGATTGGTTTTTCCACTGTCATATCCTTTATCACATGATGTCAGGAATGAATAGGGTATTTGCAGTTGACGATTATCAAAATCCAAATTTGCCTGATAAAAGGCAAGCATATAATATGTTGCAAAGAGAAAGCAATATGCCACACTTTATGGCTCAGAACGATTTTGCTACCAATGGAAATGATGGTGATGCAATGTTTCAGAATGCAAGATGGAGCTTAGGTACAGAATGGCGTTTAGGTTATAATGATATGCATGGTTATGAAGTAGAAACTCATTTAGGACGATATATTGGTAAAATGCAATGGTTTATGCCATTCATCGGTTTTGACTGGAGGTATCGTAAAATGGGTATGGATGAACACGAAACCAATTTATTTGGACAGAAAAATGAAAAAGATACACGTAGAGCCATAAGTTTAGGTTTGATGTACACTTTGCCAATGCTAGTAAACTTTCAGGCGGAAGTCTATCACGATGGTATTGTACGTCTTTCCTTAATGCGTGAAGACATCCCCATTACAAAAAGATTGAGAGCAGGTTTTATGGTCAACACCGATATGGAATATATGACAGAACTAAAATATATTATTAATAAAAATGTGGGCATTCGTACACATTATGACAGTGATATGGGATGGGGATTTGGTATTTCGATTAATTATTAATTACTAATTACGGCGAGTTATGCTGTAATGTAAAGATATTAGCACACCTTTATTTTACGTTAAAACAAAATCCATCTTTTTGAGATGGATTTTGTTGCTATAATTTACAGCAATCATTAACAATCCCTCCTTTCTTTACTTTAGATTAACTCTTCTTTTTCAAATGCGTGATGCGGTGATGAAACCATGATAATCTAAATAAAGAAAGAACTTAGTCCAGAATTTCACTAATAAAAAATACCGATGATAATCGGTATTTTATTCATTTATAGTTTAAAAAATTGTTCGAGAGTAATTTTTCTATCCTCTTTTCGTCAAAATTAAAAATTTCCTTTAGAGAAATTACAACTATTCAGAATTTTTTAGTCAATTTTAAAGTTCAGCAAATCTTTAGGAGACACATTTAAACCTTTAGCTAAGTCGATTAAAGTAGTAAAAGCAAAATTTCTTTTCCCATTTTCAATATCACTTACTGTACCTTTAGTAATTTTACTACTATTTAGCACAACCTCGTCTTGGGTAAGTCCTGATTTAATTCTTAAATCTTTAACGTGTTCACCAAATTTTTTTAGTATTTCATCTTTTAAAACATCCATTTGCTAACATTTTATACAAAGGGCGTAATTTTATTTGCAAATTTTGTTACAAGTTCTTGTAACAAATTGGAAATTTCTTATATTTGAACAAATTAGTTATAAAGGTAATTTTGTGATAGTCAAAGAAATATAGAAGCTATTGCTTTAGATTCTCGACTGGAAAACTGGCACTTTTCAAAAAGCAACGAGTTATTAAGTAAATGTGCCCACGACCTCGGCAAGGGCTCACTTATCGTTGCTCGGTATGCCAGTACCACCAGTCGGTAAGTTGAGTTCCACGCATTCTTTTTGGCAATATGTAGTGAGATAATGTTTGAATGTTGCAGATAATTCATATAAAGATCTAAACAATTCCTTCAGCAATAATTTAATTAAAATTCGCTGTTTATGAAAAGAACAAACTCTTTGCCCCGAAAGTTGACCAATCTTCAGTTGTATGAACTGCTAAAAAAAAGCAATCCGACCGCTTTGGAACATCTTCATCTGCGTTACAAAAGACTTCTTTTTTGGGTTGGATGGCAGGTGCTTAAAGATGATTTTGTAGTGGACACTATTGTTCAGGATACCTTCCTCAAATTGTGGCTGCACCGCGACACCATTGAAACGCCTGATCATATTACAGGATTTTTACGGTTTGTAATGAAAAGGGATTGTATATCGTATGTTACTGCTCCAAGAAATAAATTCAACCGCTTAATGGCTTCTCTTGACAGTTTTGAGAATTATCAGGATTATCTTGCAGGTTATGACCCGCTAAAAGATAAAGAGTATCTTCTCAGTCAGGAATCCGATCAGAAAAATTTCGATGAAGTTAAAAAGGTTTTACCCGTTCTGGATCCCAAAAGAAAACACCTGATTGAACTTTGCTTGGAATATGGCTTTCAGCACAAACCAATCGCAGAAGCAATGGGAAGCAGTGTGAAAGATATCAGCAATGAGGTGAGCAGAGCTATAAATGACCTTCGGAAAATTCTTAATAGAAGTTCTTCTGAGCAGCCAAAGGGAAAAGCTCTCGATAATAAAAAGCAGTCAGAAAAACTCAGTAGTCAACAACTCGATATTTTGAAAAGAAGGTTTGAGCAGAAATCTTCATTTGCAGTTATTGCCCAAGAACTCAAATTACCTGAAAAGGAAGTACATCGGGAATTTCTGTATGCATATCAACATTTACAAAATCAAAACACTTCTGAAATACCTCTTTAAAATGGAAAAATCCACGATGACATTGACCCGAAGAATTCAGCTACTGATTGATCTTCCTGCAAATGAACAAAAAGAGATGTGGGAAAAACTCTACCGGTATCAGAACCGCTGTTTCAGAGCTGCTAATTTTATTGTTTCCCATCTGTATGTTCAGGAAATGATCAAAGATTTCTTTTACCTCACAGAAGATATCCAATACAAACTTGCTGATGAAAACAAAGATAAAATGGGAATATTCACCCGTTCGAAAACACACACAACTGCACGTATGGTTTTTGATCGCTTCAAAGGAGAAATTCCTACAGATATTCTGGGAAGCCTGAACAATACGATTCAATCAACCTTCTCTAAAACTAAAGCCGACTATTGGCAGGGAACAAAATCATTGCGAAACTTTAAGAAAGATATTCCAATTCCGCTTCCGGTCAAATGCATCAGCAAAATGAAGTATGATCCCGAAAAGAAAGCATATAGCTTCAATATGTTTGCTATTCCTGTTAAAACGTATTTGGGAAACTACTACTCTGATAAGCGAGTGATAATGGAACGCCTCTTAAGAGAAGAGATAAAGCTTTGCACATCGCAGATCCAGCTGAAAGCCGGAAAGATCTATTGGCTTGCAGTATTTGAATTTGAAAAAGAAGAACATAAATTAAAACCCGAAATCATTGCAGAGGCTTCCCTGTCTTTGGAACACCCGATAGTGGTAAAGGCCAACAATGTGCGAATCAATATTGGCTCGAAAGAGGAGTTCCTGTATCGCAGGCTTGCTATTCAGGCAAGTCAGAAAAGGATTCAAGACGGTATCGCCTATACCCGTTCAGGAAATGGAGTTAAACGCAAACAGAAAGCATTGTATAAGACAGAGAATCTGGAAAGCAGATATGTAAGTCATCGGCTTCACCTTTATAGCCGTAAACTTATCGATTTCTGTATCCAGCAACAGGCAGGCACATTGATTCTTAAAAATCAGGAAGATAAAATAGGCATTGCAAGAGAACAGGAATTTGTGCTTCGCAACTGGAGTTATTATGAATTGCAGACCAAAATAAAATACAAAGCAGAAAAAGCCGGTATTGAGTTAATTATTGGATAGAAAAAATAACGAGGGTGCTTGTACACCCGCAGGGTGAGGTGTTGAACACTCACTAAATACTCAGTGAGTATATACAACGGCGTGGGCTCTTTTTTTACTTATGTTTTAAAATACTTCAAACGCTCATTAATAAATTAAAGGATTACTTCAGGGTAATAACTTTTATATTTAAGGCTCAACCATCTAGTTGAGCCTTAAATATGAATTACAAATGTACTTTTACAGCATCTCTGTTTTTTAAATACTTATAAATAGCATTATTAAAAAGTCATTCTTTGAATTCTGACAGCATTTAATATAGCTAATAGAGCAACTCCTACGTCAGCAAAAACTGCTTCCCACATTGTTGCTAATCCACCAGCTCCCAAAACCAGTACAATCGCTTTTACAGCAAAAGCAAGAAAAATATTTTGCCAAACAATCTTCCGGGTTTGCTTTCCGATATTGATTGCCATCGGTATCTTGCTTGGCTTATCGTCTTGAATGACTACGTCTGCGGTCTCAATGGTTGCATCACTTCCCAATCCGCCCATTGCAATACCTACGTCGCTCAAGGCAACAACAGGGGCATCATTGACGCCGTCTCCCACAAAGGCAACTGTTTCATTTTGTGATTTGATCTCTTTTACTTTGTTAACCTTATCTTCCGGCAGCAGGTCACCGAAGGCGTTAGTTATTCCCAGTTGATTTGCAACAAATTGTACAACAGTGCTCTTGTCTCCGCTTAACATCGTAGTTTTTACACCTAAAGCTTTAAGTTTATCAATGCTCAGCTGTGCATCGGCTTTTATACTGTCTGCAATAGTAATGTAGCCTGCAAATTTTCCGTCATATGCGATTGCAATTATTGTATAAACGATCTGCGTAGGGTCAAGATCATATTTGATATTGAACTTATCCATCAATTTAAAATTTCCCACAAGCAGATCTTTCCCGTTGATATTGGCTTTCAATCCGTGCCCAGGAATTTCTTCTGTATTTTCTAATTGTATAGAATGGTCGATTTCGCCGACATATTGATGGATTGCCGTAGCGACCGGATGGGTACTTTTGCTTTCTAAAGCATTTACCATCTTCAGAATTTCATCTTTATTAAATTCAGATTTTAAAGTAACTTCCTGAACTTTAAAGACGCCCTCGGTCATTGTTCCGGTCTTGTCCATTACCACATTTTCAATATTGGCGATAATGTCTAAAAAATTACTTCCTTTAAACAGTATACCGTTCTTTGAAGCTGCGCCAATTCCGCCGAAATAACCTAGAGGAATGCTAATAACCAAAGCGCAAGGACAAGAGATCACTAAGAACACTAATGCTCTGTAAAGCCAGTCACGGAAAACATAATTTTCCACGAACAGATATGGTAGTAGGCATATCAGTACTGCGAGTCCGACGACAATGGGTGTATAAATCCTTGCGAATTTTCGGATAAAAAGTTCGGTAGGTGCCTTCTGAGCCGTCGCATTTTGTACTAATTCCAGAATTTTGCTCAACTTACTGTCTTCGTAAGCAGTTGTCACTTTTACCTGAGCAATAGTCTGTAGATTGATCATTCCGGCAAGCACACTCTCACCTTTGTTTTTGGTATCAGGCTTACTCTCACCAGTTAATGCAGCGGTATTGAACGATGCGGATTCACTTACCAACTCTCCGTCCAGAGCCAGCTTCTCTCCTGATTTTAGCTGTACAATATCCCCAATTCTCGCCTGTTTGGCAGGGATGATCTTTGGTTGGTTACCTTCAAGAATGGTCACCTCATCAGGACGCTGATCCAACAATGCTTTGATATTATTCTTTGCTCTCGAAACAGCAAGTGTCTGGAAAACCTCTCCTACACTGTAGAAAAGCATAACAGCAACCCCTTCCGGATATTCACCGATTGCAAATGCACCTATAGTAGCAATGCCCATTAGAAAAAATTCCGAAAACACGTCACCTTTGGCGATGCTTTCATACGCTTCTTTTAGAACGGGTAGACCGACAGGCAAATAAGCCACCGCATACCATACGATCCGTACCCAGCCTTGAAACCACTCCTGCGGAAAAAAGTTATCCAGTACGATCCCTATCAAAAGTATAACCAGAGAAACAATTGCTGGTAAAAACATTTGAAATGTATTTTTCTCACCATCGTTATGGTCATGTTCATCATCGTCACTGTGCGTTTCAGATTTATTATTCTCTGTAGAGCAGCAGCTATCATTATTAAGCAATTTTTTGGCACCTGCGTCTTTGTAAATTTTGCCTTCCTGCGCTGTACAACAAAGCTGGTTTCCTTCCTCGTCGTAAATATGTTTGTGTTCCATTACAGTTATTTTAAAAATTTAATCTTCGTGTTCACCTGAATTACTTAGCTTAGCATTGACAAAAAATGCGCCTTTTACTACTATTTCAGCATTTGCCGGAATTTCATTGACAGCTGTAATCGCCGTGTAACCCATATCAGAAGAACCTTTCACAACTTCTATCTTTTCGAAATTAGTCATTTTTTCTTCTTTGTTAGATATTTTCTTTTCATTTAAATGTTCATCTTCTCCCTCTTCTTGATGCTCTTCAGCCTTTTTGTCTGTTTTGATAAAAATGAAATATTTGCTGTCCGCTTCTACAATGGCTTCATTGGGAACCGCAGGCGTGGTACTTTTATCGAGACTTACGATTCCTGTGATATTCATTCCGTCGATCAATCCGGATTTGTTTCCTGTTACAGAACAGTGAACGGAGATTGTTTTGCTGTCGTTTTCAAAGGATGAACCAATGCTGTAGATTATGGCATCGTACTCGGTTTCAGGATTATTTGTTAATTTAAAATGAACGATTTGTCCCACTTTCATTTTTGGCAGATCCTTTTCAAAAACCTGCAAATCAAGATGTAGGGAACCATTATCTATAATTTCCGCAACGGGCGATGAGATGTCAACGTAACTTCCAATTTGTGAGGAAATAGTACTTATCGTTCCACTGATTGGTGATGTGATAACTAAACCGGATCGCAAATTTCCATTATTGACATTGGCGGGATTGATGCCCATAATCTGAAGCTGTCTCTGCAAAGATGATCTTTGTGTTCTGAGGGTTTTCAGTTCAGCATCTGAACTCTGAAGGTTCTTCTTTGCGCCGGCATCATTATCAAATAATTCCTTTTGTCTCCTGTATTCTTGTTCTGCAAATGCAATCCTGCTTTTCACGGTCAGGTATTGCTCTTGCAACTGAATGTATTCCGGATTTGAAATGGAGGCAATTACCTGTCCTCTTCTTACAAAATCCCCGATCTGTACATTCAAAGTTTTAATAATCCCACCATACATTGATGTGACGGTCGCTTTATTATTGTTCGGAACTCTAAGTGCTCCATTGGCTTTGATGGTAGAAGTCAATTCCTTCATCTCAATCTTTCCTAGATTGATGCCAACCGCTTTAATCTGTTCTTCAGACAGGCTTGCTATGGTCTGTGGAACCTCATCACCGTGTTCTTCTGCCTGCTCAGTTTTGATTTCGCTTTCCGATTCTGTGTTGGCCTCCTTCTTTTCACAGCTCATAAGAATAACAAAAACGAAAGCAGTATAGATGATATTTTTTTTCATATTATTTATTGATTAAAGAGTTAATGATGACTACAGACTGATTGACCTGTTGAATGGATTCCAGATACTTTAGCTGAATATTGGTTGCAGTCTGCAGAGCGAAAAGATATTCGACGTAGGAGATTTCTCCGGTTTTGTAACCGAGCTGACCTGCTTTTACAATTTTTTCTGCATTTGGAATAGCCTTACCTACATAATATTCATATTGCTGCACATCCTGCTTATATTGCTCTAAGGCATTCTCAAGTTGAACTGTCAATTGCCTTTGCTGGAGTTTTGCGTTCGATTCTGCCATTTGCCTCTGATAATCCAAAGACTGGATTCTCGCTTTCGTCGCTCCAAAAGTCAAAGGAATTGAAATTCCAAGATTGGCAATGTGAAATCGCTTTCCTGCATCAAAATATTTTTCCTGCCCATTGAGTGTATGAAAACCTATGATCGACTGGTTCGTGTAACCCAAACTGAACTCAGGTAAGCCCTGCGATAGCTCTACGTTTTTATTTTTATCGGCAATTTCCATTTCCTGATAAAATGCTTTGACGGTTGGATGGCTGGAAATCGCTGTACTGTCAAGAACATATTCCGCTTTCATCGGTTCATAATTTTCTTTAAACAAAACCTTTATATCATCGTCTGTATTTAATAGTGCTTTCAGATTTTTGTATGCATTATCAAGATAAATTTTATTCTGATTTAGCAATAGACCGATCTCCCCTTTCTGAGTTTCTGCTGTACTGATTTCAATTTTTTTGATGTCACCTGCATTGAATCTGACAGTGGCTATCCTGATAAAATCCTGATAAAGGCTGTCGAGCTTCATCAGTTTGGTCTGGTTGTAGTGCAGATATTCAATCTGGTAAAAATAAGTTCTGACCTGCCTTGCAACTTCGTTGGCGGTGATGTCTTTACTGATCTGTTTAGCTTTAATCTCTTCTGCAATCAGGTCTTTTCTGGCTTTAAACAAAGTCGGAAATGGGATGCTCTGCGAAATGGAAAACGACTGATCGAACTTCGGACTGCTGTATTGACCTAACTGTGCATTGAAATTCATTTTTGGAAGTTCATTAGCGGTCGGTTTCAAGGCCTCGGAAACTTTAATATCCAATTCTTTCGTTTTTATTGAATAACTATTGCTCAATGCCATTTCTGTAGCCTGTTCCACAGAAAGTGTTTTTGTTGTTTGAGCATTCAATGTTTGTCCGACAAGTAGAAATCCTAACACGATAATTGTTGTCAAAGATTTCATCTTCATATTTTTAATTCTGAAGTTACTGTTGAAAATGATGTAAAGAATCGGTAGAACAAATAGCGTTAGAAACGTCGCAGTGATCAAGCCACCTATTACCACCGTTGCCAAAGGTTTCTGAACTTCTGCTCCAGCTCCTGTCGAAATTGCCATTGGAAGAAATCCTAATGAAGCCACTGTTGCGGTCATCAGAACTGGCCGAAGTCTAGTTTTAGTACCTTCTACGACACGTTTCATAAGATTTGTTTCGCCCTCTTTTTCCAGCTGATTAAATGTTCCTATGAGGACAATTCCGTTGAGAACAGCAACGCCAAACAATGCGATAAAACCTATTCCGGCACTGATACTGAATGGCATATCTCTGATCAATAAAGCGAAGATCCCGCCGATGGCACTCATTGGAATGGCCGTGAAAATCAATGCAGCCTGTTTGAAAGAGCGGAATGTAAAATACAGTAAGAAAAAAATCAGAAGTAAAGACACAGGAACAGCAATCAGCAGTCTCTTGCTTGCAGCCTGCAGATTCTCAAACTGTCCGCCGTAGGTGAAATAATATCCTGAGGGCAGCTTTATTTGTTGTTCAAGTCTGCTTTGAATATCATCGACTACACTTTCTACATCCCGACCTTTGACATTAAAACCTACAACTATTCTTCGTTTCCCTTCTTCTCGACTGATCTGTGCCGGGCCGAGTTTATAGCCGATATTAGCCACTTGAGAAAGTGGGATCTGGTTTCCTGTATTGGTGGATATCATCAGATTATTGACATCATCGATATTGGTTCGGTGAAGACTGTCGAGTCTGACTACCAGATCAAAACGTCTTTCGTTCTCAAAAACCTGACCAGCAGATTTTCCTGCAAAAGCTGTACTTAAAGTATTGTTAACATCCTCAATACTTAATCCATAGTTTGCCATTCTTGTACGGTCGTACTCTACATTGATCTGTGGCAGCCCGCTGATGCGTTCAATTTGTGGAGCAGTAACCCCATCAACAAATTGAATGACTTTGCCAACCTTATCTGCGTAAATTGCAAGGGAATCCAAATTTTCACCAAAGATTTTCACCGCCACATCCTGACGGATTCCAGTCATCAGCTCATTAAAGCGCATTTGTATAGGCTGGTTTTTCTCGAAAAATACACCGGGAATCAATTCTAGTTGTTCTGAAATTTCGTCCGCTAATTCATCATAAGATTTATCACTTTTCCATTCTTTTTGTGGCTTTAAAACAATGATCAGATCTGTAGCTTCAAAAGGCATTGGGTCGGTAGGTACTTCGGCAGCCCCTGTTTTTCCCACCACCATTTTTACCTCATCAAATTTTTTGATAATTCTAGAAGCCTGCATTGAAGTCTCAATGCTTTGCGACAGGGAGCTTCCTTGAGGCAAGATGCAATGAAAAGCAAAATCGCCTTCCTGTAACTGTGGGATAAATTCGCCACCCATTCGACTGAATAAAAATAGGCTCACTGCAAATAAAAGTACCGTAACGGAAACAATTATAACCTTGATTTTGATAGCTCTTTTTAGTAATGGCTGATAGACACCCTGTAGTTTATTCATCAGCTTATCTGAAAAAGTTTCCTTTCGTGATATTTTTTTTGATAAAAATAATGCGCTCATCATCGGGATATAAGTCAGCGATAGGATCAAAGCTCCCAAAATAGCAAACCCTACTGTTTTTGCCATCGGTGTAAACATTTTCCCTTCAACACCGACCAAAGTTAAAATAGGAATGTAAACGATCAGAATGATGATCTCGCCAAATGCCGCACTATTTCTGATTTTTGAAGCAGAAAGAAAAACTTCTTCATCCATTTCAGTTTGCGTCAGTTTTTGAGTAGATTTCCGTAATCCTAAATGGTGAAGTGTTGCTTCCACAATGATGACAGCTCCATCGACAATCAATCCGAAGTCGATTGCGCCTAAACTCATCAAATTGGCACTGACCCCAAAAACATTCATCATCCCTAATGCAAAAAGGAGCGATAACGGAATAGCTGATGCAACGATCAATCCCGCTCTTAGATTTCCTAAAAATACGACCAAAACAAAAATAACAATCAATGCACCTTCAATCAGGTTCTTTTCCACTGTGCTGATTGCTCTTCCAACAAGATTTGTCCTGTCCAAAAATGGTTCTATTACAATATCATCCGGCAAAGATTTTTGGATCGTAGGAATTTTATCCTTAATCAGGTTTACAACTTCATTGCTGTTGGAGCCTTTTAGCATCATTACAATGCCGCCAACAGCATCTACATTACCATTGTATGTCATAGCTCCGTAACGAACTGCACTTCCAATACGAACATCAGCTACATCCTTAATGAAAATAGGGACATTTCCTTTGTCATTCTTGACTGCTATATTTTTAATATCCTCGAGAGAAGTTACGACACCTATGCCACGGATAAAATAAGCATTCGGTTTTTTGTCTATGAAAGCACCTCCTGTGTTCTGATTATTTTTCTCCAATGCAGTAAAAAGGTCTGTGATGCTGATCCCCATTGCTCGGAGCCGATTGGGATCGACAGCCACTTCATATTGTTTCAGTTCCCCTCCAAAACTGTTGACCTCCGCAACTCCCGGCGTTCCGTTCAGTTGTCTTCTGACGATCCAGTCCTGCATCGTTCTGAGCTCCTTAGATGAATATTTTTTTTCACTTCCTTTCTTCGGATGCAAAATATACTGATACACATCTCCTAAGCCCGTACTCACAGGAGCAAGTTCTGGCGTGCCAACACCTTTTGGAATTTCTTCTGAAGCTTCTTTTAATTTTTCACTGATCAGTTGGCGTGCAAAATATATATCGACATCTTCTTTAAATACCACGGTAATGACAGAAAGACCGAATCTTGAGATACTTCGAGTCTCTTCAATATCTGGTATATTGGCGATGCTTTGCTCAATGGGGAAAGTGACCAGCTGTTCCACTTCCTGACCCGCAAGTGTTGGACAGACAGTTATGATCTGCACTTGATTGTTGGTGATATCGGGCACAGCATCAATGGGCAATCGGTTTGCGCTCCATACACCCCATAGTATCAGTAACAAGGTCATTATTCCTATGACGATCTTGTTGTTGATGCTAAATTTTATGATTTTATCTAACATTTAATTTTAATTTTATTGAAATTGCTTACGAATTCAACATAGCCACAAAATCCTGTAAAAAGTACAGTAATCGTAACCATTAAAGACACTGCTTTACGGCAAAATCTTTAAAAAACTGTCAAAAAAAATTAAATCTTAGGGGGTTGCCAGATATGGTCATAAACCTGATAGGCAATGTTATTCTTATGAAAAAGAATTTTTTTGGAAAAATAGAATTGAACCTGCAAAGGAATTTCCAGCAAAGGCTCTGCCTTAAATGCAATGACACTTACGTGGCTACAGTTGCACATGCAAAAAGGAGAACAAGTACCATCATTACTACCCGGCTGGGAATTTTCGGCACTTATGGAAATTTCACTATGATGACCTACAAAAAGCTGCGTTTCAACATCACTGCAAGGAATGATAAGCAGTGCTATGAAATAAAATGTTAATAGAAGTCTCAAAATTTTCACTTCACAAAAGTAATAAATTTTAATTTATGTTTTACTTTTAGTAAAAACTATCTTATAAGGAGTTGGAGGTGTAATTCACAAAGAACTCAAATAGTCGATACAATACATTACCTCATTTTTTTCTAATTACCAAATTAACTTAACCCTCCAACTGCTTGATAATTTTTTAATAATTTTTCTTACTCGCGTTATATCCATCTTTAAACCTCAGAAAGTCCTCTGCTTTTTTAGGATTATTCTTAATCCACAATTGCATAACTTGAGTATTTTCTCTCAACATTATTATCTCATTTTTATCATAGATTTTTTTTCCGTCATCAGCAATTTCATTTAAAATATCTTGGCGTAGTTCACTTTTGGCTCTGATGCTTTCTTTGTACCATTTGGTTGAGAAATTAATTGAGGCGATCAGTACAAAAATCGCAAAGACAAAAACTCCAATTCCGCTCCAAATAAATTTCTTCTTCCATCGTATATCCTTCCCTAAACCTTCCAAATAATCTTTAGTTTCTTTTGAAAGAACCATTTCTGTCTGGGCAGGAATACTGGCAATTAATTCAGTTATTTTGGCTTGCACTAATTTGAAAAAGACCACAGTTTCATTATTGATCGACTGTCCGTCTTCCAAGCATGTCTTTAAGTCATTCAATAGAGTCGTATGATCTTCAATGGCAAACTGAAGTTTGATATTTTGTTCAATATTTTCCGTATTTGATTTGATCACGTTTTCTAAAAGTTCCATTCCGTTACTTTTAGATTCTTTATTTTCATTTTCCATATTTATTATTTTAAATTTTTAATTATCTTCTTAATTTTCGCTTCTTTTTCCAGAGTTCATCTTCGTCCTGAGAAATATAGGTTGGATTAAGGAAGTCACCGAATAATCCGCCTGCAATTTC
>NZ_LSHB01000017.1 GCF_001643375.1 Chryseobacterium sp. FP211-J200
AACGCTTTATTTATTATATTTAATCCTAAAACTACATCGCTTCCATCTTAAAAGTCATACTCTCAATGACTTTCAAAATCGCTTCGACCGTATCCATAGATGTCAGACAAGGAACGCCGTTTTCCACGCTCATTCTTCTGATTTGGAAACCATCTCTTTCGGCTTGTTTTCCTTTCGTCGTCGTATTGACAACGTATTGGACTTTTCCTTTTTGGATCAAATCGATCAAATTGACATCTTCCTCTCCGATCTTGTAACCGATTTTAGTTGGAATTCCTTTTTCCTCGAAATACTTCGCTGTCCCTTCCGTAGCCCAAATTCTGAAACCAATGGTATGGAATCTTCTCGCAATTTCAGACGCTTCTTCTTTGTCCTGATCTGCAACCGTGAACAAGATGGAACCGTGCGTCGGCACTTTTCTACCAGCGCCGATCAAACCTTTGTACAAGGCTTTTTCGAAGGTTGAATCTTTCCCCATCACTTCTCCAGTAGATTTCATTTCTGGACCTAATTGGATATCCACTTTCGTCAATTTGCTGAAAGAGAAAACCGGAACTTTCACGAAGATGCCTTCCTTATTCGGAATCAATCCTGAAGTGTAACCAAGGTCTTTCAATTTTGCGCCGAGGATTGCTTTGGTTGCAAGATTTGCCATAGGAACATCCGTGATTTTGGATAGGAAAGGAACGGTTCTGGACGAACGAGGATTCACTTCTATCACAAAAACTTCACCTTTGGAAATCACGTATTGAATATTCATTAATCCAATCACATTCAATCCTGTCGCTAATCTGATGGTATAATCTTCTAAAGTTTTGATTTGAGTTTCCGTCAAATGTTGTGGCGGATAAACCGCGATTGAATCTCCGGAATGGACACCTGCTCTTTCGATGTGTTCCATAATTCCTGGAATGACAACCGTTTCGCCATCGCAGATTGCATCCACTTCCACTTCCTGACCAGTCAAATATCGGTCAATCAAAACAGGCTGGTCTGGGCTGGCTTCCACTGCATTTTCCATATAATGCGCCAATTCTTTTTCGGTGTAAACGATTTCCATCGCACGTCCACCCAAAACATAACTCGGGCGAACCAAAACCGGATAACCAATTTCGTTGGCAATCACAATCGCTTCTTCTTTTGAAGTCGAAGTTTTCCCCAATGGTTGCGGAATCCCGAGTTCCTGAAGTGCTTTCTCAAATTTATCTCTGTTCTCAGCTCTGTCAAGGTCTTCTAGTGAAGTTCCCAAGATTTGAACGCCGTGTGCTGCTAATTTATCCGCTAAATTGATGGCTGTTTGTCCTCCAAACTGAACCACAACACCTTTTGGTTTTTCGAGTTCTATGATGTTCATCACGTCTTCTTCTGCTAAAGGTTCGAAGTATAATTTGTCAGCAATCGAGAAATCTGTAGAAACAGTCTCCGGATTATTATTGATGATAATCGCCTCGTAACCCATCTGCTGGATTGCCCAAACCGAATGAACCGTCGCGTAATCGAACTCGACACCCTGCCCAATTCTGATTGGACCTGAACCTAGAACGATGATTTTCTCTTTATCAGAAATCACACTTTCGTTTTCCTCCTCGTAAGTTCCGTAGAAATAAGGTGTTTCAGATTCAAATTCTGCGGCGCAAGTATCAACCATTTTGTAAACCGGCATCACACCGTTTTCTTTTCTGAAATTGAAAACTTCACGCTGCGTTGTCTCCCAAAGATGAGCGATATTAAGGTCGGCAAAACCTAATTTCTTAGCTTCGATAAGCGTTTCTTTATCGAATTTGTTATCTGCAATTGTCTTTTCGAAATCAAATAACTTCTTGATTTTCCAGATGAAGAATTTATCGATTTTGCTCCATTCTACAATTTGTTCCCAATCATAACCTCTTCGCAAAGCGTCGCCGATGATGAACAATCTCTCGTCATCACAAACTCTTATTCTTCTTTCGATTTCCTCGTCGGTAAGTGCTAAAGCCTGTTTTGTTTTCAATCCCAAATGGCGAAGTCCGGTTTCCAAAGAACGGATGGCTTTGTGCAAAGACTCTTCGAAGTTTCTTCCGATGGCCATTACTTCTCCAGTCGCTTTCATTTGCGTTGACAATCTTCTGTCAGCCGTTTCAAACTTATCGAAAGGGAATCTTGGGAACTTGGTCACGACATAATCTAAAGCCGGCTCGAAACAAGCGTACGAAGTTCCGGTGACAGGATTTTTGATTTCGTCCAATGTCAATCCAACGGCGATTTTAGCTGCAATTTTAGCAATCGGATAACCAGTTGCTTTACTTGCCAAAGCCGATGAACGCGAAACTCTTGGATTTACCTCGATGATATAATATTGGTAAGAATGTGGGTCGAGAGCGAGCTGAACGTTGCAACCACCTTCGATTCCCAGAGCCCGGATGATTTTGAGTGATGCATTTCTCAGCATCTGATATTCTCTGTCAGAAAGCGTTTGCGAAGGCGCCACAACAATGGAATCTCCGGTGTGAACACCAACTGGGTCGATGTTTTCCATATTACAAACCACGATGGCGTTGTCGTTTTTGTCACGCATCACTTCGTACTCGATTTCTTTGAAACCTGCAATGGATTTCTCAATCAGACATTGTGTTACTGGAGAATATTTCAATCCCAACTCTGCAATTTCACGAAGTTCAGTTTCTGTGGCAGCAATTCCACCGCCTGTTCCGCCCATCGTAAAAGCGGGACGAACAATCACCGGGTAACCGATTCTGTCAGCAAAAGCTACGGCGCCATCAACGGTTGTTACGATGTCGGAATCTGGAACCGGCTCGTTCAATTCGTGCATCAATTCGCGGAAAAGGTCTCTGTCTTCGGCTTGGTTTATGGCGTCTAATTTGGTTCCTAGAACTTCCACCTTACATTCTTCCAGGATTCCGGATTTCTGCAATTCCACGGCCATATTAAGTCCGGTTTGTCCACCCAAAGTTGGCAACAAGGCATCCGGACGTTCTTTTCTGATAATTCTGGAAACAAATTCCAGAGAAATCGGTTCGATATAAACTTTGTCGGCAATCTCCTTGTCCGTCATTATCGTTGCCGGATTGGAATTGATAAGAATCACGCTGTAACCTTCCTCTCTCAAAGAAAGGCAAGCCTGTGTTCCCGAATAATCAAATTCCGCAGCCTGGCCAATGATGATGGGACCTGAGCCGATTACTAAAATTGTTTTTATGTCTGTTCTTTTCATTTTTTTTATTAGATATAGGTTTTTAAATTGACCAAATTTTATTTGCACAATCCATCAAATAGTTTTGTCTTTTGGAAACAACTTCTAAATTCCACTCAGATTCATTGCATATTTCCTTTGTAATGTCAAAAGAAACTTTTTCACTATTTTTAAGGTAAATATCTTTTTTCTTATCAAAATCGTAATTTTGAGCTTGAGCATTTTTTCGACCACTCAAAAGAACAAGATTTCCAATTTTGTGAACATTTTCAAAAATTTGTTGTGAATTAAATCTATTAGTCCAATATTCTGAATTTGCTTTTTGAGGTAGCACGTGCTCAATAGAAATTACTCCTGAATATGTTTTGAAAACTGAATCGTCTTGTATTGAGTTTTCTAATCTTAATAAAACTCCTTTTGCATAAGACATTCCATACAAATTAGAATTTAGAATACTGAAAAATTCTTCATTATTAGCGTGTTCTAAAATTTTATTTATAATTTCTTCTTTATTAGAATGTTTAATTATTTGATTGATAACATTATAATATACCGTGTTTCTTTGAGCTCTTCCAAGTCTTCTAATCCAATTCTGATAAGTGATTTTTTCAATTAAAAGGGCAAAATCTACAAACTCGTAATCTTTTACAGGATTATCCAAAAATGATAATAAAGTTGGAATCCATTCATCATAACTAACATTTTGTAGTGAATTAATTATTTTCCTTAAATTATTTTCTTCAAATAAATTATTTTTAATTTTTACATAGTTTTGTGCAGAGGATATAAGTTTTTTACAAAAATCCTCAGCAGATAAATTTGGATTATTTTTAAAATATTCCTCATATTCCTTATATAAATCATTTTGAGCCTTATTACCTTTAATAGCAGTTCTATAATGACTTAAAAAATAGTCAAGGTTTCTAATTTTTATTAAATCTTCAAGGTCATTCCACAACTTTTCAATCCTTGCTTGTTCATTTTGATTTTTGCACTTTCCAAACAAGAAATTTTTCAGCAAGTCTGCATTAGACAATGCTAAACCTCTCGCATTCAAAACAGTAAACAATCTATACGCTGATTCGAAGCTCTCAGTCTTAACCAAAACAACAAAAACATTTTGCAATAAATAGTTTGCATATTTTTTCAAATATGCTTCATCAAAGCCAGATAATAAAGCTTCGATTGTATCTAGATTATTTAAAAATCTACTTTGAGTTTCTGATAAAGATGAAGAAGTACTTTTATCAAATTTTTTATTTAGTAAAATATAATCATAGAAAAAATTCTCATCTTGATTTCGAACTATTAATCGAGGTTGCTCTGGTTCATCAGTTAAAAGATTAATTGGTAAAATTTTCTTTTGAATTTCCGATTTTGCAGATTCATTTGTAATCAAGTTTCTTAAACCAGCAAAAATCAAAGTTAAGGTTGTTAATCTTTGTTGCCCATCTACAACTTCAAACTGTTTATCTTCTTTATTTTTATCAATTGTAATTATTGAACCAATAAAATATTCTTTAACACCATTTTCCAATGCTTCAAGAACATCATTAATTAAATCACTTACATTATCTTGATTCCAAGAATATGGTCTTTGATAATTTGGAATTTCATAAATATTTTGATTTGCAAAAATATCTTGTAGTTTTCTTTCTTCTGCTTTCATAGTTGTTATTAACTTTGAAAAATACTGATTATATATAATTTGATAAATGCTTCATTATTTCGTTGAGATTTATAGCGAATGAAAATACTATTTAATTTTTCTTCTTAAAACCCTCCATTAATTCAATAAAATCATCAAATAGATAATTCGCATCTTCCGGGCCTGGACTTGCTTCCGGGTGGTATTGAACTGAGAAACAAGGATGGATTTTGTGCTTCAAACCTTCGTTGGTTCTGTCGTTCAATGCGATGTGTGTTTCGATTAAGTCTGTATCTTTCAAAGATTCCTGGTCGATTGCGTAACCGTGATTTTGGGAAGTAATCGCCACTTTATTTTTTTCTAAATCCAAAACCGGATGATTGCCACCTCTGTGACCGAATTTTAGTTTGTAAGTTTTTGCGCCACAAGCCAAACCAATCAATTGATGTCCTAAACAAATCCCGAAAATCGGCACTTTCCCAAGCAATCCATTAATCAATTCTGATGCACCTTTCACATCTTCCGGGTCGCCAGGACCGTTGGAAAGCATTATGCCGTCTGGGTCCATCAATAAAATTTCTTCTGCTGTCGTGTCCTGTGAAACCACGATGATGTCGCAATTTCTTTGAGACAATTCGCGGATGATTCCCAATTTGGAACCGAAATCTACCAACACCACTTTGAAGCCTCTTCCTGGACTTGCATACGAAGTTTTTGTGGAAACAGATTCTACCTGGTTGATTGGGAAAGTTGTTTGTTTAAGCTCTTCAACCGTTTGATTATCATCAGTTTCTGCATTTACGATTTTTCCTTTCACAACACCTTTGTTACGAAGAATTCTCGTCAGTCTTCTGGTGTCAATTCCTGAGATTCCGGATAGATTTTTCTTTTTGAAAAGTTCGTCCAAAGTCATTTGAGTTCGGAAGTTGGAAGGCAAATCGCACAATTCTTTGACAATCAAACCTTTGATTGCTGGTTCGATGCTTTCGTAATCGTCGCGGTTGATGCCGTAATTTCCGATTAAAGGATACGTCATACAAACGATTTGTCCGCAATAACTTGGGTCGGAAATCAATTCCTGATAACCCGTCATTCCTGTGTTGAAAACCACTTCGCCAGCAGTTTCCTGTTCTGCTCCGAATCCTACCCCATTGAATACTTCTCCGGATTCTAATATTAATTTCTTTTTCATTTTTTATTTTTATTGTACAATGTAAAACGTATGATGTACAAAGACTTATTTTAAATTTTTACTCAAAAAAAACACGCCCGAAAAGCGTGAATTAATTTTTAATTTTTGGAGTCGACAAATTCGAATCCTTTATTCTCAAGGTCAAATTTAAGGATCGCCATTCTTGCAAAAACGCCGTTCTGCATTTGTTTGAAGATTCTGGACCTTTCACATTCTACCAATTCGGAATCAATTTCCACACCTCTGTTGATTGGTGCCGGATGCATAATGATTGCGTTTGGTTTCATTTTCTTTTCTCTTTCCTTGGTCAAACCGAATTTCTTAAGATAATCTTCAGACTTGAAGTTGAAAGTTCTCTCGTGACGCTCGTGCTGGATTCTTAGCAACATCAAAACATCCACTTCCTTTACCAAATCATCGAACTGCATATAAGTTCCGTTCACCAACATTCCTTCGTCAAACCAGAATTCTGGTCCCGAGAAATAGACTTTTGCGCCCATTCTCCTGAACAATCCTGCGCCTGAGTTTGCAACCCGGCTGTGTTTCACATCACCGACGATTCCAATTTTCAAACCTTCAATCTTTCCGAATTCCTGAATAATGGTCAAAGCGTCCAAAAGTGCCTGTGAAGGATGACTTCCAACGCCGTCGCCAGCATTTACGATACTTAATTTAGCATCCTGAAGCTGGTCATAATATCTTTTTTCAGAATGTCTGATAACTGCCACTTCCACGCCGATAGCTTCCAGAGTTTTAATCGTATCAAGCATCGTTTCACCTTTTGCGATGGAGCTTTTATCAGCTTCAAAATCGATGACATGAAGTCCAAGTTTCTTCTCAGCTACTTCAAAACTTGTTTTGGTTCTGGTGCTATTCTCAAAAAAGAGGTTCGCGGCGAAAACATCACCTTTAATTTTGCTGACTTTACCATCTGCAAACTGCTGTGCTTCCTGTAAAATTTTCTCTATACTCTCCGTGGAGACGCGTGCAAGCTTAATCATATCTGAAATTTTTAAATAAAAAAAACGAAGCCTAAAAGACTTCGTTAAATATAAAAAATATTGTTGTTGTCGGCAAATTTGCCAAACACTAATGTCGCTAAATTCTGTACCAGATTCATTGGGTGCAAAGATACCAATAATTTCGATATGATGAAATCTTATTCATACTTTTTTGTAATAAATCAATGAACTTCTGCGCTTAAAATTTCTCCAGTCAAATATTTTCTTTACTTTTGAAAGAATTGACATTATTATGAGTTTGGACAAAAAAGACAAATTAATTCTCTCGCTTCTTCAGGAAGATTCTACGCTATCGGTAAAGGAAATTTCCGAAAAAATCGGACTGACTTTCACGCCGACCTACGAGCGTATCAAAAACCTTGAAAAAAGCGGCGTCGTAGAAAAATATGTCGCCCTACTCAACCGTGAAAAACTCGGAATCAACATCGTTGTTTACTGTAATGTCCGCCTCAAAGAACAATCTCAAACGACACTGAAAGAATTTGAAAATTACATTTCAAAATATGATGAAGTTCAGGAAATCATCAGTCTTTCCGGCGAATATGATTATCAATTGAAAATCTTAGCAAACGACATTTATTCCTACAACAACTTCGCTGTGAATGTGATTTCAAACAGTCCTCACATCGGGCAATATCACAGTTCTATCGTTTTGGCTGAAGTGAAAAAATCAACCAAATTTAAGTTGGATTAAAGTTTTTTAATCGCAAAGGCGCGAAAGGTTTAAAAAGTAGTCCTGCTGAAAGTCGCAAAAGAAAACCTTCGATTTACATCATTCCAATTAACTTAAAACTTTGCGGCTTAAAACATCAAGTTTAATTAAATCTTGCGCCTTTGCGATATTTTTCAACCCAATAATTTATCTCTCATTTTATTGAATTGATATTCGATTTCGTCGAGGCAAAGGTTTCCCAAACTGCCTTGATGAGAATGGTTAAGCTCTTTATAGTCATATTCAAACAAGCTATTGTCAATTTCCTGACCGATTTGGATGTAAGCATCTCGGAATGATTTTCCATTCTTCACTTCTTCGTTGATTTTCTCCACGCTGAAGATATATTTGTATTTTTCGTCATCCAAAATATTATTTTTCACTTCGATATTTGGAAGCGTATAAATCAGGATTTCGAGACATTCTTTCAAAGAATCGATGGCTGGGAAAAGGATTTCTTTCGTCAATTGCAAATCTCTGTGATAACCTGAAGGCAAATTATTCGTCACCAAAACCAATTCGTTTGGCAAAGCCTGAATTCGGTTGCATCTCGCTCTTACCAATTCGAAAATATCCGGATTTTTTTTGTGTGGCATAATGCTGCTTCCAGTCGTAAATTCCTTCGGAAAGCTGATGAAATCAAAGTTCTGACTTAAATAAAGACAAACATCGTAAGAGAATTTGCCTAAAGTTCCAGCCAAAACCGACAATGAATTGGCCAATAATTTTTCTGATTTCCCACGTGTCATTTGCGCGTAAACCACATTATGATTCAATGTTCTGAAACCGAGTTTGTAAGTCGTACTTTCTCTGTCAATCGGGAACGACGAACCGTAGCCAGCGGCCGAGCCTAATGGATTTTTATTAATGATATTCTTTGTTGCAAACAGCAATTCCAAATCGTCAACCAAAGATTCCGCATATGCGCCAAACCACAACCCGAATGATGACGGCATCGCCACTTGCAAATGCGTGTAACCGGGCAACAAAACGTCTTTATGAAGATTGGCTTTGTCTTTCAGGATTTGAAAAAATGAATCGGTCAGTTCTGTGATTTCTCTGATTTCGTCAATTAGATACAATTTGATATCTGTCAAAACCTGGTCGTTTCTTGACCTTGCTGTATGGATTTTCTTACCAGTTTCGCCCAATTTTTCGATGAGGATATTTTCGATTTGGGAATGGATGTCTTCTGCAGTTTTATCGATTTCGAAAGTTTCTTTTTCGATTTCAGAAAGAACTTCTTCCAAAACTGCCACAATTGCCTGCTCTTCATCCAGTCGAATCAATCCAACTTCTGCGAGCATTTTTGCGTGGGCGATGGAGCCCAACACATCGTATTTTGCCAATCTGTCGTCAAAATCCAGGTCTTTCCCGACCGTGAATTTTGTAACCAAATCATTGTTTGTCGTATTGTCTTTTTGCCAGATTTTTTTCATTTTAATAATTTTTAAACGCAAAGCGCGCAAAGATTTTTTGATTTTTATTGAAAATATTTTAAGGTTCGCAAAGGCGCTGACGCTCAGCCAAGATTAAATAATCTTCAAGTGTTTTTGTCATTCCGTAGGAATCTCGACTGTTTAGATTCCTACGGAATGACAAACTTTGTGTTTATAACCTTCTCTTGTTTTATGCTGAATCTGCAGCCCGACTTGAGCGGAAATCCTTTTTTGCTTGTACTCAAGTTCTATTTAAACTGAAATCGTGAGCAAAAAAGATTGGGAGCGGAAGGCGGAAAAGCTGCCAAAATCTTTAAAATTTATTACAATATTTTCTCTAATATTTTGATGTAAACATCGATGCCTTCTCGGATTTCGTCGATGTAAATAAATTCGTCCGCGGTGTGGGAACGTAAGCTGTCGCCGGGTCCCAACTTGACCGATGTGCACGGAATAATCGCCTGGTCCGAGGAAGTCGGCGAACCGTAAGTTGTCCTGCCCAACGCCAATCCAGCCTGAACGAATGGATGGTTGACATCGATTTTTGAGGAATTGAGACGGAAAGACCTCGGTGTCAGTTTTGATTTCATCTGCGACTGGATGATTTCGAAAACTTCGCGATTCGTATATTCGTCTGTCACACGGACATCCAATGTGAAATTGCATTTTTCGGGAACCACATTATGTTGCGTTCCTGCGTTGAGAACTGACAAAGTCACTTTCACTTCGCCCAAATAATCTGAAACTTTCGGGAATTTGAAATAGAGGATATTTTGCAAATCCTTCATACATTTCACAATCGCATTATCATCGTTCGGATGTGCGGCGTGAGAAGGTGTTCCCAGCATTTCGCCATCGATGACGAGCAAACCTTTTTCTGCAATTGCGAGATTCATTTTTGTAGGCTCTCCGACGATTGCCAATTCTACGTTCGGAAGTTGTGGAAACAAGGCTTCGATGCCGTCAAGACCTGAGATTTCTTCTTCCGCCGTCAATGCTATGACGAGATTGTGCGACAAATCTTCGGCTTCATAAAAATAAAGAAACGTTTGCGCCATCGCCACCAAAGATGCGCCCGCATCGTTGCTTCCCAAACCGAATAATTTGCCGTCTTTTTCCACTGGAATGAACGGGTCCAAAGTGTATGCTTTGTTTGGTTTTACTGTGTCGTGGTGCGTGTTGAGGAGAATCGATGGTTTGCCGGCATCAAAATGTTTGTTGGTTGCCCAGATGTTATTTTTGAATCGGTTGACCGTCAATTGATGCTCATTGAAAAAACCTTCTATGATAAGTGAAGCGTTGTATTCGTCGCGGCTCATAGATGGTGTTGCAATGAGTTTTTTCAATAATTTGACGGCGTTTTCCGCAAGTTCTTCTCTACTAAAGACAGATTTTAGTTCCTTCATTTCCTTGTTTTATTTGGTCTGACAGTTTTTTCTCGTTAATCAAAGACACTTTCTGAACGCCGTTTTCTTTGGCCTTGAAAGCATTTTCTAGTTTTGGCAAAATTCCTTTGTGGAGTTTTCCTTGTGATTTTAATTCTGAAAATTCATTTTTATTAATGGTTTTAAGATTTGAATTTTCGTCTTCCACATTTTCCAAAACCCCGTTTTTATCAAAGCAGAATAACAATTCTGTCTCGAAATTTTTTGACAAAGCCTGAGCAATAGTTCCGGCAATCGTGTCTGCGTTGGTGTTTAACAGATTTCCTTTTTTATCGTGAGTGATTGCAGAAAACACCGGAACCAAGCCCAGATTTATCATATTTGTAATCAATTCCTGATTGATACTTTTTTCATTAATATCGCCAACAAATCCAAAATTAATGGTTGGATGCTGGCGTTTTTCAGCTTGAATTAAATTCCCATCTGCACCAGAAAACCCCATCGCATTGCAATTGAAACTCTGCAATTTTGCCACAATATTTTTGTTGATTCTTCCCGCGTAAACCATTGTCACGAGCTTCAAAGTTTTCTTGTTGGTAATCCTGCGACCATCAATCATCGTCTGCGTGATTTTCAGTTTTTCCGCCAAAGTTTCTGCAATCTTTCCACCGCCGTGAATCAGGATTTTGGCGCCTTCGATTTGAGAAAACTGCTGGAGAAAAACTTTCAATGATTTTTTGTCATCGATTAAAGCGCCTCCGATTTTTATGATATGTAGTTTTTGCATTTTATTTTAACGCAAAGAGCGCTAAGTTTTTTTAATTCGATGTTTTTTAAGTTCGCAAAGAAGTAAAACTCATCAAAGATTTCTAATTTTTAATTTAATCCATCCAAAATTTCAGAAAAAACCACTTGAGCAGAAAAGATTCTGTTTTTTGCTTGTTGATAGATGATTGAGTTTTCGCCATCCATCACTTCGTCACTCAATTCAAGATTTCTACGGACTGGAAGGCAATGCATCACTTTTGCATCGTTTGTCAATTCTAATTTTTCATTGGTCAGCATCCAGTTTTCTTCAACTTTCGGCATCGCCGTATAATCTTCAAACGACGACCAGTTTTTCACGTACACAAAATCTGCATCTTTCAACGCTTCATCCTGATTGTGAATTACTTTCGTATCTTTTGTGAAATTTTTATCAAAATCATAACCTTCCGGATTGGCAATCACGAAATCAACGTCCATTTGTTGCATCCATTCTGTGAATGAATTTCCGACAGCTTGCGCAATCGGTTTGATGTGAGGCGCCCAAGTCAAAACGACTTTTGGCTTTCTGTTTTCTGTCCAATTTTCTGTGATTGTGATGCAATCAGCAAGACTTTGCAACGGATGACGCGTTGCAGATTCCAAAGAAACCACAGGAACTTTGGCGTGTTTCAAAAACTGACTTAGAATACTTTCGTTCACGTCGTCTTCTTTGCTTTTCATTCCTGCGAAACATCTTACAGCAATGATATCACAATATTGATTCAGAACCTCGATGGCGTCTTTGATGTGTTCAACCGTGTCGCCGTTCATCACCGTTCCATCAGCGAATTCCAGATTCCAGGCTTCTTGTGCGGCGTTGAGCGTTAGGACATTTAATCCTAAATTTTGAGCCGCAATTTGGGAACTCAATCTTGTTCTAAGACTTGAATTGAGGAAAACCAAACCAATCGTTTTTCCATTTCCTTTGGTTGGATTTCCTAATGGATTTTCTTTTATTTTTAAGGCTTTTGCAATGATAGTTTGCAAATTATCTATATCGTAAACCGAAGTGAAATTTTTCATTTTCTTTATTTTTATCGCAAAGGCGCAAAATTTATTTTTAATTCAATGCTTGTAAGTCGCAAATGAAAAAGCAGTCAAAATTTGCGACTTATAACATTGCAATTACTTACTTCTTACGCCTTTGCGTTATTTTAATTCTAATATTTTCGCATCAATTGCTTTCAAAGTTTTTTCTAAAGCATTGATGAACAAATCGGATTCTTTTTCCGAAATATTGAGCGCCGGTAAGATCCGAAGAACATTCTTATCATTGGCATTTCCAGTGAAAATAAAATGTTCAAACAGCAATTCTTTCCTGACATCTGCGCAAGCTTGGTCAAGCTCAATTCCAATCATCAGACCGCGCCTTTTGATGTTCTTGATGTGAGGGAAATTTTTAATTTTCTCTTCGATGTACGCGCCGATTTTTTCTGAATTATCAATCAGATTTTCCTTCTCAATCACTTCTAAAACTGCAATTCCAGCCACGCAAGCCAAATGATTTCCGCCAAATGTAGTTCCCAATAATCCGTAACTCGCCTTGAATTTTGGACTAATCAGAACACCGCCAATCGGGAAGCCATTTCCCATTCCTTTCGCAACCGTGATTAAATCTGGTTTGATGTCAAATTCCTGATGCGCAAAGAATTTTCCGGAACGTCCGTAACCAGACTGAACTTCATCTAAAATCAAAACCGCATTATTTTCTTTGCAAAGTTTTTCAATCGTTAAAATAAAATCTTTCTCCAACAAATTAATTCCGCCAACACCCTGAATGCCTTCAACAATCACAGCTGAAATTTGGTTCTCATTTTCGACAAAAATATTTTCCAGTTCTTCAAAATTATTGAATTCGCATTTGATAAAATTCTCAGATTCGTTGACTGGCGCGACGATTTTCGGATTGTCTGTCACAGCAACAGCGGCGGAAGTTCGGCCGTGGAAAGCTTCGGAAAAATAAATCACTTTCTTTTTTCCGTTGTGGAATGAAGCCAGTTTCAAAGCATTTTCATTTGCTTCTGCTCCGGAATTGCATAAAAACAACGAATAATCGTCGTAACCTGATAATTTTCCTAATTTATCAGCCAATTCGGTTTGTAAATTATTCTGAACCGAATTGGAATAAAAACTAATTTTATCCAATTGATTTTTCATTTTCCCAACATAATGCGGATGGTTGTGACCGATGGAAATCACAGCGTGACCACCATAAAAATCAAGGTATTCTTGGCCGTTTTCATCCCAAAGGAAAGAACCCTCGGCTTTAACAGGATTGATGTTGAAAAGTGGATATACGTTGAATAAATTCATAATTTTTATAAATGATAATCGATAAATGATTATTGATAAATTTTAAAAAACGCTTCGACTCCGCTCAGCGTGACAGCTCTAATATTAAACGTTGTCAGTCTGAGGCTCTCGAAGAATTTTATTATTTTTAAAACGCAATTGATTTTAAGTTTAATCCTAAATTTTGTTCCCAGCCGTTGGCGATATTCATATTTTGAACAGCTTGTCCCGATGCACCCTTCAGAAGATTATCGATTGCAGAATGAACTGCTATTTTGTTTCCTTGTTTTTCGATTTGGATGACGCAGAAATTGGTATTTACCACCTGCTTCATATCAATCGGTTTCTCTGAAACTTTCACAACAAGCGAATCTTTGTAGAAGTCTTTATATAAAGTGTAAATCTTTTCCAAATCCAAATGACATTCGATGATAGAACTTGTAAAAATCCCTCTTGCAAAATCCCCGCGCCACGGCACAAAGTTGAGTTCAACTTCTTTGTCATTAAGTAAATTGACTTGTTTTAAAATCTCGTCTACGTGTTGGTGATTCAAAGTTTTGTATGCGGAAATATTGTCATTTCGCCAAGTGAAATGGGTTGTCGGTTGCAAAGATTGTCCTGCTCCAGTTGACCCTGTAATTCCAGTTGTGTAAATATCTTTCAACAGATTTTCCTTTGCTAAAGGCAATAACGCTAATTGAATTGCAGTTGCAAAACATCCCGGATTCGCAATGCTTTTTGAATTCTGAATTTCATTAAAATAAATCTCAGGCAAACCATAAACAAAATTTCTATTTCCGAAATTGCCACCAAGACGGAAATCATTTCCTAAATCGATAACCAAAGTTTCTTCTGAAACTGGATTTTCATTCAGCCAGTTTTGACTTTCTTTGTGAGGAAGGCAAAGGAAAAGAATATCAGTTTCTGAAATTTCGTTCGTCAAAACCAAATCGCAAATCGAGTCCAAATCCGGATATAATTCTGAAATTTTCACTCCGGAATTGGAACGACTGAACAAAAACTTTAATTCTGTATTTGGATGGAATGCGAGCAAACGAACGAGTTCGCTTCCTGTGTATCCATTGGCTCCGATGATTCCGACTGATTTTTTCATATTTTTAACGCAAAGAGCGCAAAGTTTTTTTTGTAATTATTGAAAATATTTTAAGTCCGCAAAGAGCTAAACCTTAAAGTTCTTTTGTCATTCCGTAGGAATCTCAATAGCGATGGTTAGATTCCTACGGAATGACAAAATTGTGTTTTTTATGTTGACAAACTGTTCTACACTGAATCTGCAGCCCGGCTTGAACGGAAATCCTTTTTTGCGTGTACTCAAGTTCTACTTAAACTGAAATCGTCTTGCAAAAAAGATTGACTTCGTCGAACCACTTCGTTCGGTTTGGGAGTGGAAGACGGAAAAGCTGCCCAAAATATTCTAATTCAATTTGTTGACCTGATGATAAATATTTAGCGAGTTGCTGAGGATTTTGGTAAAACCTTTGACATCGTCTCCGCTCCAAGCCAGATTTTCTTCGCCGTAACTTCCAAATTTTGAATACATTAAATCGTTTTCAGACTCGATTCCGTTTAAAACAAAACGGTATGGATGAAGCGTGATAAATACTTTTCCGTTGACCGTTTTTTGGGAATCCTGCAAAAATGATTCGATACTCCTCATCACCGGGTCAAGAAAAAGTGCTTCGTGAAGCCAGTTTCCGTACCAATCCGACAATTGCGATTTGATGGTCTGCTGGTATTTGGAAAGTGTGTGTTTTTCCAAAAGATGATGCGTTTTGATGATAATTGATGCGGCAGCAGCCTCGAAACCGACACGGCCTTTTATCCCGACGATCGTGTCTCCAACGTGGATATCACGACCAATCCCGTACGGTGAAGCCAATTCTTCAATCTTCTGAATCGCCAAAACAGGATGAGAAAAAGTCTCGCCATTAATGGAAATTAGTTCTCCATTTTTGAATTCGATTTCTAATTGAGAAACCTCACTTTTTTCAACTTGCGAAGGAAAAGCATCTTCAGGAAGATTGTATCGTGAAGTCAAAGTTTCCTTTCCGCCGACAGAAGTTCCCCAAAGTCCTTTGTTGATTGAATATTTGGCTTTGTCAAAATCCATTTCGTAGTTGTGGTCTTTCAGGAATTGGATTTCGTCTTCACGCGACAAACTTAAATCTCTAATTGGCGTGATGATCTCGATTTTTGGACACATCACCTGGAAAATCAAGTCAAAACGAACCTGGTCATTTCCAGCGCCTGTACTTCCGTGCGCAATTGCATCAGCTCCGATTTCCAAAGCAGCTTCGGCAATCGTCTGCGCCTGAATCGTTCTTTCTGCACTGACTGACAATGGATAAGTGTTGTTTTTTAAGACGTTACCGAAAATCAAATACTTGACACAATCGTTATAATATTTCTCCGAAGCATCCACAAACCTGTAAGAAGCAACGCCTAATTTTTCCGCTTTTTCTTTAAGAGAAACCTCATCATTTTTATCAAAACCACCTGTATTGACAGTCACTGCGTGGACTTCGTAACCCAAAGTCTCACTCAGATATTTTGCACAGTAGGATGTATCCAATCCGCCGCTGAAGGCCAAAACTACTTTCTTACTCATTGTCTTTATTTATAGATTCAAAATCTTTTTCTTTATTCATATTTACCTTTTCCGGGACGAAAAGCATTGCTGTGCAGAGACAGTTTTTACGTTCCTTCATCATCAGAATTTCATAATTCACACAGTTTTTGCAACCGTTCCAAAATTGTTCATCTTGGGTCAATTCTGAATAAATCACTGGTTTGTAACCTAAACTGCTGTTGATTTTCATCACGGCCATTCCGGTTGTGAGGCCGAAAATCTTTGCATTTGGATATTTCTCTCTGGAAAGTTCGAAGATTCTTTCTTTAATCAAAGTGGCTAATCCGGCGTTTCTGAATTGTGGCGAAACAATCAATCCAGAATTGGCGACATATTCTCCGTTTGTCCAGGTTTCTATGTAGCAGAAGCCTGCCCAGGTTCCATTTTCGTCGATGGCGATGATGGAATTACCTTCCGAGATTTTTTTGCCCAGATATTCGGAGGAACGTTTTGCGATGCCGGTTCCTCTCTTTTTCGCAGAATCCTCCATTTCGTTTCGGATCTCTTCCACATACACTAAATGTTTCTCTGAAGAAACTTCTAATTTCATTGATATTATCTAATTAAGTCGCAAATTTAAATACATTTATCTTTATTAACCAAATTAAAAAGATAATTTTATCTGTTAAATAAATTTTAACAACAATATTATCTTTAACCAAATATTAAATATTGCTAAATTATTATACATTTGCTAAATTATTATACATTTGCTAAAAAGGTATAGGTATGGAAAATCAATGTCCTAAATGCAACAATGACAAAGTCTCAAAAAGCGGAATTATCAAAGGAAAACAGAGATTCTACTGTAAAAATTGCCACTATAACTTCACGGTCAAGAAATTGGGAAAACAAATTGATGATTACTATGTAACCAAAGCTTTACAACTTTATCTTGAAGGATTGAGCTATCGTGAAATAGAAAGAATCATCGGCGTTTCTCATGTCAGCATCAGTTCTTGGATCAAGAAATATAACATTACGCGACCACCCCATTCTGAGTTCCATCCGGTTTATAAAGTACTGAAGCAAAATGAATTGATAGACTACATTTCTCAGGAAAATAATCTTCAAAACTCAGGATTAATTATTACGCAATTTGCTGATAAGTACATGTTGATCAAGTGGGAAAGGTTCAAAAAATAAATGATAATTGATAAATAACAAATGATTAGAAGAATCTCTTATCATCTATCATTCATCAATTATAAATAAAACTATATACTTTCCATTAATATATATTAAATTTTTGTAAACAAAATATTAATAACAATTTGGCAATCACAAAATAAACACCAAATTCTTATTAATTTATGAAGAAAATTCTAACTTTTATAGGTTTATTACTTTTTAGTACCAGCCTATATTCGCAAGGATCGCCTGATTATGGAAATGGTTTGAAATTAAATCTCAATCCGGAAGGCGATAAGTATGTGAGATTTATTCTTTGGAACCAGATCTGGTTGAGAAATACGGAAATGAATCCAGGAACAATGATTGCTGACGAAGCCACAAAAAATTCCTGGAATATCGGAAACCGACGACTGAGAGCACTGGCTTACGCACAGATTACCAAAAGATATATGGTTTTGATGCATTTCGGAATCAATAACCAGACCTTTATCAACGGTGGTGGATCTGGATCTACAGGGACTGGCGGTTATGGAAACGGTAAAAAGCCACAAATGTTTTTCCACGACGCCTGGAATGAGTACGCTGTGGTTCTGCCTGGTGAAGCGGGAAAATTCAGTTTATCCATTGGAGCCGGACTGCATTATTATATGGGACTATCCAGGATGACAATGGCTTCTACCTTAAATTTCCTCACCGTAGACTCTCCAATATTCACCTGGCCATTGATCGACAATTCTGATCAGTTTGCCAGACAAATGGGAATGTTTGCAAAAGGAAAATATGGAAAGTTTGAATACCGATTTAGTTTAAACAAACCATTCGCAACCAATCTTGCGCCAGTTGATGTAACAAATCCAGCTGCAAGAGTTGCCGTTGACAATAACGGAAATCCGGAATTCTCCAAAGCCGGTTATGTGGAATATCAATTCCTTGACTCGGAATCCAATCTTTTGCCTTTCAAAGTGGGTTCTTATCTGGGAACTAAAAAAGTTTTCAATCTGGGTGCCGGTTTTTATCATCAGAAAGATGGGACACGAACGTCTGTCAACTCACAAATCGAAAAACACGACATCGCACTTTACGCCATCGATGCATTCGCTGACCTGCCTTTAGGAAACGCCAAAAATAAAATGGCACTTTCCGCTTACGCAGGATTCTACAATTATAATTTCGGACCGAATTATCTGAGAAATCTTGGAATAATGAACGTTGGTTCCAACGACCCGAATTTCATCGGCGATAAAGCAATTGCAGGCGCAGGAAATCTTCAGCCGATGATTGGAAGCGGAAATATTTATTATCTGCAAGCCGGATTATTATTGCCAAGCAATGCCGACAAACCAAAAATCAGAATTCAGCCTTTTGCAGCTTATACGAATAAAAACTTCAAAGCTTTGGAGAATTCTTCTTCTCAGTTTGATGTTGGAGCTAACTGGTTTATCGATGGTCATCACGCCAAATTGACGACGCAATATTCTACCAGACCAACCTACACAAGTGCGTCTGCAGAACCAAAATCTAAGGGCGAATTCATCCTTCAATTCCAAATCTATCTATAACCGTTTAACATCAAATCTTAATATAAAATGAGCGATTCAAATCACGAACAGTACGAAAACCTGAGCGACAAGCAGAAAAACCGCACCATCTGGAGCGTGATTATGGCTTCGTCCCTCGGAACCCTTATCGAATGGTATGATTTCTATATCTTCGGAAGTCTGGCAGTTGTTTTGGCGACGAAATTCTTTCCGGCTGATAATCCGACAGCAGCCTTTTTATCGACCTTAGCAACATTTGCAGCAGGATTTGTCGTAAGGCCTTTCGGAGCGTTGTTCTTCGGAAGATTGGGTGATTTGATTGGAAGAAAATACACATTCCTAGTAACACTTCTTATTATGGGATTCTCGACATTCCTCATCGGATGTATCCCAAGTTATGAGACCATTGGCTTTATGGCGCCGGTTTTAGTTTTAATCCTTAGACTTTTACAAGGTTTAGCACTTGGTGGCGAATATGGTGGTGCAGCGACTTACGTTGCGGAATATGCACAACCTCACAGACGTGGTTACTGGACTTCCTGGATTCAGACTACGGCGACTGCGGGATTATTTATTTCATTAATTGTAATCCTTATTACCAAATCATCTCTTTCTGCGGAAGATTTTGATAATTGGGGTTGGAGAGTTCCGTTCTGGATTTCGATTTTAATGGTTGTCGTTTCTTATTTCATCAGAAAAAATATGAAGGAATCGCCACTTTTTGCAAAAGCTAAAAGCGAAGGAAAAACTTCTACCAATCCATTGAAAGAAAGTTTTGGAAACAAATTCAATTTCAAATTTGTATTGCTTGCACTTTTTGGAGCAGCTATGGGACAAGGTGTCATCTGGTACACAGGGCAATTCTACGCGATGAGTTTTATGCAGAAAGTAATGACGATTGACACGACACAAGTTGATACTTTGATGGCCATAGCCCTTTTACTCGGAACACCGTTCTTCGTATTTTTCGGTTGGTTGTCTGATAAAATCGGACGAAAAGCCGTGATGATGACCGGAATGCTGGTTGCAATTTTAGCTTACAGACCGATTTACAGTGCGATGTTCAACTCGGTTGACACAAAAACCAAAGAGATCTCCGCCAACGGAATCACTGAGAAAAGAACTTCGAAAGTTCACGCAAAAATTACGACCGACAGTCTCGTGACTTTCCATAAAGAGATTGCTTATACAGATGGAACTTTATTCAAAAAAGACAGTATTGTGCATTGGTCAGCGGCCGGTCCCGTGATGAAAGACGGAAAAGCTGAAGAACCGAAAGTGACCTCATCTGTCAAAATCAATGATGATACGAAATGGTATCTGGTCTTCCTCGTTTTCATTCAGGTCATCTTCGTGACGATGGTTTATGGTCCGATTGCGGCGTTTCTTGTTGAGATGTTTCCGGTAAGGATCCGCTACACTTCTATGTCTTTGCCTTATCACATTGGCAATGGGGTTTTTGGAGGATTGTTACCCGCAGTTGCAACCTACCTTGTGACCACAGGAAAAGATGCCGGACACGTTGGCTGGTATCTGGAAGGGCTGTGGTATCCAATTGGCGTTGCAGCGGTCTGTCTTGTCATCGGATTATTCTATCTGAAGACGAAAAACAATAATATTCACGACTAAGTGCTATTAGCAAATGGCTTTTTGCTATTGGCTTTTCAAACTATACTTTTTAGAAATTGAGACAATTTTCAATCTTAAAAGTACTTTAACCACAATAATTAATTAACTTTAAATCAAACAAAATGGACAGCATAAAAAAAATATTAGGCATCGTTTGGATATTACTTGCATTGGTCGTTCTGTATTTCGGACTGACGGTGATGGGAATTCCAAAACTGACATCAGGAAAACAGGAAGATCTGGTTTTCGGGATCATCATCGTATTCATCCTTTTGCCAATCGTTTGCGGCGGGTTGGGGATCTTCGGATACTATGCCTTGAGTGGCGAATATTCTGACGAGAAAATATAAACAAACACTAAATTATAATTTGATAATTGATGAATGACTTTGATTATTCATCAATTATCTTTTATCGATTATCATTTATGAAAAAGCGACACGAACAGAAATTAATTATCCTAAGTTTTGGACTGATGATTTTGTTCAGTGCGCCAATTGTTCTTTTATTCAATAGCGAAAGAGCGGTTTTCGGTTTACCAATGCTTTATGTTTACATTTTCGGCGTTTGGCTTTTATCGGTAGTGGCTTCTTTTATAATTTTCAAAAAATACGATGAGTAGTGTTTCCTTATTTGCGGTGGTCATTCTCTATCTCGCCCTTCTTTTTTTGGTAGCCCATCGCGCCGAGAAAAAGAAGAGCAAGATCTGGGTGAACAATCCATACATCTACTCGCTTTCTCTGGCCGTCTATTGCACAGCGTGGACGTACTATGGAAGCATCGGCGTTGCTGTGAACAGCGGGTTGGATTACCTTCCGATTTACATTGGTCCGATTATCATTATTCCAGCCTGGATTTACATCAATAAGAAAATCCTGAGAATCTCGAGAGTGAATAAAGTCAGTAGCATTGCGGATTTCATCTCATTAAGATACGGAAACAGTCGTTCTTTTGGAGCGATCATCACGTTGGTCTGTATTTTCGGGATCATTCCTTATATCGGGTTACAGATCAAAGCGATTTCCGAGACTTTTCATTTGGTCACCAATACGCCGATTTCAAAGAATATTTTTACAGATAATGCGACTTTTGTCGTTGTACTTTTGGCTTTATTTTCATCATATTATGGAACGCGTTATGTAGACGCTTCCGAGAAAAGATTGGGAATTATTTCTGCAGTTGCTTTGGAAAGTTTTCTGAAATTAATTTTCTTAATTGTTCTCGGCGTTTTCGTGACGTTTTTTGCTTTTGATGGCTTTTCTGATATTTACGCAAAGGCAAGTCTTCTACCCGATTTCAAAGAAAAAAATACGTTCAATGGTCTGGAAGGCAGTTTCAATTGGATGATCCTTTGTTTGATTTCTGCGTCGGCCATTTTCCTTTTGCCGAGACAATTTCACACCACAATTGTTGAAAATAGACAGGAGAAACATTTGAAAACGGCTATTTGGTTTTTTCCACTTTATTTATTGATTTTCAATCTGTTTGTATTTCCGATTGCTTGGGGTGGACGGATTATTTTTGAAGGACAAACTGTGAATCCTGAGTTTTATTCCATACTGATTCCGCAGCATTTTGGTAATCAAATTATCACGGTTTTGGTTTTTCTGGGTGGATTAAGTTCTTCCATTTCGATGGTCATTATTTCAAGTATTACATTATCAATTATGCTCTCAAACAATCTCATCATTCCATACGGTTGGTTGGACAAGCTAAAATCTGACAATGAGACAAAAAACACCAGAAGCATAATGAACATCCGAAAGGTCAGTATTTTTATCCTAATCGTTACGGCTTTTGTTTTCTATAAATATTTTATTTTAAAGAACAGTTTATACTCCGTTGGATTGATTTCGTTCGTGATCATTTCACAATTGGGACCATCATTTTTCGGAGCGATATTTTGGAGACGAGGCAGTTACAAAGGTGCAGTGATCGGTTTGATTGGTGGACTGGCAATCTGTTATTTCGGTTTGATTATTCCTCAGTATTATTTTTCTTACAATCAGGAATTCAAAGGCTTGGTGAGAGATATGTACAATTGGTTCAGCTTTTTTAACATTCCTTATTTGAGCAGTATTTCAGAGGTTTTCTTTTGGTCAATTTTAATTAACATTAGTCTTTTCGTAATTATTTCATTAAGTCAAAAAGGCGATTATCGGGAACGGAACTTTGCCGAGATCTATGTTGATATCGACAGATACATTCAGAATCACGAAAATGCTTTTATCTGGCGCGGGAAAGCTTACGTTTCTGACATTCGGAATATTCTGGTGAAATTTCTTGGCGAAAAGAAGACCGAACAGGCGATGCGGATTTTCAACCTCAAATACAACATCGATACAAGAACGGAAACTGCCGATGCAAGATTCATCAAATTTTCAGAAAACCTTTTATCGGGAAGAATAGGAACCGCTTCTGCCAAAATTTTGATTGAAGGCGTAACGCACGAAGACAAAATCTCTCTAAAAGAAGTTTTAGAAATCCTTGAAGAATCGAAAGAAAATATCAGCCTAAATAAAAAACTGACCGAGCAAAGCCGCGAACTTCGACAACTCTCCAACGAATTGAGTTTTGCCAATGAAAACCTCATCTTCAAAGACAAGCAGAAAGATGATTTCCTGGATTCCGTTGCGCACGAACTCAGAACGCCGATCACCGCAATCCGTTCTGCTGGCGAAATTCTGGCTGACGACGATGATATTCCATTAGAGATCAAAAAAGAATTCCTCAACAACATCATCACAGAATCTGACCGACTGAATGAGATCATTAACGATATTCTGTATCTCGACAAACTGGAACACGGCGAGATTGCTTTGAACATCCATCAGAACAACATAATCTATACCTATCAAAAGGCACTGAATCCAATCAGCCATTTGATTCATCAGAAAAATATTCACTTGAGCGAAGTTGACCTTCTGACCAATCACCTATTTGAATACGACGAAGCCAGACTGATTCAGGTTTTTCAGAACATTCTAGGAAACGCTTTGAAGTTCACAGATGACCAAGGGACGATCCAGGCAAAATTCCAAGAGAAAGATGAACAATTAATCATTAAGATCTTCAATACAGGAAAACAGATTCCTGAAGATGATTTGAATTTGATCTTTGACAAGTTCTATCAATCCAGAAATCAAAACCTGAGAAAACCTTCCGGAAGCGGGCTCGGATTGGCGATTTGTAAAAAGATAATGGAAGCGCAAAACGGCAGTATCTCAGCAAAGAATATGGAAATAGGGGTTGAGTTTAAAATAATATTAAATAGTAAAGAGTTCAACGAAGAACCCTTCGGGTTCCCAAAAAACAATTAAGAAAGAACAATGAAAAAGATATTAATTGCAGACGACGAACACAAGATCCTGATGTCTCTGGAATACAGTTTTAGGAAGATCGGGTACGAAGTTTTCATTGCCAGAGACGGCACCGAGGTTTTGGAATTATTAAAGACCGTCACACCGGATGTCATTCTCCTTGATATTATGATGCCAAATCTGGATGGTTACAGTACACTGGAGCAGATCAAAACGATGGAGGAATTAACCAATACAAAAGTTATTTTCCTGAGTGCCAAAGCCAATCCGAAAGATATAGAGAAAGGCCTGGCTCTGGGAGCTGATGCCTATGTGACAAAACCCTACTCCATCAAAAAGCTGATTCAGCAGATCGAGGAAATGCTGGGTTAAAGGAAAAAGTAAAAGGAGACAACATTTGGAATGCTTCGACTCCGCTCAGCATGACAAATAACAAACAACGATTTTAAGAATTAAAAATAGATAAACAATGAGAAATTACCACATTCAGAATTTACAGGATTATTTCAAAGAATACAAAAAGTCGATCCAGAATCCGAAAAAGTTTTGGGACAAGATCGCAGATGAAAACTTCGTCTGGTATCAGCGCTGGTCCAAAGTGGTGGATTACGATATGCAGGAAGCGAACATCAAATGGTTCAAGAATGCAAAATTGAATATCACCAAGAACTGCCTGGACAGGCACCTTTCTGTGCGTGGCGACAAGACCGCAATCATCTGGGAACCGAACGACCCAAAGGAAGAAGCACAACATATCTCCTACAACGAACTCTACATCAGAGTCAACAAAGTAGCGAATATCCTTCGTGAATTAGGCATCGAGAAAGGCGACCGTGTTTGCATCTATCTTCCGATGATCCCGGAACTGGCTATTACGATGTTGGCTTGTGCTAAATTAGGTGCAGTGCATTCCGTGGTCTTTGCCGGATTCTCTGCTTCGGCGGTGGCTTCGAGGGTCAATGACTGCGGGGCGAAGATGGTCATCACGTCTGACGGAAGTTACAGAGGAACCAAAATCCTCGACCTGAAAAGCCTGGTGGACGAAGCCTTAGAGAAAACACCAACAGTCGAAAACGTCCTGGTTGTGAAAAGAACACACAACGATGTCAAGATGAAGGAAGGCCGTGACCACTGGATGGATGAATACTATGACAAGGCTTCAGCAGATTTCGTGACGGTGATCATGGATGCAGAAGACCCGTTGTTCATTCTTTACACTTCGGGATCCACGGGGAAACCGAAAGGTATGCTGCACACTTGCGCCGGCTATATGGTTTACACGGCTTACACGTTCAAGAACGTGTTTAATTATAAGGAGAATGACATCTACTGGTGTACGGCGGATATCGGCTGGATCACAGGGCATTCCTATATCCTCTACGGGCCACTTCTGAATGGCGCCACCACTGTAATTTTCGAAGGGGTGCCAACTTTCCCTGATGCGGGGCGATTCTGGGAAGTGATCGAGAAGCACAAAGTAACACAGTTCTACACCGCTCCTACAGCCATCCGTTCTCTGGCAAAGGAAAGTGTGGATTGGGTGTTGAAACACAATCTGGATTCATTGAAAGTGATAGGCTCCGTGGGTGAACCAATCAATGATGAGGCTTGGCACTGGTACAATGACAATGTCGGGAAGAAGAAATGCCCGATTGTCGATACTTGGTGGCAGACAGAAACGGGCGGCATCATGATCTCGCCGATCCCATTTGTGACCCCTACCAAACCGACGTACGCTACCCTTCCGTTGCCGGGCATTCAGCCGGTGTTGATGGATGAGAAAAGAAATGAGATCACCGGAAATCAGGTGGACGGGAATCTCTGCATCCGTTTTCCGTGGCCGGGGATTGCCAGAACCATTTGGGGCGACCATCAGCGGTACAAGGAGACTTACTTCTCGGCTTTCCCGGGGAAATACTTCACTGGTGATGGGGCTTTGAGGGACGAGGTTGGCTACTATAGGATCACAGGTCGTGTGGATGATGTGATCATCGTTTCCGGGCACAATCTGGGGACGGCACCGATCGAGGACAGCATCAATGAGCATCCTGCGGTGGCAGAGTCTGCAATTGTGGGTTATCCGCACGATATCAAAGGGAATGCACTCTACGGTTTTGTGATCCTGAAAGAAGCAGGTGAAGAGAGAAACCGCGAGAACCTCGCCAAAGAAATCAACCAGTTGATCTCCGACCAGATCGGCCCAATCGCTAAGCTGGACAAGATCCAATTTGTATCCGGATTGCCGAAGACGAGATCCGGGAAGATCATGCGCCGGATCCTGAGAAAGATCGCGGAGGGCGACTTCAACAGCTTTGGGGATATTTCGACTTTATTAAATCCTGAGATCGTGGATGAAATTAAAAATGAGAGAGTGTGATGTGAGTTGGAGAGTTTGAGAGTTTGAGGGTTGGAGGGTTTGAGAGTTTAAATTAATTTTCTTTGCCCCGACCCTAAAGGGAGGGAAATCAATTTAAAAAGTTTGTCAAAACTACAAGCCTTTACGGTTTGGGAAATTAATTTTGACGAGATTTTAAACCGACATTTAAAATAAAATCATTAAAAAAGCCATCTGTATCGGGTGGCTTTTGTCATTTTGACAGTTATTTTTGGGAAGGTGTTTCCGTTACATCGCCGTTACCTTTCCGTTACCTAAGTCTTATTTTTGAGACTATAAAGTTTGAGACTTTTCTGTCAAATTGTCAGGGTTGTCTGTTGCGGTAATGGTGATCTTATCTCCAGACAGATCTGCATTATTTGCCGTAGCAGTGTAGATCCATTCTGCACCATTATCCACTGCCTGCCCTTCTTCTACCAAGGTGCCGTCGCCATTCTCTATTTTTACAGTAACCATTTTTACAGCGAAATCATCCAGAGCTACAATTTTAATGAGGTCTCCCACTTTTCCGGTATAAGCAGAAACATCTATAGAATCTATGTCGGGTGCATTGAGGAAGTCTGCTACTGCTACATTGTGAGCGGTAATGCCCCTGGAACGGTCTACTTTAGCTTCATACTCTTCCTTAGTATCCGGGTTGCTCATTACACCTTTGGAATAGAGGATCGCTCTCTGGAATTTGCGTTTGTGATCTTTCTGATTCTGGGTGTCTTCTGTTGTTTTGTCCCTTGGTGCTCTGGACACTATGGTTTTGCCGTTTCTTTGGCTGAATACGATAAGGTCTCCTACTTTACCGCTAAGGCCGTGTGTGATGATGTTGTTTTTGCTTTCTGCCATCTTCGTGTTTTTTTAAAAGTTTAACATAATTTTGAGTTCCTAAATTAAATATTTTATTCATACAAAATGTATTTTTTAGCGGATTATTTTTGTAAAATATATTATGTTAAATAGCTTATAAGGTCGTATTTCACAATATTGGTTTATATTATGTTAAGTCAGCAAATTAATTCACTGAATATCAGACTATTTTGTAAATTTAAATCAAACTAAAAAACTAATACCATTACCACCAGATGAAGAAAATTCTTTTGCTTCTATCTCTTCTTGTATGCGCACTCAGCTATGCTCAGGATTGGAAACTGATCTTTGAAGCGGATGATGTCGCTTACTACTACAAACCCAACACTAAAAATACAGCCTGGATCAAAGAGGTTTCGGACAAAACGGAATACGAGCCGGAAGATTCTCTGGAAACCAATGTGGTCAAAGGCTACAAGGTCACTTTGTGGAAATTTGATTGTTCTGAGGAGAAGATTGCGCCGATACAAATCAATGTCTTTTCGCACGACGGCAAACTATTACAGGAGATACAAAATGAGGCGGAAGAAACGGAGATGTTTTTCGTGGTTTCTGATACTGTGGGGGAAAGGTTTTTTGGGGTGTTTTGTGGGAAGGGGAAGTAATTGTTATTATAGTAAAAATAAATACGTGCTAAATAGCACACAGAACCATATCTTGTATTGTATGCACTAGGATGCAATGGAAAAAAAAAGTTATCCGCAATCAAATAATAAATGTATCTAAAATACGGTTTCCCGTAATGAAATTATATTTTTATGAAATAAGTTTGCGAAATTAATAAATAACGGGCGTAGAACAAACGAACTAATATTTCCTTTTCGTCCTTAACTTCAAAGTGAAGTAAATCAGGAAACTAAAAATTATGAAAAAAATTTTATATTCTGCTGCAATTTTTGCAGCTAATTTTGCATTTGGACAGATTACACTTGAAAAAATTTATCCTATTGAAAACCTACAAGTTTACACAAACGAAACAGAAACATTTTATTACACTACAGGTTCGAATTTATCAACAATTAAAATTTATAATGCAGACCACACATTAAAGAAACAATTTACTCTTCCTTCTCCTGTAAGAGTTAGTTCTTATTATAATTTCATTTTATCAAAAAATATTTTTAACACAGACAATCTGTTGGAAATTGTAACTTTTTCAGGAAGCTTTCCCAATTACGTAATTCAAATTTACAATGAAGATGGAGCATTGATTAAAGATTTTGGAAGTGGATATCTGCTTGATGATGAAGATGATTTCCACGTTTATTACGACAATACAAAGAACACAAACAAATTAAGACTATATAAATCTTCGACAAGCTCAACAGAAATATATAATCTCGGAACAACTTCTTTAGCAACTAAAGAGATTCAAGGAAAAAATAAACTTTCAGCTTTTCCGATTCCTACAAACAAAATTCTAAACGTCGTCAATCCTAAAAATGGAGTAAATAAAATTGAAGTTTACGATGTAACTGGAAAAATCGTCATTAATAAAAGTTTTGGAATTTCGGAAAATACAATTTTTCTTGATGTAGAAAATTTATCAGAAGGAGTTTATGTTTATAAAGTCGGAGATTTAAGTTCAAAATTCATAAAAAACTAAAGAGATTACAGATAATAAGGATTTCGGCCTCGAGACGCCCGCCATGGCCAAGCCCCGAAACGGTATGCACAATTTTAAATACACAGCCATGCTAAAAAAAAACATTTTAGCAAAATAAAAAAAAGAACTTCAACAGATATTTACAATAAATGGATTATCCTGATAGGGATTTAGTTAAAATATGATAGTAAATATGGAAAAAATCTTCTAATAACAAAAGTTTGGCATTAGCTGTCGGATAGTTTTTAATTTACATCTTATCTTCGGTATGAATTTGTATTTTAGTTGAAAGTTTCGGCTTCGATTTGCCCGCCATCGCCAAGCCGCGAAACATTGTGAGATATGTTAAAACCGATAGCGCGGATTTGCAATCCGTGCTTTACGGATTGCAAATCCTCGACATCAGGTAAGCTCTTACAAGAGATACAAAATGAGGATGATGAAACGGAAATGTTTTTCGTGATTCCTGATACTGTGGGGGAAAGGTTTTTTAAAGTGTTTTGTGGTAAGGGGAAGTAATAGTCACGGATTATAGATTCGCGACATTGGGAAGAAAGGTTTTTTGAGTTGTTTTGTGGAAATGAAAATTAATAGTCGCAGACTGTAATAAATCACATCACGATATATATTTTATTAACAATATTATTACTTTAGTAAAAAAAATAAACACCTATGCAGTAGCGCATACCAAACCGATTTTGGTATTATTAGCGCTACAACGTAGCGGATATAAATAAGTTAGCAGAAATATAAAGAAACAAATCTATGAGAAGTAAAAATCAAATAATTATAATATGTCAATCAGTCATTATTGTAATTTTAATTATAATCTTATTGAAGTTAAACAACATTAATAATTTGAGAAAAGATTATTTAGAATTTAACTCTAAAAGTATTAGTGAACTATCAAAAGAACAATATGAAAGGGTTAATAATTATTTAGTCTATGAAGCAAAAAAACTGAATAAAAAACCAGATACAATTTCTTATAAGAAGGCTAAAAAACAAGAGGCAGAATTCAAAGCAATAAATGAAGAAATAAGTAGACAAGAAAATTTAAAGCAATATAATTGTGATGAATATACTTTAATAAATTCATTTCACGAAATGATGTCCTTTAATAATCCTTATGAAAAATATGACAAAACATCAATTAATGCTAATAACTTCAATGATTGCTCTATTCAAATAAGTGTCACAACTAAAGAACCAAAATATGGCTGGAAAACTTTCTGGATTTTTGAAGTTTATTTTGATGCGTCTGACAGCAAATTTCATATGAAAACAATAAAAAAAGATTTTCTTGGCTAAAATACTTCTGCTAACAGCGGTTTTGCAATAGTGCGGGATTTTCGCAAGTTTAAAGATTTTAGATATTTTGAAGTTTAGTTTATAATAGAAAGATTTGGCATATAAAGCCGCACCATCGCAAAGCCGCAAAACGTTACCAGTAATGCTATGACGACTGTGCTAACCATAAACGACAGACAAAAAATGAACAAAAATGCCAACGCTTCAGCAAAATCAAAAGAGCTGCAACCTCACCCACAAGCCGACACAGTTGCAGCACATTTACTTTTGCCCAACCGCACAACAACCGTATGACAAATGAATTTAACTTATACTTTGACACTCCCAAGACTTTTGAAATTCAAAACATCAAGCCTCTTGCAGGTTTGGTGGGACTATATTTTATCTTCACAACCGACTGCAAAATCCAATATCCATTTAAAAAATCAAAATTGCTTTACATCGGAACGAGTGAGAAAAAGACTAACAGTATGGGAAGTAGGCTAACTGGACACTTTGAAGGAAAAAGTAAAAACTTAGGACTTGTAAATTATAGAAAAGTAGGACAACTTAAATTCACGATAATAAATTTTGAAATGCTTAAAAGCTTTTGGGAATATAGAATAGAAGATTTGGAAAGCTATTTTATTCTTGACTTCGTTGAAAAGTATGGTGTTTACCCGATTTGTAACAACAAATCAGGATTTGAAATTTTGGAAAAGAAAATTAAAGCAAATTTTGTAATTGACTGGAAATATTTTGAATAAATAAAAACCTATGGACGATAAAATAAAAAGCGGCAAGGATGTGATTAATGATTTTTTTGCCGAAATCTACAACATTCCAAATGCGGACAAAAAAACCGTTGACGCATTAGTCGAACTTTATAGTCAAGGAAAACTTTCCGACAAGAATGTTCAAAACACTTTGGACGAAATAGTTCAAAAGGAATTAAAGCAAATCGACAAAGAAGATGAGTAAGAACAAGATTAAATCCATAAACATCACTGGCATCAGAGGTGTTAGAGAAGGATTAAATCTTTCTCCAAACAAGAAATCGCTACTAATTTATGGCGACAACGGAACAGGCAAAAGTTCTATAACTGATGCTTTAGAGTGGTTCTATAATGACAGCATCGAACACCTGACAGGCGAAGAAGTTGGAGGCAAAGGAAAAAATGCTTTAAGAAATGTATTTCTCAATCCAAGTGATGAAGCTAAAATTGAAATTCAATATTCAAACAAGTTACTTGACAATGAAAAGTCAATAAACAATCTACTTAAAACATTTAACTCAAATAGTTCTAAAGAGTTTGGAAGCTATTTTAGTCAATCACAATCAGAGAACTTAATTCTTCGATACAGAGATTTGGTTCAGTTTATCATAGCAACCAAAGGAGACAAACTAAAACATCTACAAAATATAATCGGCTTTAGCCAAGTGCAAGAGTTACGCAGTTTATTAAAGCTAATTGGAGGACGAATTGCCAGAGGAATAAAAGCAGGCGGTTTTAGCAATAAACGAAGTGCTCAACAAGCAATTCTTTTAGAGAGTTTGGGTCAAAATATCACATCTTCAAAACAGTTTTTTGAAACAGTATTGAAAGTAGTTGAACCTTTAAAACTTGAAAAGGACATCAAATCTTTTAAGGATGTAAAAACTGCACTTAAATCAATTGAAACAAAAGAGGACACAAAAGTTGTTGAGCAAATTGCATTTCATAACAAAATTGCAGACACACTAACAGATTTAGAAATTGAGATTAATAACATTCATTCCTTATACAAAGACTATTACAAATCATATATCACATTAAGGAAAGATGCAGATAAAATAAGTAAACTTCAATTACTTGCATTACTCTCGGAAGGTTTGAAAGTTCTTAAAAAAGATATTGTAAAAGACAATTTTTGTCCATTGTGTCAACAAGAAAAAGACAAACTCAAACTTGCACAAGAATTAAATCAAAGAGTTGAAGATTTAAAGGAAATTAAAGCGGAGCAAGATAAACTCAATGAAGAATGCGAAGAGCTTACTAAGCTGCTTCGCAATAATTACACAATAGTTAGTGGTTTGCTAAAAGAGAAGCATCTTGCCGAAAAGGAAAACGAAGCTACGAAAAAGAAAATTGAGCAAATCCAAAATTCAATAAAAGTTATTGGCGAAGATTTAAAAAAAGATATTTTTTCAACCGAGCCTTTAAAAGAATTTTCGCTTGTCACAATTGATGACAAAGAAATCAAGAGCTTAGTTTCAAACGCTAAAGTAAAATCCAAAGCACTTTCTGATAGTATCAAGGAAAACAAAAAATTACATATACACACGAAACTTTCAAGAGCCTTAGATGCTTATTTAGCTCACAGGAAACTTGAAAGAGAAGAAGAAGTATTAACTAAACAGCAAGTAACTTTTGAAGCTCTATACACTGACTTTATAAAAAGGCAGGAAGAAGCATTAGAAGGTTTCTTAACAATGTTTTCGGATGAAATAAACAGCTATTATGTTGAAATGAACCCGAATGAGAAAGTTGAGGATATTCAACTTGTTCCAATCAAAGACAAAAATGATGAACTCTCAGGTATTACTATTGAATATACATTCTACAACGAAAGACAAACTCCGCCAGTTGCTTTATTAAGTGAAAGCCACATAAACTGTTTAGGCTTAGCTTTTTTCTTGGCATCTGTTAAGGCTTTCAATAAAGAGAATGATTTCTTTGTATTGGATGATGTTATTTCAAGCTTTGACAGCACACATAGAACAAGATTTATTCGACTTCTGATAAATAAGTTTAGTGATTATCAAATCATTTTATTAACCCACGAGAAAGACTTTTTTGATATTGCATCAAGTGAAGCAAAACGAAATAATTGGTTAATAACATCACTTTCTTGGACAGCGGAAAAAGGAACAACTTTTGAAACTCCGCTTGTAGATTTGAGAACCAAAATTGAAGACAAGTTTAAATCGAAGAACATTGACGGACTTGGCAATGACATTAGACGTTATGCTGAAAGACAATTAAAGCAGATTGCATACAACATAGAAGCAGGACTTGCATTTCGTTTCAACGACAGAAATGAGGAAAGAATGATGAATGAACTTTTGTCGTCTGTGCAAAGCAGAGTGAACAAGCAATCACCAGCAGACTTGAAAACCAAAAACAACATTAACAGTATTCTTGCTTCACCAATTTTAATCGGAAATAAAACATCACACGACAACACATTTAAAGAAAACATTAACGACCTTGATGTATTTTGGGAAGATGTAAAAAAACTCATCAAGACTTTTTATTGCTCGGACGACAAGTGTAAATCGTTTGTTGCAATGAAAAACTTTGACAATGTTAAAAGTAAAATTCGTTGTAATTGCGGGACAGTAAACTATGACTGGAAAAAATAAGCCAACGCATTTGGTAGCACATTTGCATTTTTTGCCATCACAAATGCCCAAGAAAAAAATGCAAAAGAGCTACCAAACCAACGCACCAAGACAGCAGTAAAATGGACAGATACAACAACAACGGACGAAGAAGCACTACTGGTAACAGGCGTTTGGCGAAAAAGCGGTTTCAGTGTTTAAATGAAGCCTTGTGCTTCGTATCAAGTTCAGTGCTGGCAGACAATTTTCTGCTCCGAAATCCGCTTCTTCGCCAAGCGCCAAAACGTTAGCTGTTATTATTTTAAGACCCGACCAATATGATAGAACAAGTTGTTATCGACTACAAAATCCATAAATATAATTCTGCAAAAGATGTCAAGGAAAAACTTGATTATTTTAGAAAGTTAAGTGACAACGGACTTCACAAACTGACTGAACAAGGATTTGACAACTTAAAAGCTGAATTTATTAAGTTTCAGAATGTCATTTTTACACTTTTTGCAGACACATATCCAACTAAACTTTTTAGGGTCACAAATAATAAATATCTCTATAGCGGACAGAAAGTAAAGCTTCAAAAAGTTACAGATTTGGTTGGACCACCTGTTGGTAAATCTAATCACGGAAGATGTAATTTAAAAGGAGAAAGCGTTTTCTATTCCGCTTTAGATTTCAAAACTGCTATTTGGGAAACAAGACCTGAAGTTGGCGATTTAATAACCGTTAGTGAATGGGAAATAAAATCAGGGGAAAAACTTAATACACACTATATTTTTCATCCGACACTTACTACAACAAATAAGGAAAGTTCAAGCGCTTATGATGCTTGGCTTCAATCGAAAAAAGAAATTAACCCTGAACTTGTTGAAGTATTTGATGAATTAATATTTTTCTTAACGGAGCAGTATATGAAAAAGGTTTCGGACGATGAAAAACAGAATTATCTATTTTCTGCGAACTATTCGTCAAGACTTATACAGCAAAAACCTGACAAGAATGGCTTTAAAATAGATGCAGTTTGTTACCCGAGTGTAAGAATGGAATATGGTTTGACAAATTTAGCCATATTTAATGATTGTGTATTTGATAAATTGCAGCTAAACAAAATTACTGTTTACGATATTGGAGAGACGAACTATGACACAAAGAATGTATTAACAGAAGACCTAATCAAAGTATCGCCAATGATTATAACCACTAGTAATTTTGACTTTGAACAAAACAAAATTATTTACGATTTAGAAGCTGAATTAAAACTAGCGATTGAACTTCACGAAAAATATAACAACAGCTAATAGCTAAGTTTTCGTTGCGTGCGAAGCACGAACAATGAAAACCCTGTTGAACGGAAGCTTCGGGAGCTTTTTTCAACATTATGGGTTTACCGACGAAGGATTTTAAAGATATTGAAGAGACTTTCAGAAAGGTCTCTTTTTTTGTTGGTGAATTTGGTGGTTTTTCCAGGTTTTATCGTGTTTTCCTTTACTTTTGGGCATAAATTCCCTTACCCAAAATGCTAGATTTTAGGCGTTTCAAAGTTTTGGCTCATCCCCAAAAACCAACGTGGCGGACCGCGCAAATCGAACGTCGCAATCGTTACCAAACTCCCAACTTTGCAACAACTACATTTCGGCTGAAAAGCTTTGGGTGGTAGTTTTTCCTTGGGCTGAATGCCTAAATTCTGTTGCAGATTTTTAAGCTTCAT
>NZ_LSHB01000018.1 GCF_001643375.1 Chryseobacterium sp. FP211-J200
CAACTGATAGTCTGAATCTATCGATAAATATTCCGCAGATATATTTATTGCAATGAGCTCTAAATCAGATAATTCTGGTTTAATTGGTTTAAAATAAAAATTTTCTTTGATTGTTAATTTTCTTAATTCCTTTAAAATAAAATCGTAAATTGCATCTAGGTTATTCATAATGTATTAGATTGGTAGTCAATACAATATACGAAATTTTCGTATTATGAGTAACCTTTTTTATAATGCACTACGGGTTAGATAAATGAAAAAATATGAGCAGATTTTGTTGTTTAGGTTTTCTAATATTGTTTTATAATTAAATTAACAAAGTATCTTGATTAAAACTTATCAGAAGATGACAACAAAAATTTTAGTTTTTGGTTTGCTTTTAATTCTCAGCTCTTTTTCAGAGTCTCAAGCTCAGAAAAATCCGGATTATATCTGTAAAGATTGTGGCAGTTTTGATTTGGCTAAAATGACCTTCAAAGAAAAGTTCCTGATAAAAGGTCCCGAACAGATATATGGTCCAGAGAAAGTTTATACAAAAAATGAATAATGAAAGGCGGAGAAGATATCCTTGTATATTCCAAAAATGGAAATCTAATAATAGAATCAAAAATTATCAGGGTCAGAGAGATTATCTCCTATCAACATATTGATGACATTATTATAAAACATGTGAACGAGGTGTATGATCACGAGATGGATATTTTTCTGAGCCAATCTGTAAAATATGAAAATGCAGGGAATAACCTGATTCATAGAATACTGTTTCAGATTTTTTTGTTATTCCATCAGAACAAAAGAACGATTAATATCAGTCAGTCCAACGAAGATCTTTTGATCATCCTTAATGAAATCAAAAGTAATCTTCCCAAAACCGTGATTCCTCCAGACCTTGATAAAAGTCTTTTCTGGAAAGAAGTATCGGATAAACATAGTTTCTCTCTTGTTAAATTAGTTTTTAGTAAAAATAATCTGAGCCTTTTTGAAGTTTTAAAGAAATATAATAAATACCATGAAAAATAAATTAACAATTGCTTTTCTACTCTTAGTACTTATTTCTTGTACCCAATCACAAACAAAAAATCCAATGTATATCTGCAAAGATTGTGGCAGCTTTGATCTCGGTAAAATGACTTTTAAAGAGAATATTGATGTATTATCCTCCAAAACAGAGATTTTTAAAACCGCATTGGTTAATCAGAATAACGAAGAAAAAGATGCTGATCAACTCACTAAAAATGATGTAGTTAAGCTGTACAAATATAATTTTGAAAATCAACAAAACGAGATTTTAGGAGACAAATTGTTGAATTATAATAATGAGTTTTCTTTTACAGGCTTAAGTATTTTGACAACGCCAGATAAAAAAATGCTAGCTTATAAGGCAACTGACTTTTTTGAAGGTGATGCTAAAAAGATAGATCAGTTTATTACCTATCTTCAGGCTCAAAATAAATCGTTGAAAATGGTTCAGAACAAGATGGAAGGTGATTTGACTGTCTATCAATGGATTTCGGATAAACAAATTACCCAATTGGTAAGATCCAATAAGGCCAGTAAAGAAGAAGAAATGATCGATGGAAAGAGCGTTGTAAAATATAACACTTATGTTAAACTGAATTATTACAATGAGGCATTTATAAAAAATTCTGATCAAGATATTGTTAAAAGCGATTTAGATTTTGCTGTTTACAACGACAAACATTTTCAAAAAAAATAGTACTAAATATGAAAACTATTTCGGAACCATTTTACCAGTTGGAGATAAAGACTGCGAATTGTTATATAGAAGTTTTGGTCAATGATTTGCCTATTTTCTGTAATTATGAAAATGGGGGAATGACTGTGGATTATCCCATTAATGATGCTATTTTTAAAAGTGGAAAGCAGGCTTTGGAAGTGAGGATTATTGCACCAAAAAGAGAAACCAGTATTTCCAAATATGCCCGTTATGAAATCAAGGTATTTGTAAAAGAGGCCAACATGGAAGCGTCTGGAAGAGAATTGGTTTATACTTTACCAATGAGGGAGGATTTTAGAAAAAAACCACTTCCTATTATTATCCATAAAAATTATTTTGAGGCAGAAGTTCCTTATCATAATATAGGATGGTCCAATTCTTTGGATCTTAAAGAATTGGATAAAAACCAATTGTTACAGGAAATAAAAACCTATCTTACCAAAATAACTTCTATCTATAATGGTAGAAAAGAGCTGGAGTATGAGAAATTATACAATGCCAGGATGGAGGAACATAGCAAAAGTTTTTATCTTACTCAGGAGGAAATGAGCGATTACAAAGATTCTAAATTTCTAGGATTACCAGAAAAATTAGAATCTATAGTTTGGGATTTGTATCAAATGGTTTTTTACGGAGATAACAGACTTGTATCTCTACAAACAAAACATCAGCCGCCAGGATTTGTTTTTGAATCCGTGAATAAAGATGAATATGGTTTTACAGAAATGGTGTCTTTCCACAAAAAAGATAAGAATGCAGCGTTGGAAATTATAAGATAGGATGGGGATTAATCTATTGCGAAACACTCTTCCTTGGATGAATATTTTGCTTTCTATTTTATATTTGAAGCAATGTTTCTTTCTGGGTGATGAAGCCAAAGTTCTTAATTTGCAAATGGTTGCATATATTCCTTTTATGTATCTTTTATGGTTTTGTAGTTTATTTTTTTGGAGCTTATGGGTTAATGAAAAAGGATATTCCAAACTGTTTCCCACTATTTTTGTAATCGCATTAATATTAGTTCCTGTTGGAGTTTTATTTATATCCAAGGATATTTATTTCTCACTACCAATATTCATAGGTGTTTTAGAGCCTTTGAAAAATAGATTGCTCTATAAAAACGTAGAAAACAAACAAGATTCATCAAGAATTTTTCTGCTAATCGCCAGTTTCATTTTACTATTCATTTCAGCATTAGTAAGTTCTTGGATTGGTCTTAAAAACGAGATATTTCTATTTGGTTTTTTATACTATTTATTTCTATTTTTCTTTGAAAGCAGATGGGCTAAGTTTTTAATTACAGAAAAGAGCACCGATGGAAGAAGTAATAATTAATTACTATTTGCAACAGTATCTTAAAAAATAGTCGATAAGAAAAAGATCTAATATGTTTCGAGTTGCGAAAATGTTAAATCCTGAATTTTTGGCAATAATTTAAATTTTACAGATTTCTGTTTTTTATTCAATATCTTGTCTGATCCCAATTCTTGATCAAATTCTATTTTAATACCTTTTACAAGATCGATTTCAGTTTCGGAAGTTTTGTTTTTTCCATCCCAAATTACTCTTGAAATTTTAATCAATTCAAAATTTCCATTTTGGAATTTGAAAGTATATCGGCTTTTTAGATCATTAATATCAGTCAACATTTGCAGATTACCATCTTCTATGAAAAAATCTGGAATTGGATTGCCGTTGTGCTGTCCGTTTCTATTTTTAGGATATTGACTTTCAATGATTTTTGTAGAAGAAACAATTAGTTTTGATGTTTTGATGTTAGGCTGAGACAAGAATATTTGCACTCGCAAAGGTCTTGTGTCACTTTTTACATCCATCTCTAAAATTACTTTATCTGGCTTTTTATCATTATTCAGATCGCCTTCTTCTTGTGCTACGATTTCGGTAAAAGTGTCTTTATTTTTAATACTTTGTGAGAAAACGCTTGTATTAAAAGAAAATAAAAATAAAATATGCGGAAGTAATTTTTTCATCTTTATTAATTATTTTCAGGAATAGAACTATTTATTGATCAAAGGATTATCCAGCAAAGCACTCGATATCAAAAATAATGAAAAAAATAGATTGACGAGATACATCAAAACTACAAAAACAATACATCTTGTGAGATAAAGAATCCATTTTGTTTTTATTCTTTGTATCAGAAAATCAATCATAAAAAATAGAATAGTTGTAGGAATACTGATAATGAGTCCAAATTGTTTTATGATTTTGAAGATTACTGTAAGATTGATAGATTCTGATGAACTGCTGAAAAACAATATAAAATACAACGTAATGAATACATTCGATAAAACAAATATAATTAGCAATTTGAGTAATATTCCTGAAGGATTTTTCATAATCTACGTTGGTTTATAATGTACAACCTTACCATTTGATTTTTTTCTCATCTCTAATCAACTCCTTATCTATATTAATTCTGAAAAAAGCAGAATCTGTTTTCTTTCTCAAGACTTGTACAAATTCTGGAAAATCCTTCCGAAATTGCTGGTAAGAAGTTACATTGATAGTATCGCCAGATTGAATATCCGCAACATTTTTTTTATTATATTTTTTTAATATTCTATTTCCATATTCTTTAGAGATAAAGAAATTTCGCTGTAAAAAATAAATACTTTTTGGATAGATTTTCAACTCCTCTATTCCATAAATCTTCCTATCTGTCTCTCCGTTCATTACAACATAATCATCAATCTGATTTTGTATTTTACCATCCACCATATAATACAACTGCATCCTTTTAATTTTCGCTCTATCAGAAGGTAATTGAAATTCTAGTGGAATAAGGATATTTAAGCTGTCTGAATTGTTAGCAGATGATTCATTAATCATTTTTACCATTTTCTCAGAATTTACCTCTTTTAAATACTCTGTATTAGAGCCACAAGAAAGTAATATTAAGAACACTCCTATAGTTATAATTTTTTCCATAAAATAATATTAAATAAATATACAATCAATAACATCAACAAAATCTCCAATTCTAGTATCTTCTTCTCTATAATGTAGAAGCGTATATTTAGAAGATGATTGACTATTGATCATATCTTTTTTACTTCTCTCTTCTCTCTCTTTATCCTTTAATTTTCTTAATTGAGCTAATGTACGTATTTCTCCTTTTAATAATTTTTCTAAAATATCTTGAGTTATTTCTGTGGTATCATAACCTTTATCTCTTCCTGCTAGAGTATATTTAAGTTCGTTAACTCCCTTAATTCCCATATCTTTCGCTTTCTCTAACACAGCTTCCACAGCTTCATCCCACATTTCTTTCATTCTTTCCTTTGTCTCTGTAACCATAATATCAATTACAAAGTCTAGTCCCGGAACCGGGCTGGGGATTGATGGCAGTTCTCCGTTACCGGAAATGTATTTGGCAAGATCCAGAAAGGCAAGGCAATCTAAGGCATTTTTTCCAACTTTGGCTACTTTACTGTAAACATTCGTTTCTTTAAAAAAGTCTAGCTGGCTGATCCCTTTTGAAGTCACTCGTTCACCGTTGCTTACATACCCGAAGTTGGAAGCTCTTGTTACTGTATATTCTTCACCCAGGTTATCAAACTGGGTTGTGGTATACAGTCTTCTGCTGGTTCTCACCTGTCCGTTGTTCATGCCCAGTTTCCCTTTCTTCAATTGGTGAACAGCAATGGTTTTCTGTAGCTTGTCAAGACCCTTACCGGCCATTTCTTCAGCTTTGTCTTTGATCTTTCCTTCTATTTCGTCCTTGATCTTATCTTTTACCCTGTCAAATGCTGTAGAGTCTTCTTCTTTTTTAATATTCTGTGCACTTGCCAGATTATCAAGACTTTCAACGCCACCACTAAAGATCATGATGTCTCCGTCTGCAGATCTGAATTCAGGAAGACCATACTTCTCGTCTCCTACTGCTGACTGTATAAATAAGGTTCTGTCAGAATATCCTACCTGGAGATATTTACTGTTATCTCTTGGCAGGTAAGCCATATCATGTCCAATATATCTCGCAATAAAATAAAGCTCAATATAGGAACCGGTATCTTCTTCAATATACTGTTCAAAATATTCAGTAAGATCAATACTGAATATAGCATTTCCATCTTTGTCTATATTGGCTGTTACCGCCTTAGATCCGGATTCTTTTCCTTCAAGAGGAACAAAATCATCAAACATACGGCTATCGAAAACAGTTCCTAAAACCGTACGGATACTAATCCCATCACTTTCCCAAAGTTCAAAGCTTAAAGGTGTGTTTTCAGGAATATTTTTTGTTTTCACCCTGAAAAAAACGGTATTTCCAATTCTTGCGTGGGGAGTTTTACTCGTATCGATGGGCTTTCCATCTTTATCCAGCCATTCTCCATCAATAATATAATCTCCTTCTATAGCAGCAGGCTTTTTCGGATCACCATAGGTAACTCCATTACTCACCCCCGTTTCTGTTATAGAAGCTCCTGCAGTGGTGATAATATTGGCATTGGAGTACATGCTATGCCCTTCCTGAGAAATCTTGGTATAAGTGCCCTTTACAATTCTGGTTCTGCTCATTGTTACTTGGTTTTTGCTGTATCACATTTCTGTTAATGAATCATATTAAAACTTAATTATTAACATATTGTGATTCTCTTTTCGATAAAACTTTACCTGAAACGCCATCCAAAATAATTGTTTCCAAAACATCAGGTTTCTTTTTCCATTGTATTTCCCAGATTGGTTTTTCTTTTTCTATTCTTCTTCTGATAGTGGTATGAAAACCTGTACCCTGTAATACAGGTCCTTTGGAAAGTTTTATGTTTTCTGCTTTACAGAATGCCAAAACCTCATCAAATGTAAATTTGTAAGGTTCATCATAATTTATTTTTTTAACAAGTTTTCCATCTTTGTCAAATTCATACCAAATTCCTAACGGAAACGTAGTCCAGGGTAAATTGAGGGTGAGACCCTTATTGTAGATCATATAATTAAGATAATAAATTTTCACAATTTTATATAAAGAATCATTTGGGGTAAACTGATATGAGATGTTAGTTTGATTTCGCATAATTTGTATATAGCCAGAATCTGTTTTCTTACTATAGTTTTCCAATTTATCAATATGATCAAGTAAAATGGTGTCCAAGCTCTCTATTTTATCATCTATTTTAGGTCTCATAATATTTTTTTTTTGTGAATGACAGGAAATTACAATTAGTAAGTTAATCAGAAGAAATAGCTTTTTCATACATTTATTTTACATTGTTATTAGCAATCATCCATTGCCATTTCCAGAGGTTAAATCGATTTTGCGGAATATGATGGGAATAATCCATTATGTTTTCTGTTTTAGCGTACTCGTAAGTATATTCAGCCTTATTATCCGCTTCAGAATTGGTAAAACTATGAGGCAGCTCGAAGCTATGTAAGAACTCGTGCGCTGCAGTTTGATCATTTTTAGTTGGAAATAAAACAACAAATTTTCCGGAACTGTAGCCATTTAATCCGTTGATATTTCCAGAAGCATCAACGCTTCCACCTGGTTCAGGTAGATACACTGCAATATAATGATTGTCGTATTTCGTTTCAGTGATCTTTTTGGATTTTAATATTTTTTTTAATTCACTGTACACGTATTCTTGTAAACTTATAAATCCAGCAGGAGTATGGGATCCTGATGAATAATAGGCTGCAATCTGTCCGCCTGCAACATATCTTCCGTTTGGTTGAAAATGGATATCACCAGACATATCTACAATTTCTGTTTCTACAGTTGCCTCTATCAAAGCTTGTCTCAAATAGTTCTCAAATAATTCCTTTTGTCCAGTAGAATTTCCTTTGATTTCACTGCCTGGTATTCCAGATATATTTGTTTTTAATTCAATAATCAGAAATTTGGTTTTTTTTCTTCTTGGATTGTGATTTGCCCAGACTTTCAATCGTCCTGCTACTTCAGAAACTTCTGCACCAGCCGCATTTTTTTTGGTAGCAATCACTTCTATAACCTGATCTGTTGCAAATTCTTCCAGACATTCTATCGTTACAAAGTCTTTGAGAGTATGTTTGCCTTTTGACTTGGCAGTAATGTCAATTGGCGAAATCCTGAAGAATTTGTTTGTTTTGAATTTTAAAGTATCTGGCTCTTCATCAACCTCGATATTCAATGACAGTAATGCTTTCGTGTTCTTAAAATTAGAAGATTCACGCTTTTGAGTTCTCGAATTTTTGATCTGAGAAGGATACAACGAAACCCAAGAACAATAATATTTTTCCACTGTACCATCAGCTTTCTTTTTCCACGGAATATTGTAAACGCCATAAACTCTCCCTAAGTTAGAATATAAAGTTGGAGATTTTTGAAAACTTCCATTGTAGGCATTGATATCAGTTACAGGAGTAGTATGAGTAGAATCTGTATATTGTTTTGCAACGATATCTTCATAGTTGGTATCTCCAAAAACCGATGTTTCTCCAATTCTCATCCAGTCAAAACCGTAATCTTCACCTTTCCAGCCGTCCTTACTGCGAAAATGAACCACACACTTTGCTTTGATTTCGGTTGGAGGAGGATTAGCAGGAGCTCCATAAGATATGCCAAGCTTTTCTCCAACTTCCGAAACCCATTTCACCGCATTTGAGATGATGCTTTCATTAGAGTACATACTGTGTCCGTTTTGAGACACTTTAGTGTATGTTCCTTTGACAAATCTGGTTCTGCTCATTTTAGTTGGCTTTAGATTTCTCTCCGCTGTTATTTTGAACTTCTTTTTGAGCGTGCTTGTGGATTGATTCGTTGGATTGAATATTCATAGATTTCTCACTTACTTCCGTTCTTTCCATTTTAGTTTCGCTGTGAACATCGCCGTCTATCATTTCAGTTAATTTTCCTGTTATAAACATACTAGCGTCACCAGCAACCGATGTCAGTTTCATTGCGCCAATACTTTGTGTCGAATTCATTCCTACACTCTGAGTATTATTCATACCAATAGTTTCTGAAGAATTTTGTCCAATATTGGTTGTCATATTTTCAGTGACATTGATGTTCATATTTTTACAATTAAAAGTCATCGTCTCTGGAGCTGTGATGTTGATGTTGCTTCCAGTTGTGTCGAGATGAATTTCGTTTCCTGACTTATCTGTAATAATGATGCTTTCATCTTCTGTGAAAACCACTTTGTGTCCACTTCTGGTCATAATGGATTTGACGCGGTTATCAACGCCACCACCAAGTCCAATTCCACCGTGGAACATTCCGCCCATTACAAAAGGTCTGTCAGGATGATTGTGTACAAAACCAACCATCACTTGATCGCCAACTTCTGGAATTGCTACGTAACCTCTATTTTGTGTGATTTGATCTGTTCCGCCAGCATCTGGACTCATCATTCTAATGAAGTTCGTCGTGTCGTGTAATTGCCAATCAAATTTCACTGTGATTCTACCTTGGGCTTGAGGATCTGTATTGCTGATGACAGTTGCAATCTGAGTTTGTGCCGAAGGAATCGTAAACTCTGGTTTTGGCAGAAATCCCGTATCGCTGGCAATCGCTTTGAAAGTTCCTTTATAATTTCCTAAAGTATCGACATCGTGAGAAGTTTCGATGACCATTATCCTCGTAAAATAACTCGTTTGATTGCTGTCTGGCTTTCTCATTTCCAAATCAGCAACACATCCAGGATATAAAAACGGAATGGAAATATTTCCTGTCACTGTAAAAACTTCCACCGCTTTGCTTCCTGCTGTACTTTCTTGGGAATTAATGACATCTTTGTCTGTAACGGCTTTTATAGGCGAAACCTGCAAGGATTTGGTTGTGAATATGCCAGACTGATTTTGACTGTATGCATTTTTTGCCAAGTCACTTTTATGTTTAATCGGGGTTTCTCCTGAGGTCAATTTGCTGTTCTGGCTGCTGTTGTAGCCGTAGAATTCGGGTTTTGTGTGAACTGCTTTGAGCTCTACTCGGATATCGCTGACATTGCTTCCATAGATTAATTTAAGTGGTGGATTCTGTGGCGGTAACATGCCAAAATGTAAAACCTCGCCATCGTAATAAAATTGTTCCCCGTAAGCTTCCGCCATTCTTGCGAGGTAATTATAATGTGTTTCGTTGTACTGAACACTGAATGGAATTTCAGAAAAATCATTCGCATCCACACGAACATCATATTTGCTGCTACCTAAACCTTCCTTGATGAGTTGTGCAGCGATAATGCTCATGTTTACAGGTGATTCTCCACCAAAACTTTGGATAGTTGGTGCAGCATCCAGCAAGATCGTAGGACTAAAACCGCCCAGAACGATATTCGGAAGTCCACCTTTTTCCTGACTGAATCCAACTCGTGTAATCACACCCACAAAAGTCCTTTCCGGGCTATCTTGGATGTCCTTATATTTTTGAACAATTGTAATTCTTTTCCCCAAAAACTCTTGGCTGGATTCCAGATTATGATTTTCCTGATTTCCCAAAGTATCGTGCGCCAGAATCAATTCGAACTCGTGATGTTTAGCACTGTTCTGAGATAGCGTGAAATGTTTGTAATGTGAGATTACTTTTCCTTCTATCACAATATTGAGTTTAACCAATCGGTTGATTCCAAATATCTGGCTTGATGAGATGGAATTGGCGCTATTGTCGGGTTTGAAACTTTTGGTAGGAGTATTGGAAGTAGCCATATTTTGTGATTTTTGGTATTGAAATATCTGTTACTTTGATTAAGCTATGTTGCTATTCAGCTTTCTCTAAAAGCTTTTTTGTATTGAATTTAAAATCGATAAAATCAAATTGATGGAAATTTTCATCTACATCCGTAATTAATTATAAATCCACAATATCTTCTTGAAATTGTAGCAATAATGATGCAATAATGACCTAAAAGATTGTTAAATAATCAAAAATCCTGATGAATATGACCAAAAAGGGATTTCATCAGGATTATTGCTTTAATATTTGGAAGAATCAATAATCAGCTGATTATTTCGCGCCTGGCCAAATTCCATCGTAAGCAGAATTGCCATAGTCGATTTTTTCTGCACTGATGACAAAGCTTACGAACATATTGTCTTCATTCAAAGCGTCATAATCCACCTCGTGCTGGATGACATAACCATTGTCCCATTTCAAAGTTGTCAAAGTTCCTTCTTCGTGAGATTTGTTGAAAGTGACTTCACCACTTGTTGGTTTGTACTTTCCGTTCAATAAACTTTCCAAAATTCCTGAATCCTCAGTCGCTTCTACGGTGATTTTAATCAATGCGTTGGAAGGGTCTGATGCAACTCTACCGGAAACGTCTGTGTTTCTTGATACACCGTAATTCAGTTTAAGAATTTTCTGTTCTGATCCGCCGTTGAATTTTAATACGGCTCTTGAATTGTTTGCCATGATTTCTAAAATTTAATTGTTAATATATTGTATTGTGTGTTAGTGTGTTTCGTACTTTTATTATACCAAAGATAGAACCACCTTCCAAAAAATTCAATAGTAGAATTACTACACTTTTAGACAATCTTATTTTAATTTAAACCTCGTCATTACCATTTTTATTGAGAGATCTGAGCAGGCAAAGTCTGATAATCAATCTCTATATCTTTCACTAATAATTTGTACAATTGCGGTCTGATAAGGTAAACAGCGATTGAGTCTACATTAGAATCATTAATTTTCAAGTCATAATTCGAAATAATCTTGATCGGAAACCGAATACTATCTTTTGCGGATTTTACGATTGTGCCAGAATTGATTTTAAAAATTTTGATATTTTTATCTTCGATTTTAAAATTATTAAGCAATTCAATATCAATCGTTTTTAAAACTATTAAACTTTTGCCCAACGCTTCTTGCGGTGTTAGCGTTTTTTTTCGGCTGTTCATTTCTTTCATTTTCAAAAAGATCTACCGAAAAATGATCTGGTCTTTCATATTTTTTTTTACAAGAAATTACTAATGCTAACAAGATAAATTGAGTGAAGATATTAACTTTTATCATCATGATAGATTTTTAAAATGAAAAAGGGAATTCATAACTTATTGTTGCAAATTCCCTTGATTGTTAAATTTATTAAGATTTTATTCCTGTTGATATTCAGCGTCCCATTCGTTACCGTCATCACCTTTATGTCCGTCTAATTTGATGACGAAACTTTTTGTTGGGAAGTAAGGTGTCATTCTGATATCCAGCCAAACACGATCTTTATTGACTTTATCTTGTTCAAATCTTACAATTTTAAACTTTTCGATCAATTTGTCGGCACCTTTGATTCCGTCCAAAAATGTCACGATTTGTCTTCTCAAGTCATCCTCATTTCTTGGATTCCAGTTTTCAAAAGCTCTTCTGTTGAGGAAGTCGAGTAGAACCTTGGTCACATAATCGAAAACTCTTACAACCGAATAAGTTTGTAAACCGATATTGTCTCCCGTGAACAATGTTTTTGCTGAGAATGCCATAATTTTTCCGTACTCGTTTACCATTGGAACCAATACCATTTTTTCCAATTGAGAAATTTCACTTTTCTTAAGATCAAATTTCACAGCATCCACTTCATTGATATTTCCGTGTTTTTTACCAGCGGCAACTTGGGACATCAATGTTTTGTAAATTTTCCCTGCCATAGAAGTAGAAGGTGGAAGATCTACGTTTTCCTCTTCGCCCACTTCTTCAGCTCTGCCTCGTCCTACAAGCCAGTTGGTTGTCATAATCACATTACTTCTGTGAAGTTCTCCACCTGTAAGATTCGCTGAATGGAAAAGATCTACAACATCATCTGGTTTATCAAGATTCGCAAAATCGGTTACCAACATCACTTTGTTCTCGTTACAGATTTTTGCCCATTTCTCAACCACTTTGTTGGATCCCAGATATCCTGGAATTGCAAGAATAGAGTAGTTGTCTCTCAAATCAAGACGGTCATAATTCGCCGTCCAAACTTTGGCGGAACTAATGCACAATTTGCAAAAATCTACGGAATCTCGGGAGCTATTTACAGCAGGCTTCAAAGTGGAGAAACTGAAAAGATTATTTCAGATAGTCAATGGATTCAGATAGGTAGAGAACTGGAAGTAAATACACGCAAATCCAATTGGAAAATAGTTAGAACAAAAGTTTACACCGAAATAGAAGATAGTCTAAATTTTTGCCAGACGTACAGTAGTTCTATGGTTCTGGTGGATGATTGCGGAATTGGCAAAACTTGTAGCGCAAAGAATATTGTAAAATCGCTTTCCAATGCTTTCTATATCGATTGTTCACAGGCAAAAAGCAAACAGCAATTTGTAAAGCTTTTGGCTAAAACTATTGGACTGGATAACAAAGGAAAATACATTGATGTAAAATCAAACTTAAAATATTACCTCAATCAATTGGATCATCCTATAATCATATTGGATGAAGCTGGAGACCTAGAATATACCGCCTTTTTAGAACTGAAAGAATTCTGGAATGCTACAGACGGTTTTTGCGGATGGTTTATGATGGGAGCGGACGGCTTAAAAGCAAAAATTGAAAAGGGAATCAATTCTAAAAAAGTTGGTTTTGCGGAAATATTCAGCCGTTTTTCTGATGAATATATCCGTATAACACCAAACGGAATTGCAGATAAAAAAGCTTTTAGACAGGAACTATTACAGCAGGTTGCAAATGCTAACAGTTCCGGAACTATTCCAATTGATACACTCGTAAAAAAATGCTTAGACAAAGAAACAACCCTGAGACATTTAGATACATTATTAAAAATCAGTGCATAAAAATTAACAAATAACTTATAATCTTCCCAAAATGATTACACAGCCACAATTTACACCGGACTCACTCAAACAGTTACAGAGCATATCAGAAAATTCTGATGAAACTTTTAGAGATTTTGCAAAATCACTTGACACGCTGTTTTATGAATCAGTTTTAAAATCTCTGCATAAAGATGAAAATTTAGCGGTTACATCGGGTGATGTGTTTCATTTTATGCAGATCAAAGAAATTTTGGAAATACTACATATTACATTTAATCAGAACAAACAATAATTAAAAAAATGGCAATGAACAAAAAGTCAGCAACACAGACAAAGGCACAGGAAATTTTTCAAATTCTGCCAGTGGAAAAACAAAAAAAGATTCAGAAAAACGAACTTGATGTTTACAAAACTATTTTCAGCAATGATATTCTTTTAGATTCTAATATTCTAAATGATTTCATTAATAGGTATCAACCAGAAGTAAATATATCAGAGAGAGCACGACACGTATTTTCGAGGTTAACATTGCTTAAACAAACTACAATAAAAACCAGTGAGCCTAAAATGTATTAAGCTCTGTTTAATGATAAGAATGATACTGCATTATTGAAAGAATTCCTCGATAAATACGAACCTCTAAATGAACGGGTTACAAGTGTTACGGAATTAGAAAAATTATCATTGGAAGACCAATTAGCATTCAAAAATAATTTTCCAGATGATTATGCAAAAATAATCTCTACAGAACCAAAACAGGATAAATAAAAAACTTCTCACAACCACTTTTAAAAAGCCAGTAGGCTACAGCAATCCCAATTGTTGGGATTGCTTTTACAACAAAATTAATTTTTAAAAAATATAACAATGGAAAGACAATTTGTTTACAAGAACGACTATTACATAAATCAAGCAAAAGACTCTATAACTTTTACAATACAAGGTTTTGAGCCTTTTATTTCACGGTGTAATTCATTATCAATAATTCCAGCGCTGGAAACAACTGACCTATCTGATTTTTTTCTCACGCCAAAAGCATTTTTTGTACTAAAACTTACACACGGGGAAACTTTGAATGTCGGGGATTTAAAGTTAAGTTCGGAGAAAGTCTATGATTTACTAGATCGACCAGAAGGATTAGATAGACTGGTAACGGATATTGAAGACTTACAGAAAGATAAATATTTTATGGGTACATACTTTGGAAACTTAACAAAGTAGAAATTACAAATGGAATTCTACAGGTAAAACAAAGCTGGATTGATACTATTACAGAACAATATTCCTATTACATTGAAACTGAAAATCAGTTTACAGCGCAGGCACTCGCAAATGAAATAGTTTTAAAAATCAATGAATTAATGAGTATTTGTGATACAAAAAAATTACGTTCGAAAGATGATGTTAGCGCACCTTTAGAAGCAATATTTAAAGGCAATGGCTATGGTAATAATAGAACTTACGAAACCGATTTAGCAAGCATTATATCTGCTTTTTAAATTGTGTATTTTTTTCATTTGGATTGAGTAGCTCCACATTTGTGGAGTTACTTTTTTCATTAAACAAAATTAAAATATTACAATGGATAAATACGCTCAATTAGCATGGAATATTAAAGAAATAGCTGCTAGAGATCCCAGGTTTAAAAATGCCTTTAAACTTCCAATCAATGGTATTGTAAAGGATGTAGAAAATGATACCTGTACTGTAGAGATCAGAAAGGATTTTGAAGTATCAGGAATAAAACTAAAAAGCACCGCTAACAAAGAGGATAATCTTTTAGTAATTCCAAAAATAGGTAGTAAAGTAACTTTGATGAGTCTTGATGGAAGTGTTGATAATTTATGTGTAATAAAAGTAGACGCAGCTGAAAAATTAATTTTTAATGAAAATGGTTTAAATATAGAAATCGACAGTACGGATGGAAAAGTTAAAATAAAAAATGACAATGCCAGTTTATTTGATTTATTGCAGGATTTAACCAACCTACTAAAACAGCTAAAGGTTTACACAGCTGTTGGACCATCAGGAACACCATTACCGGACTCAATTATATCTATAGAAAAATTTGAAAAAGATTTTAAAATGCTTTTAAAATGAATTTAAATGATAGAAACAAAAGAAAATACAGCTTATACGAAAGGGATAAATCCCGCAAATATTATTTGTTAGGATTAAACTTGCAAGAGGTAAGTAAGTTAATGGATATACCAAAAAAGACACTAGAAAAATGGCAACAAAAATACAGTTGGAAGGATCTAAAAGATAATAATATAGCTAAAACAAAAGCCTTATAGCTAAAAGCAAAAGGGTTTTCCGCAAAACAAATAGGCTCTATTCTTAAAATAAGTCCGACAACGGTCTGGAGATATTGTAAATAAATCAAATTCTAAATAAATAAAAATGTATAATTTAATACACCACATAGAAATAGAAGATAAAAAAGGAAGCTATGTTGAAGTTCCGTTTGTATCGGAAATTACAATAGAAAAAACAATTGCAAATCTTTCAGATACAGCAACTGTTTCTTTTGCAATTTTTAACTTTAATAACCACATCATAATTAGTGATCTAGATGATTCCGAAAATAAACTATACAAATTATTTAAGAGAGGCCAGAAGATACGAATATTTTTAGGATATGACGAGGAGTTAAGACTAGAGTTTGTAGGATATATAAAAGAGGTCACAACTGACGAAACGGGCGCAAAATTAATTTGTGAAGACGAATTATTTATTTTTAGAGAAAAGAATATTCCAAATAAAACTTTCACACCTGCAAATGTAAAACAAATCGCACAACACGTGTGTAGAATAATAAATCCTAAAATAAGAGTGGTTTGTGAATACGATATGAGTTATGAGAAATTTACAATAATTGATGCGACCGGTTTTGATGTTCTTTCACAATTGCAACAAGATACAGGCGCAAACATATTTTTTAAAAGCGTATTTTCTAATGCAATTGGTAACACAGTTCAAATTGATGAAAGTAATTTCAAAAATCAATTATCCGGATCCGAATATCAAATTAGTTCAAATAATTCAAAGTTTAAAGAATCTGATCTAGAATTACATATTTCGATGCCTTACATGAAAAAAAACACAGAAATTGAATGTGCTTTTTCATTCCAACATAACATAGAAACGGGCCAACTTCAATACATCGATTCAAGGGATAATAAAGTAAAAGTGAAGGTTACCAGTGTTAGTATTAATGGCGAAATCAGAACAGAAGAATTTGGAAGTACTGGAGGAACAGAGAAAGAATTTAAAGTTAATCGTTTATCAAAGGCAGAAATGAAAAAGAGGGCTAAAATGGAACATTTTAAACTGATGCAACCTCATTACACAGGAACTTTTGATTTTTGGTTAATTCCTTTTGTAGAGCCAAATTACAGTATTATTACTCGTAGTGCATTATTA
>NZ_LSHB01000019.1 GCF_001643375.1 Chryseobacterium sp. FP211-J200
AAAGTAAAGGAAAACACGATAAAACCTGGAAAAACCACCAAATTCACCAACAAAAAAAGAGACCTTTCTGAAAGTCTCCTGTATATCTTTAAAATCCTTCGTCGGTAAACCCATAATGTTGAAAAAAGCTCCCGAAGCTTCCGTTCAACAGGGTTTTCATTGTTCGTGCTTCGCACGCAACGAAAACTTAGCTATTGCCTGCTGGCCGTCTTTCGTCCACTGTCTGTATTTTTATTTTTTCGAGCGTTGGCAAAATTTTAAAACAACTTTTTTCAATGGAAAAGGCAAGCTCTTTAAGCATTTTTTATTGGCTTTGTGCGGTTGCCAAAATGCGTAATGTGCTTGCCTATATTTGTTGTACAAAATCATTTTCCCTGCTCTACACGTTTTAGTGCCTCGTTGTCTTTGGTATCAAACTTGAAATTCTGGAAACCTTTGTCCGTAGGAACTTCTAATTCAAAACTGTTCAGTTCGGCTATTTCTATTTTAAAATTCTTTCCGTCAAAATCCAATACGTGTCCACCTTGTGTTTTATCAGTTGAAAGGAAGTGAAAATGAAAACCTTTACTGTTGATGCCGTTCAGATATTCGGGAAGATGATAACCGATTAATGTGCCTTGTGTATTTGAAAATTCAAAGAACTTTTGAGTGTCAAAAATTGAATTAATAATGGGAAACGGTTCATTTTTTACAGGCGGAAACGCTCTTGTTTTTATATGGTCGAACGTCCCTGTTATTTTAATGGCATACATTGCATTTCTATTTTTCAATTCTTTGCTTATCTGTTCCCAAAGGGCTTTTTCGCCAATCGGATTTTCTATAGAAATTGTCTTATCGGATCTAAAGAATGTAGTAAACAACATTGATGTTTTAAAATCATCATCGGGTTCAACGGTTTCGCCTGTGGCTTTGGTCTGATATACTTTTCCGTCAAGCATCGTCAATTCGCCGTCCAACATATCGGGTGCACCTAATCCGAAATCGCCTTTGAATCTCAGTTCTTTCAACGGTAATGTTCCTTTGTACAATCCGCCCACAAAAGCGTCTGCCACACCGTATTGATAAAGTTTATTGTATTGTTGTTTATGGTTCATTTCCAATTCTTTTTTATCTGTGATGATGACTTTATTTTTCAGCATTTGGGGCATATAGATTTTTTGCAAGGAACGGGCGTAATAAATATCGGCAATGCTTTCTTTGGTCAAGAGCATTTCAGCCTGTTGATTTTCCAAATCATAAATCCACAATTTACCATAACCTTTGGTCGGAAATGTTACCCAATCCGAAATCAGCAAACGGTTGTCGTCAATCCATTCAATTCCGTCAAAAAATCCGTTGGAAATATTAGGCAGTTGCCGAAAATCTTCGTTGCCTGTTTTGATATAGACTGCACCCTCGCCCAATGTTTTCCCATTGGTACAAACCGCAATTTGGTTGGTACTTTTATTGAACGAAATGCCATTTATGGTCGGGATATTTCCGATAATCTCAAAGGATTTTGTCTTGGTGTTTACTTTATATATATTTCCTGAATAGGTATCTGTAACACCTATAAAGCCATTTTCCAAACGGCAAATATCATTCAGTACCGAAGCCTGTGGGATAGCGAGTTCAAAAACGGTTTTTCGGGTTTTTATGTCAAAACCTACTATACGTTCAAGGTCTGCCACGTATAAGACACCGTTTTCAATAGTCATACCTTTTGGGGCGTGAAGAACGCCTTTCGTGGGTGCAAATTTCAATTTTATCAATTTGCCGTCTGCTGAAATTTCGCTTATAAATCCGTCACTGTCCCGACTACTGAAATCCTGTCCCTGATTGGAAACAAAAAAGCGTTTGCCGTCTGACGTAACACTTTCGGGCGTTGCAAAGCCGTTGATGACTTGTTGCGAAAAACTGCTTAAACCAATGCAGATGAATATTGCGGTTATTATATTTCTTACTTTCATTGCTCTGATTGTTTTAAAATTTTATGACTACTTTTCCGAAAGCCTTACCCGATTTCAGTTTCTGAAATGCTTCCTGTGTTTGGTCTATGTTATAAATACTGTCTATAACAGGTTTAAGATTGTTCTTCTCAATGGCGTTTACCAAATCGCCCAATTCCTGTGCATTGCCTACTGAATAACCTTGCAGACGGATGTAGTTCATAATGAGCGGAAACACATCAAAAGATAATTTGCTACCCGACATAAAGCCAACCAAGCCCACAAAACCATGTTCTTTAACGGAAAGGATGCTTTGCTCAATAGTTTGATTTCCTGCCACGTCTAACGTTATATCTACACCTGTGCCGTTGTTCAACCGTTTAACTTCATTACTCCATTCGGGAATTTCTTTGTAATTGATAACTTCATCAGCTCCCAAATCTTTGAGTTTTTGCTCCTTTTCTTTGCTTCCTGTGGTTGCAATTACTTTCAATCCTGAAATCTTTGCGATTTGCAGGGCTGATAACGAAACGCCCCCGCTTCCCTGTATCAAAATGGTCTGTCCTGCTTTGATATTGGCTTGTGTTACGAGCATTGCCCAAGCGGTCAAACCTGCAACCGAAAGTGATGTAGCTTCTTCATCGGTAAGGTTTTGAGGGGAACGGACAAGCGTGTTTTCGGGCTGTACTGTAAATTCTGCGAGTGTTCCCGAAGTTTGCAGACCTGTTCTTAACGCATTGTGGTAAGGCGTGTTTGTTCCTGCTTCCCAACGTGTAACGAACGGAATAAGCACACGGTCGCCTTTCTTCCACCGTATTACGTTTTTGCCTACCTTTTCTATTATACCAACTCCCTCTGAAACAGGAATGAACGGAAGCGGGATATTTAACCCTGCTGTATTTTCTATCGCAATAAGGTCAAGGTATTGCAATGAAACGGCTGTGGTTCTTACCAATACTTGGTTTTCTCCAACTTCGGGCGTTGGCACTTCGGCTATTTTCAGATGCGCTATGGCGTAATTTTCTAATTGTATTGCTTGCATAATCTTTGAATTTTGTATTACGTTACAAAATTCACGTATGTACCTTTCTGAAAATTATGCAAATCAAACGAATGGTTATGATATATAAACTAAACTTTTTCTGAATTGGTTGGGCGTTTCATTTATCTGCTTCTTGAAAAAAATTATAAAGTTAGATGAGTGTTCAAAACCTAAACTGTAGGCTATTTCGGCTATATCCCAATTACTGAACTGTAATAATGCTTTTGCTTCTTTGATAATCCGTTCAGCAATCCATTCCGTTGTAGTTTTACCTGTGGTTTCTTTCAAAGCTCTGTTCAACGTGTTGGTATGTACGTTGAGTTGCAGGGCAAATTCGTTGGCATTTTTGAGTTTGATGATTTGGCTTGGCGAGTCTATCGGGAATTGCCTTTCCAATAATTCCATAAACAACGTGCTGATGCGTTCGGAAGCATTTGTGGGTTGATAAAACGCTTCGGGCGGTTGCATTTTTGTTGCTTCGTGCATTACAATTTGCACATAACTCCTCAATAAATCGTATTTATTGGCATAATCCGATTGGATTTCACGGAGCATATTTCCAAAAATCCCGCTCAACAATTTTGCACTTTCATCGCTCAGCAAGAAGATATGATTGCCCCCGACTTTAAACAATGGAGATTGCGACAGGCTTTCGGCTTTCAGGTTTTGGCTTACAAAGTCTTCTGTAAAAAGACAAAAATAACCCGTCTGGTTTTCCATTGTCGGTTCCCACGAATAGGGAATAAGCGGATTCATAAACGTAATGGTGTTACCGTTGATTTTAATGGATTTGTCGGCTGATGAAATAATTCCTTCTCCGTCCAATATCAGCGATATTTTATAAAAGTCTCTGCGATTTGGTGGTAAAGATGTAGAATCACACGCAAATTCTTCCCTGCGGTACACGTTGAATTTTCCTGTTTTCGGATATTCTTGTCCGTGATGAGTGTAAAATTCTTTGATTGTTTCTTTGCGTTTCATTTTGTAAAGTTATGCAATTCAAATGTAACTGTCTGTGTGTTCTGTTTGCTGTTTTTACGAGCGTCAAGGAATTTAGCTCTTTTGGTTTTGTAGCGTTGGCTTGCGCGATTGGGAAAACCAAATGTGCTAAATGTGCGTGGGAAGTTGTTTAAAAATGAGCGTTGGAAAAAAAATAAAAATACTTTTTGTTGGTTTTCTGTTTTTCGGAAGTTTCAATTGGGACGGCTGTTCAAATCGGCTTGCAGGTAACGGAAAAAGTATTGGCGAAGTGCGGGCTTAATTTGAACGAAAGTTCAAGTTCAGACCAATCGTAGCTAATATTTTTTCAATGGAACTAAGTTAAACAAAAATGTGGAATTGGAAAATATTGGCGGCTAAAAAAGTGGTGTAGTTCAACTTGTTACTTCTCCCCGCATTTTGCCAATACAATGTATGCTTACGAGGAATTGAAAAGATGCAGCTCATTGTGCGGCTTTCATCTGAGGGCAATTGGCAAGCAAATGAAATTACCGTTCTCGCTTTCCTTTCACCTGGCTCGACATACCTTCGCCACTAATGCACTGAACAACGGGATGAGAATCGAGCACGTATCTAAGCTTCTGGATCACACCAATATCGGCACTACCCAGATCTACGCAAAGATCATTTCGCAGGAACTGGACGATGCAGTGGACAAATACATCTATTAAACATAATTGTTGAAAACTTTTGCACTTTCTTTTCAAAAGAAGGTGCTTTTTTTTGCACACGATTTCATAAATTAGCTTGATGATGAAAAAAACAGAAAAATGCCTCCAGTCTTAAAAACTGCTGCCTGATTTCTGTTTCTCGATGAACTGAAAAGAATTTCCCCTCCCCATTACGGTATTTTATATTTAAAAACACAAATCTGCTATGTCGGAAAAGTATCTGCTGAAAGAAACTGCACCCTTCGTGCAATTTTCGTCCGTAAAAATTACGGATGATTTTAATCCTGACTACGATATCGAAAAGGTCCCAAAACAGACCCTGGAGGAATATTGCCAGCAACTCATCAACCGGTCATTCGGCATCACCCATTCCCAGATTCCTGAATTCATCTGCCACCACTGCCAGCTGGTGAAAGATCCCGTGCAGTGGCTAAACAAATTCGAGAAATTGCTTTCCCTTAATGATGATCTTTTTAACGGCGTTCGAAACCAGCATCGCCACACAAAATTCATGGTCAGCATTGAAACAAAAAGAAACAAAATTCTGGATGAGCAGTCGAAAGCTGTAAAAGCCAAGCCCGCAAAGAAATACATCAATGCTGAAAGCGAAGATCGGTACTTCTCGTTTAAGGAGACCAGAGAAAATATGGAACTTCTTGGCGATAATAAAGAAAAAATTTATTTCCTGACCTCAGAAATTTACGATTACAAAACCGAGGATATAATAATGAAAAACCAAAAACTCCCTGAATTTGATGCAGAGTGCGAAAAGATGATCGGGAAAATTCAGACGCTGGCAAAACTTAGGGCTGAAATTGAAGCTTCACGCTGTACTGAAATAATTGCCGAAAAGAATAGTGAAAAAATAATATTGAACGGCCCGCTCAACATCATTACCAATGCTTTTAAGCAGATGATGACTTCGGTTAAGCCAAACGGCAAACCATACTTGCAGAAAAGAATTAAGGATATTGCTGATTTTCTTGCTGATAATTTCGTTGATGAAAACGGAAACACTTTGCCGAAAGACACCTTACAGACTTTTCTCTCTCCAGGACGAAATGATAAAGATCCGAATTCCGATCAGATGATTAAATTTTAGTCCGATTTTCAAACACTTGTTTGAATTTACAATATTCTAAAGTCCAATTAGTTACAAAGTATTTAGTCCGATCGGACTAAATCGGACTAATCGGACTAATCGGACTTTTTTCTTTATTTCAATTTTGCTTCATAATCTTAAACCCAATAAAATTATGGAAGCAATTATCCTTACCAAAGACCAGTTCAACGAGTTAATCTCAAAAATCAACGACATTTCCGAGAAGATCAGTGCTTCGCGTTCTGCAAAGACTGAAACCTATCTGAACAACAAACAGTTCATGGAAATGCTTGATGTCTCCCTACGCACAGCTCAGTCATGGCGCGACGAAGGAAAGATCACCTTTTCCCAGGTCGGCAACAAAATCTACTACAAACTTTCCGATGTAGAAAAATTCATTCAGGACTACCGCAACACCGCTTTCTCCAAAAAGTAAAAGCAGGATATTCCACTGCACTTTGCTAAGCGTTAGCGCCTCTACGGACGAAGTGATTATGCGCAAAGACTGTAAAGAAAACCTTTGCGGACTTTGCGTTTAATTTTTTCGGTCTGTCATTCTGAGCGAAGCGAAGAACCGCAATCTCAAATCTAAACCAATGAAATCCACCATATTTAAAAACTTCAACGAAGTCGTAGAACAGAAAGACATCCTGAAAATCCTTGACGATATCAAAACCGGAACCTACCGCAACGCCATTACCTATCTCCGGAAATCTCTGGCCGAGGACAAGAAAGAAGCTGCAGAACGCGCCAAAAAAGCCCTTCCAGCATTCACACCCTCAGCAACATTCAAAGGCGGCAGGAAAATGGAATTCCTCACCAACTACAACGCTTTAGTAGTTCTCGACATTGACAAGATCACCAAAGAAAAGCTTACCGAATCTAAAGAAAACCTGCAGAAAAACGAATTTGTATTTGCGGCATTCACAAGTCCATCAGGAAACGGACTAAAAGTATTTGTAAAAGTGACCACCGACAAAACGGACCACAAAGAAACCTTTTTAAAACTACAAACTTACTTTGAAAATCTACTGCAGCTCGAAATAGATAAATCAGGCAAGGACATCACCCGGCTTTGTTTCTTTTCCTACGATTCGGATCTCTACCTAAACGAAAACGCCGAAGTCTTTACTGATAATCCGAAAGTAGAAAATTGTCATTCCGAGCATAGCGAAGGAATCTCAAAGCATCAAAGTAATCCGCCAGCGGATTACGATGCTTTGTACACCCACTGCATCCAGTTTACCGAAAAGAAATATCAGTTTGTAGAAGGCAGCCGCAATTACTTTGTTTTCACCTTAGCCAACAACCTGAACAGAAAAGGAGTTCCCGAATCTCTCGCATTAGGCTATATCCTGGCTGATTATGACTACAACACCCAAGAAGTAATGTCAGCTGTAAAAAGTGCTTATTCCAATACCTCAGAGTACGCAACCGACAATTTCACCCCACAAAAAAAATCCGTCAAATCTGCGCGATCTGCGAGCGTAAAGAAAAATTCAGACGAATCATCCGTGACAACAAGCCACGATGGGACAATGACTTTAGACGACGAAGAGGAACCCGCCCAAATCGATAAGCTTGAAAATTTTCTTAACAACCGATATAAATTCCGCTACAACGAAGTCCTGGGAAAATTAGAATACATAAGAGTTAACGGTAAAGTTTGGAAATACATCACCGACTTTAAAGAAAACTCAATTCTTCGCGAAATTCAGAAAGCGAAAGTTCGCTGCAGCATCAATTCCCTCCGGAACCTTCTGCATTCGGACTTCTGCGAAATGTACGGTCCTTTCAAAGACTATTTTGAAAATTTGCCGGAATATTCGGGCGATAAAGACCACATCGAAGAACTCGCCTTAACCATCACCACCACAAAACCTGACCTCTGGAAAGAATGTTTCAAGAAATGGTTTGTGGCGATGGTTGCGTGTGTCTTGGACGAAAAGCAAATCAATCAGACCGTGATCGTCTTTTCCGGCAAACAGGGACTCGGAAAAACAACCTGGATTGAAAAATTGATGCCTCGCGAACTCAAACAGTATATCTTCTCCGGTACCGTAAACCCCAATAACAAAGATACCCTAATCCACCTTGCAGAATGCATGCTCATCAACCTGGATGAAATCGAAAACTTGAACCGTACAGAAATTGGCTCCCTCAAAGAACTCATCACCAAAACCCATATCAGAATGCGGAAAGCCTACGGCCACAACAACGAAAACATGCCACGCCGTGCCAGCTTTGCCGGCAGCGTGAACACCGCCCAATTCCTAAACGATACCACCGGCTCCCGCCGTTTCCTCTGCTTCGAGCTGGAAAACATAGAATACCAACACAACGTGGATATTAACCTGTGCTACGCCCAGGCAGTAAAACTTTTTAAAGACGGCTTCCGCCATTGGTTCAACCAGGAAGAAATTAAAGATATCAACGCGAACAACGAACAGTACCAACTTAAAAGCCCTGAAGAAGAATTGCTGCTTACATGGTTTGAACCGGCTACGCGGGAAACTGCAAATGCCTTTCTTAACGCTTCTCAAATTGCAGTTCGGCTGGCTACTGTAGCTAATATAAATGTGACAGACGGTACGGTAAATAAATTAGGCAAAGCCTTGAAAAAGCATGGATTTATCCGAATCGTAAGAAATAAGAGTTATGTTTATGTTGTTAATGTTTTGGATGTTGACGAAGTAGATCGGCGAGCAAGGGAAAAAGAAAAGGTTCCACAGGACGCTTCGGCAGTCGGAAAAATTCCTTACAGATTTAATAATTAAAAACGGTGCTTTTTTAGCACCTTTTTTAATACTCAGATAATCCAAAAATTATTATATTTAACACTTAAAGGCAAATCAACGCATTTAATTGCATTTTTTATATTTACACAATCGATGAACTTTCAGGCAGGCTACATTATAGACGGAATTTCTGATATTATTAATGAGGAGATTCCAAACAAACTTTTTTTTACTTCAAAAAAAATAACAATAAAGTAAATGCTTTGCAAGGCCTTTTAGAGACTGCAAGCACTTTTAGTATAAACTTTAAGGAAAGTGAAGTCATTGATTATCTCAACATTAATCCTGTGCTGGCAGTTCAAAACAATATACTTTCCAGAGGATTGCCTACACGGGCACCATTAAAAATAGAGGAAATTTTTGAAAAAATAGGTTTGACAGCGCGGGATGAAAAGAAGATATACGAAGATCGTTTTTTGTTAGCTGATAATAAACTTTCATTTACGGATTTTTTCGAGCTATTACATTTTATTAAGCCGGAGCTTAATATTTCCGGCGAATATTATTCCGGTAAATTAGACTCTAATTTAGAATGGACGTTTTTACAGAATTCTCACCCTGTTTTTAAGCAAATTCTTCAATGCCAGAGAGAATTTAAAACTTTATCTGGGAGATTTGGCGGAAAGCGTCGACTGGATTTTTCTTTTACCAAACCTTACAAAGTTTATAATGAAGTCAAACTGGATTCAGAATACCAGTCAATAGTATTTGAGGTAGATGGTCCGCACCACTTGCTTAAAGAACAAATTATTTATGACAGTCTGCGAGACGATAAAATAAGAGAAGCAGACGGTAACGTAATCAGGTTTTCACATTTTGAGATTGCACAAATGACGAAGACACCCTCCGAATATCTTGAAGAAGATATTTTAGAAATTTTAATTAAAAATTATCAACGTGATCATCGTCACGATCTCTCTAAGTATACACTGTCACTGCTTCCGCTTGCGGTATCGCGTATGCAGAAATCGCTTTTGGAAATTTTGATACGGAGGCCTGAATTGTTGGAAAAAGATCACTTAAAAATCTGCTTTATTGAAAGAGATATTCCTGGTGCTGCGATTGCTGTCGAAATTTTCAAAGAGTTTGTTGCTCATATCAATCCCCTTTTAAAAAATGAAAGCAAATTAAATCTCCCCGAATTAGAGGTAAAATTGTTACAGGAAGATGACTGGCTGTTGAGTGAAGAATTAAATTGTGGTTACTTAAAAATTAATTGGTCAGATTTTAGTGCTGAGGATTTCGATTTGGTAATTGATAATTCTGTTTTATTACGGGAAGGCATATATAACTTCAGAAATACTGAGAATTCTAATTTTTATACAGTCCGGAGTTGTCATTATGTTGATAATTCTTTAGAAAACTTAAGATTGATTTACTGTGCAAAATCACTCAGATATCATCCTTTGGTTTTCCGGAACGAAGATACCTCTTACACGAACGATGCTGCATTGTATCCGAATATCACTTATTTTTTAAGAAATATTTTCAGAAAAAAAGATTTTAGAGAAGGTCAGCTGCCAATTATTTCCAGGGCATTACAAAAACTGCCTGTTATAGGTCTTTTACCAACGGGCGGAGGAAAATCCTTAACCTTTCAGATTCCGGCTTTAATGCAGCCTTGTCTTACAGTAGTGGTGGATCCTATTAAGTCATTGATGGAAGATCAGGTACGGGTCCTGCGCGACAATTGGATTGACAATATAACCTACGCAAATTCCTCTCAGACTGATTCAGAAAAAAATAAAAATATTGTCGATTTTAAACTGGCCTCGAAGCAGATTATCTTTGTATCACCGGAAAGATTTGTCATTGAAAACTTCAGAAATATTGTTCATCATATTTACACAACGGGTACAGGCCAAAGTTTAGGATATTGTGTTATAGACGAGGTGCATTGTCTTTCAGAATGGGGTCATGACTTTCGTTACGATTACTTGATGTTGGGTGAGAATGCTCAGAAATATTGCTATACACGCGACTCAGATGCATCAGGAAATACTGTCCCAGTCAGCTTGATAGGCCTTACTGCTACTGCGTCCTTTGATGTTTTGGCCGACATTGAGAGAGAACTTAAAATAAAAAGCAGTGACGTAGCCCAGACAACAATCATGATTGAAAACACCATTCGTCCTGAATTGTTCTTCCGTGTTGTGAAAGTTAAACAAACTGTCGATAGATCTGAATTTCTCCTGGAGGAAATGAATAAGTTTCCGGAGTCTTATGCCTATTTCAACAATAAAGAAAAGTTACTGAAATCCCAATTACATCACTTTACCAACTTTGATCCTAAAGATTTTTGTAAAAAGGAAGATTCCAAAATAATTCTCAATGCAGATCAAAAGTTGATTTTTCATCCAAATGACACGATGCTATTTGACGAAACGATAGATCGTTTCTCATCTATTACTTTTTGTGCGGTAAAAGGTGTCAAAAAAAATACATTGGGCGAATTCGCTAATAAGAAAGGAGTGCGTAATACACACATTAAGTTAGTAGAAAATTCGATTAATGCTACTTACTATCACGGTTCGGGCGATGGTGATGAAGATGATTTTAACTTGAATGATAATGATGATAAAATAATTCAAGATAATTTCATACAATTCACAACGGGTAAGGTACCTCATATGGTTTGCACAAAAGCTTTCGGAATGGGAATTGACAAAGATGATGTTCGTGCAACTTTTCATATTAACTATTCCGGATCTTTAGAAAGCTTAGTGCAGGAATGCGGAAGAGCTGGTAGGGATAAGCGAACTTCGTTAGCAACTATTTTCGTTAATCCCGATGACTATTATGCATTTGACTACTTAAAATTACCTTTATTCTATAAAGGCATTAACTCCTTTCAAATGTATGTAATAAAGAAAAACTTATCTTTCTCAGATGATAGAGCAATCACTAAAGAAGATTTTTTGGATAAGTTATGGTCATGTGAATTTAGTTATGAAATAGATGGCGTAACTAGACACTTCACTGATAGAATGATCAGGAATCTAAAAGAAATTATTAGTAAAAATATTGATAGTTTAATCTTTAAAAAGTCAGAAGATAGAGACATCCATGATTATTTTTACAATCTTGCATACAAAGGACCTGAATACGAAAAATCGCATGTAACAAATCTCTTTAACACTTTGGAATTTTCACGGACTCCAAATGTTCAGCAAAGTCTTAGAGATGAACTTGCAGCGATAGAAAATGGTGAAATCAATTTTGTTCTGGCCTTTTCTAATTATAGGCATGTGCGGTCTGCCGATAATATTTGTAATTTACTGGAATTAAAAATTCCAAATGCAAACGAAAAAATTCAAAAAATCATCCAGTTTAGTGATAGAATTGAAGAATTTTGGTTTCAGATGGTTGCTGATAAATACATTAATCTAGACAAAGTTTCTGAATCTGTTATAAAAGAAATTGAAGCATACTTTTTCTCGCGGAGAAATACAACTGAAACTGGTAGATTGATATATAGAATGCATTCAATTGGCCTTCTCAAATCTTATACTAAAGATTATACTAAGAAACAATACCACTGTGTTTTGTATAAAAGTTCCAGCATTGATTATTATCTGACCAAATATTCAGAATTCTTACGAAGATATCAATCTGAAGTTTCTGTAGAAAAAGCAATAAACGAACTGAAAACTTCAATATCTTTTAATCATTCAGATCTGGTTGATGATATCATAAAAATAGCATACAATTTAATCGACTTTGCCATGTATGAAATTGCTGGCAAAAGAAGAAGAACCACCAATGAAATCAAAAGGATAATGGATAATATGGCCTTGTCCGAAAAAAATGATTTCCAAAATAATCTTTATTTAAAGGAAGAAATGTACTTCTACTTTAATGCAAAATACTCAAAGCCCGGATATGTTGAAAAAGGAATTGACTGCTCACTTTTAGACGATCACAGAAGCTATCAGAATAACTCAATGGATCCTTTCACAATTCTAAAAAAATACTTGAGTGATGATGTAATTAAAAATGGCACAGAGCAGAATAACTATAAACATCTTATAGGATCTTGTAAAAAGATAACTTTCTCACTGGTTGAAAAAGAACTTAACAGAGACTGGTTATTAAAATTATTGAATGCTTTTGCAATGTATTCCACAAACAATCTTTCATACAGAAATGAGGCAAACAAAGTGATTGAAGTTGGATTTACAAAACTTTTCGATGATTTCGATTATCACGGTAATGATTATATGCTGATCAGTAAAATTTTCAAAGTTTATTTCGAGAAATTGACCTCAAATGTCAGCGAGAAAAACGCATTGCTTTTAGACATCGACTTAATCAAAAATAAACTCTTGCAGACGCTTCAGTTAAAGCAGGTTTCCGAACTTTTAGAAAAATATTACACAGTAAATTAAAATATGAGCAATTACAATACTTCAGCAATCATAGAATCATCGTTGGAAAACGTGAACTCATTACGTGACCACCTTGAAAAAATTTCAACCCTGCGTCAAAATATTCAAAGCACGCTGGAAGAGGTCCGACAGGTGCCCGAACATTTCGATAAATTGGGAATCAAGTTAAGTCAGACATCTGATGATTTCATTTTTAAAAATTATGAACTTTTAAAGGAGCAGATCATATTTTTTCAGGAAAAGATTATAGATCTTAACAATAGGATTGCACAAATTGATGAAATAGATTTTAGAAAAAGGTTTGAAAATGCTAATGAAGATTTTTACAGTACCCTTAACATAAATGTAACTGAAAAAATTGACCTTTTTAATACGACGAGAACGGAGTTTGAAGAATCACATTCCGAATTTCTAAATACTATTTCCCTAAATGTTAAAGATAAAGTTGGGCTTTTTGATACAACAAGGCTAAAATTGGAAGAATCACATGCTGATTTTTTAAATAAAGTTGATATCAATGTTGAACAGAAGATTAATCTTTTTGACTCAGCAAGATTAAGGTTTGAGCAATCTTATGCGGATTTTATAAATAAAATAGACCATACTATTGCTGAGAAGATAAAGCAGTTTGAGGAGACAAATGCTAACTTAGTAAGAGTCCATGAAAGTTTACGATCTGAGGTAGAACGTCTTCAAAAGATAAATCTTGAAGAGCATTTCAATAAACACGATAAACGGTTATCTGATATATTCGGTGGTATTAATAATGTTAATTCTTCACTACTCAATATTTCAAACCAAACCATGCTTTTTCAGGAGAAGCTCTCAGGCGTTGATCTAAAACTGCAGTCGATGGAAAACAGGTTAACCGAACAGGAACGAAATTTTTTAGCAGAATTAAAGATACTAAAAGACAATCATAGCCTGGCACTTAAAAAACAAAATTCAAATTTTACCATTTTAGCGGTATTAATGACAATTGCCATATTGGTAACGGCTGCAATGAAGTTTATTTAAGGTAATTACATTAAATATTGAAGTAAATGTGTTTTTTAAGTTTCTTATTCAAAAAGAAAAAACAAGCCGGGTCGGATGAAATCCGTTCAAACACCGAAAGTATCTCGGCGAAACATGGGGTTGAAGAAAAAGAAGTCCAGTCTGAGGCGCATCCTGCAGATAAATATCTTGCGCTAACTGCAGATTTTTATCGCGCTAAGCAATATGACAACGCTATGGATGCAGCGAATAAAGCAATTGCACTTGGGAAAAAACCAAACGAAATAATGTTCTCGGTTATTAATTCTAAAATTATAGATCGAGATAATATAGATGTGATGTCTGTAAATGAAAAAAATGAATTTATCAGGGAGGCCATCAAAAACAAGCATTTTTTAGAATTCCTTTATCCTTCACTATCCGGATTCTATGATACAATTTACAAAGCTACACCAGTTGCTGAGTTTGGCGGTATATTATGTATAGCAGAAAGTGATTTAAAATATGAAATAAGTAAAATAAAAAAGCTCCGTAGCTACAAGCCGGACTATATCGCAGAAAAACCTAATTAACCTGAGTTCGGGA
>NZ_LSHB01000020.1 GCF_001643375.1 Chryseobacterium sp. FP211-J200
GGATCAAGATCAAAACCTGGGGAGTAATAGCAAAAATTGATACTTTTGTAGAGGATGAAAACAGAAGACCTACTCAAGCTATTATTACCTGAATACTTAATTGAATACTTTGATGTTGTAAAATTTGAAGATATTGAAGGCTTGCTTCACCTTTATTTTGAAGAGAAAAATACAATTCCCAAAGAATTTTCAGTTTTACAGCTTCAATCTAAAGGCTTTCATGAAGAGATTACGGTTGATGACTTTCCGCTTCGTGGAAAAGCCGTACAGCTGCACATCAAACGCAGAAGATGGACTGATTTGAAGTCAGGCAAAATTCTACAAAGAGATTGGAATCTTATCGCCAAAGGAACCCGAATGACGCAGGATTTTGCATCATTCTTAAAAAAAATCAGCCGATACTAAAGCGCTTCCTTTAGAAACTATCGGAGAGATGTACGGTGTTAAGGGGGAAAAATTCCAAAGACAGTATAAGAAATCGCTCAGTGGATTTAAAGACTGGTATCAAAAACAACACGCCGAAGACTGGATTCTATATCCTGAAAATCTCTCAGAACACCTTTCTTTAGACGAAGTAGCCTTATCTCAGGGAGAACTTTACACCGTAATTACTTCCAAACAAGCCAAGGGTAAAAAAGGAAGTATTGTTGCCATTATCAAAGGAACTAAAAGCGAAGAAACGATCGATAAACTACTTAAAATCAATCGAAAATTAAGACTGAAAGTAAAAGAGGTCACCTTAGATATGGCAGGTTCTATGAAACTCGTTGCCAAAAGATGCTTTTCCAATGCGGTACAGGTTGTGGATAGATTCCATGTCCAGAAGCTTGCCGCAGAAGCTGTTCAAGAAATTAGAGTAAAACACCGTTGGGAAGCGATTGATTCAGAAAATGAAATCCTAAAACAAGCTAAAGAAAAGAAAGCAAAACCGGAAATCCAAGTTTTCAGCAATGGCGACACCCGAAAGCAACTCTTGGCAAGAAGCCGTTATTTACTTTACAAAAGCAGAGAAAAATGGACGGAAAGCCAAGGTGAGAGAGCTGAAATTCTGTTTAATGAATATCCAGATTTGGAAAAAGCTTACAATTTATCCGATAAACTAAGGAAAATTTATAATCAGAACACATTAAAATCTGTAGCAATGCTCAAACTTGCCCATTGGTTTAAAGATGTGGAAGAATCAGGTTTTAAATCCTTTTCAACACTTAAAAATACGATTACAAACCATTATAATGACATCCTGAATTATTTTGAAAGAAGAAGTACCAATGCATCTGCAGAATCGTTTAACTCGAAAATAAAGAACTTTAGATTACAACTTCGGGGCGTAAAAGACAAAGCATTTTTCCTTTTTAGATTATCCAAACTTTTCGCCTAGTCCCCAGGTTTTGATCTTGATCCAAAAAAACCGCCAACACAAAAGAACTTGCGTTGGCGGTTTTAATATTTTGACAAACATCAAAATGAATGTCATAACTTCAATTTTATATACAAATCCGCAGCCCGACTTGAGTGGAAATCCTTTTTTGCTTTTGCTTAAGTTCTATTTAAACTGAAATCGTCTGCAAAAAAGATTGGGAACGGAAGGCGGATAAAGCTGCCCAAATTTTAATCACCCTGGTCTACAAATGCTAACTCGTCTGGGTTTTTCACTGGATATTTTTCCGTAAAACATCCGAAACAGTGATCTGGCGAGCCTAAAATGCTAACCAAATTATCAACGCTTAGAAATTCCAAACTGTCAACATCCAGATATTTTCTGAGTTCTTCCTTGTTCATATTGGCAGAGATCAGATCGTCCTTGGTTGGCGTATCAATCCCTAAGAAACACGGCGCAATTATTGGCGGAGACACACTTCTGAAGTGGATTTCCTTCACACCTGCGTTTTTAAGAATCTTGACCAAACGTTTTGAAGTCGTTCCTCTCACGATGGAATCATCGATAATCACCACTCTTTTGCCTTTGATCTCAGAAACAATCGGATTCAGTTTTAGATTGACCAAATGCTCTCTCATTTCCTGCGAAGGAATAATGAACGAACGTCCAATATATCTGTTCTTGATCAAAACCGGTCTGAACGGAATGCCTGAAGCCTTGGAAAAACCAATCGCAGCTGGAACACCGGAATCTGGAACACCAATCACGATATCTGCATCCACAGGCGCTTGTTCCCAAATTTTCATTCCGGATTTTTCACGCACTTCGTGAACGTTGATGCCTTCCAAAGTAGAATCTGGTCTTGCAAAATAAATATACTCGAAAGCACAGATCCTATTGACACAATCGTCCTTGACAATGTAAGACTGCAAACCTTTCTCATTGTCGCTGGTGTAGATAATCTCGCCTGGCAAAACATCGCGCACATATTGTGCTCCTACTCCATCCAAAGCACAACTTTCTGAAGCTACAACAAATGTATTCTCATCAATCGCACCTAAAACCAAAGGTCTGATCCCATTGAAATCTCGGAAGGCGAAAAATTTGTTTCTCGTAAGTCCAACTACAGAATAAGCGCCTTCTATCTTTTCCATCGTCGCTTTGATTGCGCCACGAAGTCCAAGGTCTAGGTTTTTCTGAATTAATCTCAAAATAACCTCGGTATCAGAGGTTGCACGGAAAACCACGCCTTCATCTTCCAATTCTTTTCTGAGTTGCTTTGCATTGGTCAAATTCCCGTTGTGAGCAATCGAAAGGATGATCTGGTCATATTCATTCTTTGCAAAGAACGGTTGAAAGTTATATTTCTTTTTGTCTCCTGCAGTCGTATATCTGGTGTGACCGATAACGGTGCTTCCCATATATTGCTGAGGATCTTCTATCGATTTGAAAACGTCCAAAACCAGACCTTCATCTTTTACAGAAAGGATCTTCCCATTGTTCCCAACAGCTATTCCACAAGCTTCCTGACCACGATGCTGTAAGGCAAAAAGTCCAAACTGCGAAAGTGAAAATGTATCCTGATTTTCTGTTGAATGCAATCCAAAAACGCCACATTCCTCTTCCATTTTATCAAAAGGATAGTGAGCTTCCTTTTCTTCTTTGGAAAGATGTTTGGTTTCTTCGAATTCCTGATAGCGGTTTTGGAAAGCATATTTCGGTAATGTGCTATATTCTTGAAATTCTAAATCCATTTTTATGGTTTTTGGATTATTTAGCTAAAGCGGTTTGTAGTCTGTCGTAGATCTCAACGTAAGCTTCTGTGATCTCGCCAAGATCTCTTCTGAATCTATCCTTATCCAGCTTTTTCATTGTGTCTTTGTCCCAAAGTCTGCAAGTATCGGGAGAGATCTCATCCGCTAAAACAATTTTACCGTCTGAAGTTTTCCCTAATTCGATCTTGAAATCTACAAGGATCACATTGGCCTTGTCAAAAAGATCGATCAAAAGTTGGTTGATCTTATCTGTCAAAGCGTACATCTCATTCAATTCTTCATAAGTTGCTGCGCCAAGGAAAACAGCGTGATGATCGTTGATCAAAGGATCTCCCAGATCATCTCTTTTGTAGCAAAGATCAAAAATAGTTACAGGGGATTTCAATCCTTCTTCCACGCCCAATCTTTGAGCCATACTTCCTGCCACGTAGTTACGAACGACCATTTCCAAAGGAATGATGTCCACCTTTTTTACCAGCTGCTCTCTGTCATCCAGTTTTGCGATGAAATGCGTTGGAATTCCTTTTTCTGCAAGATATCCGAAAATAAGTGTAGAAATTGCATTGTTCAGTTCGCCTTTTCTATCGAACTGTCCACGTTTTTGTGCATTGAAGGCTGTAGCATCATCTTTGTAACGTACAACAACTTCGTCAGGCTTGTCTGTAGCAAAAACCTGTTTAGCCTTACCTTCGTAAAGCATTTCTTTCTTTTGACTCATAATGACTTTCATTTTTTCAAACAGAATTCGCTTTCACTACGATTTCCGTTCAAACTTTTTTTACTGATTAGATTTACGCACAAATTTACGAATTTTTTACATAAAATTAATACCACAGGATAAGAAGGTCATCAAATAAAAAAAAGCCAATTTTCAAAGGCTTTTTTTTATTTGATAGTGTGAGGAAATATGATTTTATCTTTTGATGAATTTCATTGACTTTCCATCGATATTTAAAATGTAAGTATTTGGAAGCAATGCGTTAACGTTGACCGATCTTTGATTTACAAACGGATCCTTAATCTCTTTTATCAATTTTCCAGACAGGTCATAGATCTTGGCCGACTTAGCTTTACGCAAATCTCCAGTAATATTAAGAACATCCGCTACAGGATTAGGATAGATATGAAAGTCCGTAGTTTTGTTTGCGATGTCATCAGCTGCTAAACTTCCCAAATTCAAGCAGTAATCTGATGCATAGCTCGTCCATTCATTAATATCAAAAGTCGCTGTCGGATTGGTCACGTTGGAATTTCTGTAAAGTGACCTGTTGCCATTTGTATTATCGATCCCTTTTGTTCCAATTGCATCTACAGTTCCGGTTTTGTAAGATAGGTCTACATAATTGTTGCCCTCAAAAGTGAGAGCAGGTCCAGCGATCACGAACTTCGCATTGGCAACATCGAAACAGCTGAAATTGGCATTAGGATTGATGACCACAAAACTTTGGTTGTTCTCGATATCACCTTCCAATTCAAAAGGTTCTCCGAAGTAATATGCCGTTCCCTTGTACTGAATGTACATTTTGTAACCATTCAAATTGACCTTGTGACCTGTTCTATTGGCAATCTCAAAAGCTTTGTTCTTTCCGCTTCCTTCAAGATATTTTACGATTTGAAGGTCTTTTGCAAATACATCCGTCGCCAAAGTTGTGACATTCAATATATTGCTTTGAGGACTTTCCAGATAGGCATTATCGTAAGCTTTTACTGTAAAATTGTAACTCGTTCCTGGAGTCAGGTGGTCGATAGCAACAGAATTGGTTTTAGTGTTCGCCACCAAGACATTATCCTGGTAGATCCTGTAGCCGATCACATCTGATTCTGAATTTGCCTGCCAAGTAAGGTTGACAAAATAAGCAGAATTCCTTTCCAACAAAAGTGAAGGTGCTGCGGGCGCCACATTATCTGAAGTCTGATCCCAAATTGCACTCACCCATTCCGGATGATCGACGAAGGGATTTCTATTTTTCTGAACGTTGAAAACCGAATTATTTCTATCAATTTCTCTTTGTGAAACAGGATCTTGCTGATGCCAATTGAGAAGCATGGTGATATACCAGTTCTCGTAAGCTTTCTCTTCGGTCCCGTCCAAAGGATTCTGGTCTTTCGTTGGATCATTTGCGTTGGTGCTGAAATTAAAACTTCCTAATTTCCCCTCGTATCTCACTGCGAAATATAAAAGAGACCTCGCAACATCACCTTTGAACTCATCCACTGGTTCATAGACCCTTCCTGTGTAAGTTGCATTCGGTGTTCCGTTGGAAGCTTGTTTTGACCCGTTGGTAAAATTGTAATAAACGGTCGAACCTGCTTTTCCATAAGGATAATTACTCCTCAACTGGTTGATCCTCGCATCTGTAGGAATTACGAAAAACAGGTCTGAATACATCGGATATGCACTGTTAAAAGAGCTTTGTGGCATCATGTGCTCACGATTCCAGCCCAAACCTTCTGCATTTGCACTTCCAATGATGTTGCTTAGTGTATAATGATAGGCAGTTGTCCCTGTCGGATTATTAGAATAAATATCCAGCAAATATGCTGTATTATCAGCCCCATAATCGTAATACTTATCAATATCTGTTTGCCCATAAATAGTCTTCAGATCATCATAATGAAAACTGTAAACTTTATTCGAAATGATGTCGTGAAGCTTAGTTTTCAATGCATAACCTGAAAGGTTTTCTGTCCCAGAGTAATATTCTATAGGCGCTTGAGCAAGGCCTAAAATTGGGAAAAGAGATATTATAAACAAGTATTTTTTCAACATAAAGTAGTTTTAATAACGGGTCATAAAAATATCATTTTTTTACAAGATTTAATTTATTTTTTTGAATTTGAATATTAATAATGATTTACATTCAGCAAATAAATAAAAAAATCCCCTGTAAAAGGGGATTTGTATTTTAATAACAAGTTAGATTATTATTCTCCAGCAATAATATTATGAAGAGAAAGTTTCAGACTTTCCAACTGTTCTTTTTTGCTGTCCAATTTATCGTAAGTATCTTTCAACAAAGGATTATCGCGTGTTGCCGTACCAAAGAATGACAAGTTATTCTCAAGCTGGACAATCTCTGATTCTAAGTCAGCCACTTGATTTTTGATTTTTCTCGCTTTGTCTGTCAATTGGTTTTCAGAAAGATTTTCCTCTTTTAGATCGAATTCATTGATCTTGTTGAGTTTTAGTTTTTCTCTCAGCGTTTTATTGAATTCTGTATTGATGGACAATTTATCTTTAGGAACTTTTCCAATCGCGTTCCAGGCATTTTTGATATTCTCGATTTTCTCCACAGAACCTTCTTCATCCGTCAATGCTTTGAGGTCTTCAAGTAATGCTCTTTTGCTTTTGTAATTCTCTTTCCAGTTGTCGCCTGTTGCATTATTCTTCTCTCTGTAATTTTTAAAGAAGGTATTGCAAGCGTCACGGAACTCATCCCAAACTTTATTTGCCTGGCTTCTAGGAACGTGACCGATGGTTTTCCAGTCTTCCTGAAGTTTCTTGAAAAGCGGGACTACGATATCCCAATCTTCAGAATTCATATTGTCCTGAGCGGTTTTTATCAGGCCTTGTTTTGCTTCAAGATTGTGAATTTGAGAGCCTTTCAAGTTTTTATAGAAATCATTTTTTCCAGTATTGAATTCTCTCAAAACGACTTTGAAGTCTGTCCAGTTTTGATTGGAAACTTTCTTAGGAACCGGCCCCAATTTCAGGAATTCGGTACGAAGGTCTTCTACTCTTTTTATCGCCTGCTGCCAATAAGTATGATTGATAGATTCTGGCTTTGCAAGCGTTTTCAGTTCTTCGATGATCTTGGTTTTCTTCTCAAGATTTTCCAATTGCTCAGATTCGATCACTGCGATCAACTCAGATTTTCTTTCGTGGATCTTGTTGGAAACTTCTTTGAACTCTTCCCAAGTCTTCTCACGGAATTCCTCTGCAACAGGTTCAGCTTCTTCTTTCCAAAGCTTGTGAAGATATTGCAATTCATTCAAGGCTTTCTGAACTACTTTTTCGTCAAGCAATTCTTTGGCTCTTGAGATGATGTGTTGTCTTTTTTCAAGATTGTGGGCAAATTCCTGATGAAGGAATTCTTTGTTCAGATCCAACATCTCATTGAACATTTTCAGATGGTGGAAATAATTGTTATTAAGATTTTTGAATTCGGATTTTGCCACTTGTCCTGCATTTCCCCAAGCTTCTTTGATCTCTCTTATCGATTTGAAAAGATTGACGCCCGGTTCGGAATTAGAATAGAGGTTTTTAAGTCTTTCGATAATTCCTAATCTTTCGTCCAGGTTTTTTTGATGGTCTGCTTCCTGAGATTTATGGAATTTGTCCTGTTTTTCCCGGAAGATGTTGACCAGTGCAGACAGTTTTGAAGCTTGCGGATGATGGAACTCAAAATGTTCTTCTGCATTGCCTTGCTCCAAGAATTCGTGCTTTTTGTCTTCGATTTCGTCTGCCACTTTGTGATTGGCGTGATCTCTCAGTGCATTGAATTTTTTCGAAAACGAATGCGCATCGTCTTTGTTGACAATTGTTTCCATTTCGTCCAAAGTTTCCTTCAAAGAAAGGTTGGAATAATTTTCTTCTGCAATCTCGATTTCCTGACGTTCAGCTTCGGGTTCCGTTTCAGTTTCGGTTTTTTCCTCTGCAGGAACTTCTTCCACAGATTCAGATTCCACAGCTTCTGGTTTTTCATTTTTCGAAACTTCTTCTGGCGTCACTTCTTCTACTGATTGATTTTCAGCAGACTCGACTTCAGAATTTGGTTTTTCGATTTCAGGATTTTCGTTTTCAATACTCATAACAAAGCGAATTAATTGGCGATAACAACTTTTAAATGCACTAAATTAAATGTTTTTTGTAGAAAACACCAAATAACATTACTAATTTTCCAAAAAAATATTAAATAATTCATAATGTCGTCAATTTGATTTTCGAAAAGTCAGTTTTACTTGACAAAGGCTTTCTAATGTTGTATCTTTGCCATTCCAATAAATTTTAATACAATAAAATCCGTAAATTTTATGAAGACATCCGATTTTAATTTTGACCTTCCAGAAGAATTACTAGCTGAACATCCATCAGAAAACCGTGACGAGGCTAGATTGATGGTTCTTGACAGAAAAACTGAAACCATCGAACATAAACTGTTCAAAGATGTGATCGACTATTTCGACGAGAAAGATCTTTTCATTTTCAATAACACCAAAGTTTTCCCAGCAAGATTATTCGGTAACAAAGAAAAAACTGGCGCTAAGATCGAAGTTTTCTTATTAAGAGAATTGGACCGTGAAACGCGCGTTTGGGATGTTTTGGTAGATCCAGCTAGAAAGATCAGAATTGGTAATAAATTATTCTTTACTGAGGACGAATCTCTAGTTGCTGAAGTTATCGACAACACGACATCAAGAGGAAGAACACTTAGATTCTTGTTCGATGGTTCTTACGAAGAATTCCGTGCAAAACTGACAGAACTTGGTGAAACACCACTTCCAAAATATATCAAAAGAGAAGTTGAACCAGAAGATGCTGAAAGATATCAGACGATCTATGCAAAAGTAGAAGGTGCTGTTGCCGCTCCGACTGCCGGTCTGCATTTCTCAAAACATTTGATGAAAAGATTGGAGATCAAAGGTGTTGATTTTGCTGAGATCACGCTTCACGTTGGTTTAGGAACTTTCAACCCAATTGAAGTTGAAGATCTTTCCAAACACAAAATGGAATCTGAAGAAGCCATCATCGATGAGAAAAATGCAGAGATCATCAACAGAGCTGTTGAGGAAGGACGCAGAGTTTGTGCCGTTGGGACAACTACGATGAGAGCTTTGGAAACTTCTGTTTCTTCTAATAAAAAGATCTCGGCTTACAGAGGCTGGACCAACAAGTTCATCTATCCGCCACACGATTTTGGTGTTGCAAATGCGATGATCACCAACTTCCACACGCCAAAATCTACATTGATCATGATGATCGCTGCTTTTGCGAACAAAGATTTCATCATGAGAGCTTACGAGGAAGCAATCAAAGAAAAATACAAATTCTATTCTTACGGAGACGCGATGCTGATCCTTTAAGAATCTCAATTTTAAAATACAAATGCGCAGCTTTTTGGTTGCGCATTTTTTTATGTCTTTTATTTTATTTAATTTCATCATATGAAAATATTTTCCTTCTTAGCATTATTATCGATCACGTTTTCCTGTTCTCAGACTCAGGAAAATTTTTCTACGATTGTCCCTTTACCGAAAAAAATAAAAGAAGCATCCGCTGCACAAATCTCCAAAGTATCACCATTGATCTGGACAATCGAGGACAGTCATAACAAGAATGTTCTTTTCGGATTTAATGAAAAAGGAGAATTGATAAAGGAAATCACCATTACCAATGTTGAAAATAACGATTGGGAAGATCTGACCTCTGACGACGAAGGGAATCTATACATCGGAGATTTTGGGAATAACGATAACGACCGTCAAGATCTTGACATCTATAAAATAAATGCAGCAGATCTCAATAAGGATGAAGCTAAAGCACAGTTCATCGTTCAATTCTACTATCCTGAGCAAACGGAATTTCCACCGAAGAAAAAGGACAGGATCTTTGATGTAGAATCATTCTTTATCTTTAAAAATAAATTCTATCTGTTCACAAAAAATAGAAGTTCAAAATTTGATGGTACAACAGTTCTTTACGAAGTTGAAAATAATCCGCTTCAGAAATTGCCAGCTAAAAAACTAGGTAGTTTTGTGACTTGCGACCAGTTCAATCATTGTGCGGTAACAAGCGCTGACATCAGTCCAGATAAGGACAAAGTTGCAATTTTAAGTTCCGATAAAGTTTGGATCTTCACCAATTGGAAAGGCGATAATTTCTTCTCAGGAGATGTGGAAAAAATTGAGCTGAATCACCACACACAGAAGGAAGGCCTTTGTTTCAAAGATGAAAACACGATTCTAATGACAGATGAAGGCGATAAGAAAATTACGGGGAATCTTTATCAGTTAAAGTTGAAATAAATTATTTCGTAAAAGAATAAAGCAACATATCCGTAAGAACTTCCTGTCTTTTTCTGTAGTCATTTCTCAACAAACCTTCCAACTCAAAACCACAAAATTCCGCCACTTTTTTGCTGGCAATATTGTCAGGTGCAATTTTCATAAAGATTCGAAACATTTCTTTTTCCTTGATACAGAAATCGCGGAAGGCCTTCAGAGCTTCGTAAGAATATTTTTGACCCGAAAAATCACTGAAAATAAAATAGGCCAACTCTCCTTTCGGAATGGTCCAATCAATCTCTCGGACAGAAATATGACCAATCAATTCATCCGATTCTTTAAGGAAAATTCCGAAATAAAAACCCTCATTATTCTGAAAACTTTCGATTTTATTCTTGAAGTAACGTTCGGTTTCTTCATGAGTTTTGGTAACACTTAAAGTTCTTGAAAAATAATCTTCGAGGTAAGTTTGATCTTTCTGAAATTTGATATAAAATTCCTCTGCAAAATCCAGAGCGTAAGGTTTCAGAATAAGACGTTCGGTTTCTATCATCACATTAATTTAAAAAGTTCCGCCAATTCCAACTACCAATCTTCCACCATCGGACGATGTAAAATAAGAGAAGTTTGCAGAAATTGCATCTACTGCATTTAACCAAAATCCACCGCCGTAAGAGTTGTGCCATTTTTTGGAATGTTCATTCGGAACCCAAACTCTACCAACATCAAACCCGCCAAAAAATCCATACGTCAAAGGTAAGATCGAGTTCTTGACCTTCCCAACTTCATATCTCAGATCGGAACTTTGATAGAAGGAATTCTTCCCATAAAAACGGTTGAATCGGAAGCCACGCAGATCTGTATTTCCGCCTAAAGTTGACATTTGATAAAACTCGTAATCGTTTCCTAGAAGCCATTTTGCTTTTGCATAAGACGACAAGACCAATTTTTGATCTTGCGTCAAATAATGCAAAAATCCAAGTCCTGTTTCTACAGATGTAAACTGCCTATCTGTATTTTGAAGATTGATATTGTAAACTGCTCGGACATCGAATTTCATTCCCAACTTAGGATTCGCTTTGTTGTCATAATTTTCATAAACAAAGGAAACATCGGCACCTCCAAATTGTTTGGATTTGAAAACATCCTCGTTCACAATGCCTGGCAAGGAAATATAACGACCGGCCGTTTTAGCGACCTCAAGAATCTCATATTTCAACTTTGCGGAGAAGGTTGCTGCATTTTTGTTCCAGTTGATGGACGGAGAAAACGCAAATTCACGCGCTCTTACATTATTGAATCGATCTCCAAATTCTTCTTTCGGATTAATGGTCTCGTTTCCGATTCCGTAGAAATTCCGAATGTAGTGCGAACTTGTAACTCTCGTATCCAAACCATAGGACCAACCGCCTGTCAAAGTAGGAAACAAACCTTGGTAAGCCAACTCGTAACCTTCTGTCCCCGTGAAATAATTGGCCAGAAAATGGTGTTTTTGCGAATATGGCTTTTTGATGAAATCATTTACTGTGTAATCCGCATTGAAACCAATTGCCAACGCATCATCCGGATTGAAATTGAAATTGAGATAGGTTGTGAAAACATTGTACTTCGGATTTTGGTAATTGTATTGGTTGATGTCATAGTCATCCGTCAATTTGATTCTAGCATTGCCTTTATTCTCAAAATCATTTTTCTTGCTTTTGTAGTCATAGATCTTCACCTTTTTGGAATTGGAAACCGAATATTTGTCATTGTCCAAACCGCCTAAAAGTTCAATTCTAATGCTTGTTTTGTTGTTTCCTTGCACTACATATTCATCATCATCATCCAGGCCATAAAGCAAGATCTCTCTGGTAACTTCTCCCGGATATATTTTGGATGAAGCCAATTCTTCGCCGGATTTTTTTAATCGGTAAATATTGACCTGAGTTTCGTTGTTTGGTAATCTGACGACAACAAATCTGTCTTTTTTATCGGTTCCGGTCAGTATCACTTTTTCCTGTAAGATCCTGTAATATTCTGAAGCATATTTCTGCAAGTCACTTTTCCTGGTCATTAATTTTTGGATCAGATCTTCTGAAACTTTGTCCTGAATCTCTTTTGGTAAATTTTTAAAGGCTGACCGAATATCATTCTCTGTCAAATTATTCTGAATGAATTCTGCTTCTTTCAACCAATCCCTCTGGATTGAATTTTTAGCAAAAACGAGATCCAAAGGATACGGCTCGCGATTGAACCATTTCACGCTTTCAATTTCACTATCGAAAGTCTGCATATGTTTCAGCTCAGGAAATTCCATCAAGATTCCAGTTATAAAGCCGTCATATTTTGCAAACGCCTGATCTCTGTCTTTCGGAATTGGACTGTAGATCATATTTCCATTTTCCTTGCTCTCTTCAAATTTCCATTGGTCATGATGTCTGTCCCAATCGCCGATCAGCATATCGAACAAACGGGCTTTGATCCATGCTTTTTCATCGATCCTATATTTTTCGTCTTTGGCAAGATTTAGGATCACTTCGTCTGTTCCTACGACTTTATTTGGATTTTCCTCCGTTTCAATTGGTCTGTCTTCCAGATAATACAATTCGTCCCCAAAAGTATCATTGAAGTTCTTCAAAGTTTTCTGTTTTGGAATGTAAAAAAGCTGTGGCGTTGTGTGGCGAATTCCCAGTTTATCTGACATATCGCCGATGACCAAAGGCGTGTAAGGATGTGAGGTCGTGTAGAAATCCAAAAGGAATTTGTCCGCATAACTTCCTGAAAAATCATCGATCACATATTGACTTTTGAAGGCAACAGCCTGCAAAAATCGCACACCACTTTTTTTAAGTGCGCGAATTACATATTCGTTTCCACTTTTAGTTTCCAATCGCAATGATTTGGTTTGATGACCACCTCCTGCTCTATCCGTTTTTACGCCACCAAAAAGTGTATCCAAGGCCAGATTCTTTACATTGATCTTCTTGGAGTAATATTCTCTGTAATGTTTCCCCCAAAGGAATTCGTAAAACTTGTTTTTCTTGGTCATCGCAGAATCGTAGATCGATGATTCTGAATATTCTGGGAAATTCTTAGGAAAATTTTTTGAAATCTTTTCTTCTTTTCCTAAAATTGTTTTTCTAAATAACAATTCGGATCTTTTGGAATCAAGGTTATAAAAACTGACTTCAGCATTTCCTGATTTTGAAATTTTCAGTTCAGCGTAACCATTTTTGCCGAAAGAAAAATCATTGCGTCCAATCGCTTTTGCGGCTTCGGTTTTGGAGCCTGCTCCGCTTATGATCTGGCGAATATCATTTTGTTCGATGTACTGCAAATTGTGGTCGTGACCAGAAACCACCACTACATTTTTCCGTCCGCTGATCAAAGTTTTGATTCTGTCAGCCAAATTTTTGTAATTCTGATTGGAAATATCCTGATGCGTGATTCCACCAGTTGCTCTCGTCAAATTGATGATCGAACCTAAAACTGGCAATGGAAATTTGTTCTCCAAAGGGAAAATCTGTTTCTCCCAAGAGTAATTCCCACCGTGAGAACCGTGGGTAATCAATGGATGATGCGTGGCAACCACAATTGTTTTGTTCTGATTTTTGTTGAGCTGGTCCTCAAATTCTGTGTAAAAATCTTCCCGGGTTTTGAGGGCACATTTTTCGTTGATGCCTGGATTTTTGCTCCAGTCTGCCAAAACCCATTCCGTATCGATCAAGATCAAGGTCAGTTTTTTGTTGATCTTTCGAGTTTCGATTGGGCAACCATTTCTAGGTGAAAATGCTGATTTATCTTTCAGTTTTTCTGTAACATAATCTTCTTCTCTTTTCAGACCTTTGATACCGTTGTTGTACCAATCGTGGTTTCCGGGAATGAATATCGTTTTGCCTGAGAAATTATTGGCCAAAGAAATTTGATTGTCAAGTTTTTTTTCTGCCAAGTTTCTATTTTGATCATCTTTTTTTGGCATCCCGACTGGATAGATATTATCGCCAAGGAAAAGAAGTGTGCTATTTTGTGGTGCTTTGGAAAGTGAATCTTTCAGAACATTCATATTCTGAAAAGCTTCGTCCTGGTCTAGATTTCCGGCATCGCCAACCAAATAGAAGGTGTGAATGATGCTGTCTTTTATACTGGAATTCTTTTCGAAATTTTTGACATTTTTCCCATAATCCGCACTTTGGACTGCGCAGGAAATAATGGTGATAGAGATTAGAATTAAAAGGTAGAAATGATATATTTTTTTCATATTTTTTTGATTGATGGAAAAACTTCAATGCCAGGTGATCATGTTCAGCTTTGCGAAGCGCAGCCCGACTTATCTCCTTTTTATTATCTTTTTATTTGAATCGATGAACCACTTCGTTAGGTTTGAGCGGAAATCCTTTTTTGCGTGGTCATCGCGTTCTAATTGAACTGAAAACATGAGCAAAAAAGATTGACTTCGTCGAACCACTTCGTTAGGTTTGTGAGCGGAAGGCGGATTAAGCTGCCATAAAATTATTCAATATAATCTTAATTAAATATCAAACTATAACAATATTTAACAAAATTAAAATTAGTAAGCTGTCAATACTTTCTTAAATTTGTTTTCAAATTGCATTTATGGATATTTTGAAAATCTCGGAAGATCACGTTAAAAATTTATTCAAAGATAGGTTATCTTCTGTTTATACATATCATAATCTTGACCACACGATACAGGTTGTAGATAAAATAAAGATCCTTGCAAAAGAAGAAAACGTGAGTCTCGAGGACACGGAAGACCTGCTTTTGGCAGGCTGGTTCCACGATCTGGGATATATCGACGACAGCGAAAATCATGAGGAAGAAAGCCGAAAAATGGCTGAGGAATTCCTGAGAAAACATCAATATGATGAAGCCAGAATTGCGAAGATCGGGAAACTGATATTAGCTACTGATAAATTCTACAAACCTACTGATCATCTGGAAAACATCATCAAGGATGCGGATCTTTATCATTTGGCGTCAGACGATTATTTCAACGTTTGTGAAAATCTGAGACTAGAAATCAAAGAAGTGCATCATCAGAAATTCAGTAAGTTGCAATGGGCAGAATTGAATACGGCTTTTTTCGCAAAACATCAGTTCTACACCAAATTTGCCAGAGAAAATTGGCAACCAATAAAGGAAAAAAACACAGAGAAAATCTTTGCTAAAATCAAAGATCTGAAAGAAGATAAAAAGGAAAAATCCAGTCAGGATAAGGATAAGGCGCTCCTTAACAAGAAAAAATTAGAAAAACTGGAATCGCCGGAACGTGGTATAGAAACAATGTTCCGTGTAACGCTGAACAACCACACCAAACTGAGCCAGATCGCTGATAGCAAAGCGAATATCTTGCTTTCTGTCAACGCGATCATCATTTCTGTTGCATTGTCTACGTTGATCCCGAAATTGGATGCGCCAAGCAATTCACATTTGATCGTTCCGACTTTTGTAATGATCATGTCGAGCGTGGCGTGTATCATTTTGGCGATCATGTCCACAAGACCGAAAGTGTCCAGTGGAACATTTACCAGAAAAGAAATTGAGGAGAAAAAAGTGAATCTCCTTTTCTTCGGAAACTTCTACAAAATGCCGATGGAAGAATATCTCTGGGCGATGAAGGAAATGATGGCCGACAGACAATATCTTTACGACACGATGATCAAAGACCTTTATTACCTTGGAATTGTCTTGAACAGAAAATATAAATTATTGAGGTTAACTTACACAGTTTTCACGATTGGAATTATTGTTTCTGTGGTGGCATTTGTGGTGGCATTTAGGCATGTGACGGTTTAGAATCAGATATGAAAGAATTAATTCAATCTATTAATCAGATTATAAAATATGCTTTAAAATCAAATATTGCAGAACTTGAGAAAGAGCAAAATCTAGAAAAGAATTTGATTATCATTTATAAATTGTATTTTGAATTTGAATATAATTTTGATGAAGTCAAGTATTCAGAATTCGACATTACAAAGTTTTTAAATATAGAAGATAATATCAAATCAAATTTTCCAGCAATTGGGTTTTACAATACATTTATTGATTTGACAAAAGTGCCGACAACTGAAAGTAACTGCGCATTAGGAGATGCATTTGATGATTTATTTGATATAATAAAAGACTTACTAGAGATAAAATGGCGACTCGAAAATAATAGTTATGATGATGGAATATGGTATTTTAAATTTATTTTTAAAAGTCATACAAAACAACATATTCTCGGTTTATTACATTATTTAAATGAAACCAAAAGTTATTAGTCCTTTCAAACCACTTTCACAAACTCATAATCAACTTCCGTCGCCTTATAATTTACAGCAACTCGCAAAGCTTTCAAACCATTGATTCCCTGAAGGTCTTCTACTTCCAATTCCTCAATATGAGATTCTAAGATATTCTGATCTTGTAGAATTTTTATCAATTTGATGTAATCTTGTCTTTCTTTTTCCTGAGAGAAAATAATGCTGATCTTTCCAGGCTGCGTAATTCTTTCAGTTGAATTTTTGATTGTTGATTTGTCGATGCGTTTTTTGATCATTTCGTACCGCGCATTGTAGCTTCCATCTACGTCAAAACGCTTTTCATCCATCCGGAATCTGATGCTGATCGGCGTACTGTAAACCAAGATCAAAGAAGAAACATCCAAAGAAAATTCCAGATTTTTTCGGAATTGATTGTACTGTAATTCACTTTCGCAAAGAACACGCAATTGCCACAATCTCAAGTTTTTCAAAAATACCGGATCGTAAGTCAAATCAGGTGCAATAGATGACCCGATGTACATATTATGCTCTACGCCATCCGTTTTGAATCGCTCATAATAGAACGGAAAACGCAATTGCTGCTCTTCCTGTCTTTTGTCCAGAATATCAGCCAGATTTTTATTGATGGAGGACAGACTCTCATCAAATTTTCTGCGGAAATCATAAACCATATTGGTTCTCGGATCCAACTTTTTGAAGTAATCTGTGACCAATTGATTATACTCGATATTTTGAAGTTTTAACGACTCAAACAAAGGATGGATCTCCGAAAGTATAAAGGTCTGAACCATATTTTCTGTGTCCGCTTTGATATCCGTTTGAAGTAATTCTCGATAATAATTCAGTTTATTATCAAAGACATCCAACTCATTTTCTGAAGCGAATTTTGAAAGTAATTCCGAGATCAATTCCAACTGAATTTCCAGATCTTGTTTGATGACGAGATTTCTGGAAACCGAAGAATTACGAACATCTGTCTGCCCGAAAAGTGGCGTCAATTCCTGAAAACTGATATTCCTGTAAGGCAGATCAAATTCTGCATTATAAAATCCAATATGACGCTCCGCCTCTTGTCGGAACTTCCAATAAACACTTGGATGTATCGAGGTATATTCACGCTGAATAATGGCTTGGATTCTCGTTTCAATACCCGTGTAGAGCCTGTCCATCGTATCTACCAAGTAAGGCATTACGATTTCCATTTTGTTCGCATTGATACTGTTCAGTAATTTCTTTTTGGAAACCAATTCTACAATTCCAAGGATTTTTTTTTCCTTGATGATTGGTGCAAAAATGGCACTTTTGATTCCGGCTTCGTACAATTGTTTTGCCATTTGGCTCTCAGGATATTCCTGAAAACTAATGTCCACATCAGAAACGCTGAAGTATTTTTTAGAATCTACCAACGTGTTGAAATTCTTTTCGCAAAGCATTTCATTCTTACAATCTCTAGGATCGGATGTCAAGATAAAACTGTCCATGATCCCATTGATCGGACTTCTTACAAATTTGTTATCCTCATGATTGATTGCCGTGTAACCCACTTCCAGATCGGCAACCTGAAAGATGGAGCGGAAAATAGTATTGAGTTCGGCTTTCAGATTTTTATCATCTTCAATATTGATGAGTTTGCTTTTCAGATTTGAGATGGCACTTTCAGTAGTTGCATCGAAGAAGCTGATGACCGCAAAACCTTTCAGCTCCCAACTTTCTGCAGGAAATTTCTTTTTCCAAAGTTCGTGGTCTTCAAAATTATCAAGCAATTCTGAGATCTCATCTTCCGATAATCTGTTAAAATTCTCCCTTGGATTGACCTCGATAAAATCTACATTATTAAGGAAACGATAATGGTTTACGATGCCTTCTTCATTCGGAATATCGAAGATAAATGGCATTGCAAAATTGAGCTGCACATTGTAATAATCCCTCAAAACAATACAGCAACACATCACATAAAAACGATGCGGATCCATATCCTTGATCAGCATATCAAAATTTTCTCCTGCTTTTTTGATGATCGTTTGAAACCGTTCTGTAGGATTGAAAAAGAAATTATAAAAAGGAAAACCGATGGCCTTGATCTCATTTTTCGTGAGCATTGGCGGGAAAAGATCCTTCAGAAGGTCTTTCATCAATACTTCATTTTTCACGAAGAAGTCAAGGTCGGCAATGCCGTCTTTCAGTTCGGGAAAGTCTTTTATTCTTTCCAAAATATTTTTGTGAGAAACTGCATAATCAGCATTTTGAAAAGCTTCCGATTCCATTTTTTGGATCAGTTTTTCAAAGGATAATTTCAGTTTAAAGGGGCTTTCGTAAACGGCTTGGAATTCCATGAGGGTAAAAATCAATGCAAATGTAAGAATTAGGAATATATTAATAAAGTCGATTCAAAATTCAAAATACTTTAATTCAATTTAACAGTACAACAATCTAAAAGTGTAACAATTTAATAATGAATCGAATAGTTAATATTAAATATTATAAAAGTAACGTGATTACAAATTATCATATTTATCTATTGTTACATTGTTATATTTTTGAATTGGTACATTATCCCGTATCTTTGCAAAAAATTTCAGAACATTGAAGGACATCAGAACACTTAACCTAGATCAGATCAAAGACTATTTCGGTACGATTGGCGAAAAACCTTTCCGTGCCAAGCAAGTTTATGATTGGCTTTGGAGCAAGAATATGCATTCCTTTGATGAGATGACGAATCTTTCTAAGGAACTAAGAGAAAATCTGACCCGTGATTTTTTCATCAATCCGATCTCTGTCGACCTGTTACAAAAATCCACAGACGGAACTATCAAAAATGGCGTAAAGCTTCATGATGGATTGATGGTAGAATCTGTTCTAATTCCGACAGAATCCAGAAGCACAGCCTGCGTTTCCTCACAAGTTGGCTGTTCATTGAATTGTGAATTTTGCGCAACGGCGAAACTTAAGAGAATGCGAAATCTGGAAGTTGCAGAAATCGTAGATCAGGTTGCATTAATTGATCGACAAAGTAAAGAATATTTCGACAGACCACTCACGAACATTGTGTTTATGGGAATGGGCGAACCGATGATGAATTACAAAAACGTTGTCGAAGCCATTCACAAGATCACAAAACCAGAAGGATTGGGAATGTCGCCAAGAAGAATCACCGTTTCCACATCCGGAATTCCGAAGATGATAAAAATGCTGGCCGATGAAGAGATCAAAGTAAAATTAGCTTTGTCTTTACACTCTGCAATCGAGCACAAAAGAAATGACATTATGCCATTTTCCGAGAAATTTCCTTTGACAGACATTATGGATTCTTTGCAATATTGGTATCAGAAAACTGGCTCTCCTATTACTTTCGAGTATTGCGTTTGGAAAGGCATCAACGATGGCGATGAAGATATCAAAGCTTTGATCAGATATTGCCGACAAGTTCCCAGTAAAGTCAATTTGATCCAGTACAATCCAATTGGTGAAGGTAAATTTGACCACAGAAGTGTTGCAGCAGAAGAAAAATACGTCCGTGAACTGGAAAAAGCAGGCATCACTATTATGGTGAGAAAAAGCCGTGGTGGCGATATTGATGCAGCTTGTGGACAATTGGCGAATAAATCTGCGGAATAATTTTCTTTAACAATCTTTTAATCCATTAAGTTTTTCCTTCCAAAGATCAATTCATAATTTTACACTATGAAGACGATTTTAGTAGATATGGACGGCGTTCTTGCCAACACAAACCAACATTTCATCGATTACGAATACAAACGAAACGGAAACCAAATTCTTTGGGAAAACATTTCCGGACTATTGGAAGAAGTTGCTTTCCCCAATTTCTTAGAAGATGTGAATTCCAAAGGTTTTTTCAGAACCGTTCCAGTGACAGAAAACGCTGTGAAAGCTTTGAAATATTTGAATGAAAAATACAATGTTTTAATTGTTTCTTCTGCGACAGAATTCCCAAACAGTCTTACGGAAAAAGCAGAATGGTTGGGCGAGCACTTCCCTTTTATCAGCTGGAAACAAATGATCTTCTGTGGACGAAAAGACTTTATCATCGGTGATATTATGATTGACGACCACCCTAAAAACCTGAATTTATTTCCTGGTCAAAGAATTATTTTTCCTCAACCTCACAACGCAAATGCAGTCGTAGAAAATTCCATGAGAGTTTCCGGCTGGGATGATATTATGAATATTCTGTAAGTTCGCGATATGAAAAAACAGATTCTATTTTTATTCGTTTTTCTTTTTACTTTACAAGTTTCTGCGCAGAAAACTCAACGATTAAATCTTAAAAAATATAAGATCGCAGTCATGAGCGATTCTTTGAGAGAAAGTTCTGGCTTGACGAATCTGGACGGAAGATTGTTCTCCTTCAATGACAGCGGAAATACAAGTGAAATCTTCGAGATAAAACCAGGAAGTTCATTCATCGAAAAGACTTTTCAAACTGGTCTCACAAATCTCGATTGGGAAGCAATCACGAATGATGGCAAGAGTTTCTACATCGGAGAATTTGGGAATAATCTAGGAACGAGGAAAGATCTAAAAGTTTATCAAGTTCCTTTTAAGAATGATTCTCTGATTGCAGATTCGATAAAAATAATTCCGTTTCATTATCCCGAACAAATTGATTTTACACCAAAAAATATCAGTAATAATTTTGATGCAGAAGCAATGATTTCCCTAGATGGAAACATTCATCTTTTTACGAAAGAATGGGTGACCAATACCGTTTCGCATTATTTGATTGATAAAAATCTGACGGAAAATCAGCCAGCACAGAAATTGGAAAGTTTTGATACGGGATTTGTGGTAACGGATGCTTCTGTTTTTGACAACAAACTGTACGTTGTTGGTTACACGAAAAAAGCGAACGTCTTTCTGATGGTTTTTGAGAAAGATGAAAATGGCAATCTTTTCTTTAACAAACCCTTAAAAAAGTTTGCTTTGGGAAGAGCTTTCAACATTGGACAAATTGAAGGAATTACTGCGACTGAAAAAGGAATCTATATTTCCGGCGAAAGATTCAATATAAAAATCAAAAAAGTGCCTCAAAGTCTTTATTTTATTCCTTTTAAAGATCTAGAATAATTATATTTGTAGAATAGTTTTTTGGGTGAATCGATAGACCAATCGTCAACATAGCCCCGATTGCAGTGGAAATCCTTTTTTGCAAAAAAAGATTGCAACGGAAAGCGGGTTGGACAAGTGAATAGAAATACCAAACGTCTTGCTCCAAAAAAACATAATCTCTAAAGGCAAAAAGTGGCAAATACTGTAGAATTAATCAAGGCTCCGATCGCTGATGAAATGAAACTTTTCGAGCAAAAGTTTTACGAATCTATGAAAAGTAATGTTGCTCTGCTGGATAAAGTTACGCGCTTCATCGTGACCACAAAAGGGAAACAGATGCGCCCAATGTTTGTATTTCTCTGCGCAAAACTAGTCGGAAATGTGAACGAAAAAACCTTCCGTGGCGCAAGTATGATCGAGCTGATCCACACGGCGACCTTGGTGCACGATGATGTTGTGGATGAGAGTTTCAAACGTCGCAATTTCTTTTCTATCAATGCACTTTGGAAGAATAAAATTGCGGTTTTGGTCGGCGATTATTTGCTTTCAAAATCGGTTTTGCTTTCTACGGACAACAAAGATTACGACCTTTTGGCTGTGATCGCAAGGACGATCCGGGAAATGTCTGAAGGCGAATTGCTTCAACTTGAAAAAGCGCGAAAACTGGATATTACGGAGGATGTTTATTATGAGATCATCCGTCAGAAAACTGCAACTCTGATTGCGGCGTGTTGTGAAGTTGGCGTTCTTTCCAACAATGTGGACGAAGCGACTGCGAAAAAAATGCAGGAATTCGGGACCTACACAGGAATGGCTTTTCAGATCAAGGATGACCTTTTTGATTATCAAACCAGCAATATCATTGGGAAACCAGTTGGAATTGACATCAAGGAACAGAAGATGACTTTGCCATTGATCTATACTTTGAAGAATGCAAGTCCTGAGAACTACAAAAAATATTTCGCAACGATAAAGCGTTATAATAACGATTCCAAAAAAGTGCGTGAATTGGTGGAATTCGTAAAGTCTTCCGGCGGAATGGATTATGCGATCCAAACGATGAAGGATTACCAACAGAAAGCATTGGCCATCTTAGCAGAATTCCCTGATAACGAAGCGAAGGAATCTTTAAAACTGATGCTGGATTACGTGATCAGCAGAAAATTGTAAAATTTTTCAGTAAGCCGAAACTACTCTGGAAACTCCACTTTGAATCCTATTCCACGAACGGACTCGAATCTGATCCTGTGATCTTTTTGCAAATATTTCCTAAGCCTTGTCATGAAAACATCTAGACTTCTGCCAAAAAAATAATCATTTTCGCCCCAGAGATTTTCCAGAATTTCTTTTCTGTTGATGATGTTTTGATTGTTTCTGGAAAGCAAAAGCAAGAGTTCTGATTCTTTTTCCGTGAGTTGAAAATTTTCTATTCCAAAACTTAATTTGAACTGCGACGGGAAGAATGAATAATTTCCAATTTTCACAATATCGTTGATAGGCTAAGTTTGTCGTTTGAGTATATTTTTGATTCTTAAGATCAACTCTTCCGGTTCGCAAGGTTTTGTGATGTAATCGTCAGCACCAAGTTTTAATTCAAGGATTTTATCGATGCTTTGGCCCTTCGCAGTGAGAAAAAGAAACGGAATTTCTGATATTTTTCTGATCTCTTTTGAAAGCTCAAAACCGTCCATAAATGGAAGCATTACGTCCAAAATTGCCAATTGGTAATCTTGGATAATTTGTTTATTGCTCAAGATCAATTCAGGATTTGGAATCCAATTGACCTCGAAATCTGAGAATTCCAGATACTGTTTCAAAACCATTCCCAGATCGGGATCGTCTTCTACCAAAAGGATTTTAGTTTTCATTTGGAATGTGGATTTTAAAAGTTACGCCTTTGTCCGGATTGGATCTTACTGAAATTTTTCCTTTGTATTTATCAACGATGGATTTTACCAAGAACAATCCGACGCCCAAACCATTGATGTTCAGATTTTCGGTTCTGGAGACGCGGTAATATTTATCAAAAATAGGTTTTTGTTCGTCTTTTGGGATTCCAATTCCATCATCGGAGATTTCGATTTCAAGATTTTTATTAATGATAATATCAAGGTTTTTCGCACCGTATTTAACTGAATTGTCGATGAGATTGTCCATGATCTGTACGAAATCATTTTGACGAATAATTGTATTTGTAACCGCATTAAAATCGATATTAAAGTTGATATGATCATGAGTTTTCTTAATATTTGAAAAGTAATTCTCCATTCCATTTTTGTCAATCAAATTATCTTCCGACCCAGAATGATGTATGGAATTTACAATATGTTCCAGACGTTTGATCTGTCTTTGGAGCAAAGTTTTAGTTTCGGAATCTGAAGTTTGAACAATGGAAAATTTCAAAGTTGTGATTGGTGTATTCAGTTCGTGTGCAATGGAATCTATTGTGGTGTGAAGTTGCGAGATTTTCTTTTCCTGGAGATTCAGATTTTTCAAGCTGTTCCGAAATAAATAAACAATTAAAATTACAATCAATAAACTAATGACAATCAATGGTATCACTTTCTTATAAATGAGAAAATCGATGTTGAGTAATTGATAATAAGACTTGGATTGGATCTTGTAATCATATTTCTCGTCTAGATTTGTATCTGTATTTTCTTTGGACTGGTGGCTGGACCATTTGCTTTCTGCAATCAGATTGGGCTTGGAAAGTTTTTTTGCCGTTTGGAATAGAATGATCGCCCTATTTTTTGGGAGCAGTTCTTTACGTTGTACTTGATCAAAAACCGAGTAGATCTCATTTTTCATTGCAATCTCCAAACCAGAATCGGCTGAATTTTTCTTTATTAATTCTTCTAATTTCTCGCTATACAATGCTTCGGAAGAATATACTTTTTCAGGGAATATGATTTTTTCTTTTTGAATTCCGATTCCTTTTTTAATTCTTTCAAAATCACCGATCAGCTGATTGTCATTCGCATCAGTATCGTACTTATCCATCTCATTCATCACTTTATCGGCAATCGATCTGGCTTGTCGGTTTAGGTCTTTCTCTTCGAGACGATAAGAATTGTAGATATAATACGCCTGAAGCGCAACCAGAACAATCAGGCTAAATGTAAACAAAATAACGGTGATGCTTCTCTTGCGATTCATATTTCAAAAGTACAATCAATTTTTTATCAAAACCACCATTAACCGTCCGTTAACCCTTCATTAACAAAACTTAGAAGCAAACTGTCTCAATTTTGGAAAAAATTATGGCAATGAAATTTTACACGACAATCTTACTTATATTCCCAATTTTGATTTGGAGTCAAAGCATCAAAGGACATATCGAAAATGAAAAGCAGGAACCTATTTCTGAAGGCGTTATTCAGATCAATGAAAAGGAAATTTACAATTCTGATGAGAAAGGAAATTTTGAGATTGATGGAATTTCGGTTTTTCCCGTTTCCTTATCAATCAAAAAAACGGGTTTTAGGGATTACGAATTGACGCTGGAGGAAAGTGATCTGTCACTTAATATTATCCTTAAAAAAGATACTTTGAATACCATCGAGACCGTAACAATTAGAGCGAATAAACCTTTATTGAAAAGGAAAATCGACCGACTGGAATTCAATATCGATAATACGCCACTTCAAAATCTGAACGCCTGGGATATTTTGAAAAGCACACCAAATGTCTTGGTGAAAAATGAAGAATTGGGTGTTCTAGGGAATTCTCAGATCATCGTTACCATTAATGATAAGAAGACATTGATGTCGCAGGAACAACTGAAACAGCTCCTGGAAAATACCGATGGAAACAATGTTTCGTCCGTGGAAGTCATCACCAATCCGCCCGCAAAATATGAAGCTGAGGGAAGTGCGATCATTAATATTAAAATGAAAAAAAATATCCTATCAGGTTACAAAGGCAGAGTTTCCACAAGATATACGCAAGCAACTTATGCCAAGGGACTGATTGGAACTTCGCAATCTTACAACACCGGAAAATGGCAACTGAGCGGGAATTACAATTTTGTGACGGGCGATTATGTTCGGAAAAACTTTGACGTTGTGACTTTTAATCAAGATAAGACACGCTGGGAAAGCGATATGACGAGAAAAACCCACGCTCACGAGCAACATGTTTATAATTTTTCTGGCCAATACAGTTTGGATAGTTTGTCGACTGTCCAGTTTGGTTTTGATGGTTACAATGCGCCCAATAACAACGGTCATTACAAGGTTCCGACGACTATTTATAATACAGAAAACAGTCAACTTCAGTCCAATTATCTGACTTCGAATCAGAAAAATCAGTTTAATAATAGTTTTAATTCTTATTTGGTTTTTGATAAGAAATTTGGTGACCAGAATTTGATGTGGACCAACAACTTCAGCACGAAAAAATATAAGGAAGATCAGGATATTGAAACTATGTTGAACTTTGTGGATCAGCCAGAAGACTATAACCGATTTGGAAGTAAGAACATTCAGAACATTTCGCTTTACTCTACACAGTTGGATTATCGATTGACTAAGGAAAAATTCACCTTGGAAAGTGGATTGAAATATAGTTTTGTGCACAACGAGAACGACCTTGACTTTTTTGATGGAACCAAGGAATCTATTACTTACAATCCTTTGAAAAGCAATCTTTTCGATTACAAAGAAAACATTTTCGCCGCTTACATTTCCTCAGAATATAAATTGAAAAAGTGGGAATTGAAAGCTGGTTTAAGGTCTGAAACAACTGCTATTAAAACAACATCTGACAATCCTACGATTGAAAACAACAGAACCAGAACAGGGCTTTTCCCAACATTTTATGCAATGTACAATCTGAAAGATGATCAGCAATTGGGATTTTCATACGGTAAAAGAATAGACCGACCGAATTATGATTTCCTAAACCCATCAAAATCTTATTATAATTTATATTCCTATTTTCAAGGTGATGCAAATTTGAAATCAACAATCATTCACAACCTGAGTTTGACCTACACGGTGAAAGATTGGAACTTCGAAACGTACTTCAGCTACATCAAAGATCCGTCAATGGAAATATCAATCCAAAATCCAGAGACTTTCGAAACGGTCTATAATTTTACCAATATCGATCACGGGAAAAATATTGGCGCCAACGTCTCCAAAAACTTCTCGATCAAGCCTTTTTGGAAGTTGAATATCTTTGCAATGGGAGAATATCAGGAAAACTATTTTATGGGAACGGATCGGATTCTTTATAGGAATGATGTTTTCTTTTATAATGCCAATCTATCCACGCAGATCACTTTGGACAAAGCAAAAACCTGGGATCTGAATATTGGATATGTTTATAATTCCAAGACCATTCAGGGTTCTTTTGACATCAGTTCTTCGCAGAACACTTATGTCATTATCAATAAAAAAATGTTTGATAAAAAGTTGGAAGCTGGTTTGGTGTTCAATGATATCTTCCGAACAGACCGAAATACGATATCGACCAATTATGCCGATCAAAATCAATATTTCAAAGATTATCGCGACACGCAGTATTTCATGGTCAACCTAAAATATAACTTTGGAAATCAGAAAGTAAAAGAAGTGAAATCCGGAGCAAAAACCGATGAACAAAAGCGACTTTAAAAATCGACAGTTTTATTAAAACAAAAAAAACACTATCAAGATCTGATAGTGTTTTTTATTTTTAGTTAGCGTAAGCCGATTTATTTTGATAGACATTCATGGCTGCGATCCTGTTATTTTTATTATAAACAATCTCGACTGTGAAGGACGAGATCTCGTAGAGCACAAATTTCAGTTCATCTTTGATGGTTTCGTTCATCAGATGACCTTCGTTCAAAACGATGTCACATTGGGATTCGTTAGGTAAATTTTTAAAATCGTAGTAAGAAATGGTCATAACAGTTAGTTTTAAAAAAGTTAGTTTTTTATCATGTACTCTACTACACAATTTCTTTGCCAATACGATAAACATATTCTAATAATCTTAAAATATGATCAAAATGAGTTGTGACAAATCAGATAGACATTGTTGAAGGAAAGAATTACAACATTCATTTGCTTTACCGCAATGTTACAAATCATCATGCTTACTGACTATTAATAATAAACGGTCTGCTTTTGGCAACGATTTTTTTTATATTTGTTTTAGTATAATTTTTATGAACTCACCCGATCTCATCCGTCCTGAAAAACTCCTTGGCATATTATTCAAATCACCCAATGCGACTGCCATCTATTCTGGGGAAGAGATCACCATATTGAGCGCCAATGAGGCCATGCTAAACTTCTGGGGGAAAGACCGAAACATATTGGGTAAAACTTTTAATGATGCGCTTCCGGAGCTTTCCGGTCAGCCATTCTTTGAAATTCTGCAACAAGTATGGCATTCTGGCGAGACTTATCTGGCTAAGGACTACCCTGCTGTCTTAGAAATCAACGGTGAGTTTAAGAATTTCTATTTTGATTTTGAATACAAGGCCCTTCATGATGAAAATGGAAAAATTGCGTACATCCTTCATACCGCCTTTGAAGTCTCTGACCGAATAGCTGCAAAAAATCTGATCTACGAAAAATCGAAGGCAGAAGAGCAACTTACCAGAGACCTTGGCGAAATGAATGAAGAATACCAGATCACGAACGAAGAGCTTCTGTCCATCAATTCCAAATTGGAAAATGCCAATAAAGAACTCGTTCAGTTTAAAAATAAGCTACAGCATCTGAATCATACGCTGACCGAGAGTGAAGACCGCTTCCGCTCACTCGTGGAACATTCCCCGGTAGCCATGGCATCACTTAAAGGAATCGACTTTGAAATCGATGTGGTGAACGATGCGATTTTGGAGATCTGGGGCAAAGACCGCTCTGTCGTAGGATTACCATTGGTAAAGGCCATGCCAGAGATAGAGGAACAAAACTTCCTGAATATCATTACAGAAGTATATAATTCTGGTAAACCTTTTTATGGAAAAGAACACAAGACGAAATTGACCATCAATGGTAATTCTGTAGAACGTTATCTTAACTTTGTCTATAAACCAATAAGCAATTCCGATGGAACCAGCAATGCGATCATGATCGTCGCAACAGATGTAACCGACCAAGTAAACTCACGGGAAACTGTGACCGAGATCAACACAAGACTGCAGATTGCCATGGATGCGAGCAGTTTGGGATCTACAGAAGTGGAATTGGCAACAGGCATCATGCAAAGCAGCGATGTTTTCAAACGCAATTATGGGTTTTCGCCTGAGGTGGAATTTAAATATTCTGATCTTTTCGAAGCAATGTTTCCTGAACACCGTGAAAGAGTGAAAGGCCTTGTCCAAGAAGCCATGAGGACCAATGGGATCTATAAAACAGAATATCCGATCCGCTGGAGAGACGGATCCGTCCATTGGATCGAAGCCCACGGACGCCCGAGATATGACGAGAACGGAAATCCGGACAGAATGGTGGGAATGACCGCCGATATTACCGAAAAGAAATTGTTTGACCAACGTAAGGATGATTTCCTGAGCATAGCAAGCCACGAACTAAAAACGCCGCTCACCATTCTCAAAGCTTCCATTCAATTATTGGGTAGATTAAGGAATGAACATTTTACCGAAACCCATATCAAACTGATCGACCAATCGGCCAAAAGTGTGGAAACCATGGTCACACTAATAGACGAACTGCTGAATATGAGTAGAATGAATGAAGATCAACTTCAACTTGAAAAGACCAATTTCAACCTGTATGATATGCTTTCTAAAAGTGGCGACCACATAAGAATGGAAGGCAAATACGACATTATCATCAAGGGTGATCACAATTTATCTGTGTTTGCAGACGAAAATAGAATCGATCAGGTTGTCATCAATTTTATCAACAATGCTGTGAAATATGCATCACAATCCAAAGAAATCCATATCAATATCGAAGAACTGAAAGACCGCATCAAAATATCGGTACAGGATTTCGGGGAAGGAATTGATGCTAAGATCCTGCCACATCTATTCGACCGCTATTACCGTGCAGACCACTCTGGGAAGTCCTATTCAGGGCTTGGATTGGGACTTTATATCTGTTCAGAGATCATCAAAAAACACGATGGCGAAATTGGTGTAGACAGCACAATTGGTGAAGGGAGCACATTTTGGTTTACGCTACCAGTTTAAAAGATTAAAAACAAGCACATTTATTTTTTTGGTTTGATGAGATACAATCCTGTATTTTTGATGATCGGTTCTACTATGCCTGTACTGTCGTTCATGTAACCACCAACATTCAGTTCATACAATACAAAGGCGATTTTTGATCTTGATCTTGATTTTTTTGGTAATTCGAAAAGATAAAGGTCATTTTGGACTTTCGGATCAGAGAATAATTTGATTGCCTTTTCTTTGAAAAAGATATTTTCACCACGATAGGTCAGCTTGAAATATCCTGTATTCATAAATGATGGTGACACCCAGCTTGGCAGGCTGAATATATTTCCCGTAGAATAATATTCCTCTTTTCTGCGAGATAGCAACTTGATCTCATCATCGGTTTGATAATCCATTTTTCTTTCTTTTAGGATCTGGGTGTAGAAAGTATTCAGATAATCATCAGTGATCTTTTCTCTTCCAAATTTATTGATGGAATAGATCCCATTCTTAGAATCCTTCAACACCATCAATCCTTTGTCAGCGAACTTGGCGGGAAAACCTAAAAAATCAATTTTACCAATGGTATCATTATCAATATCACCGTTCCCCTGGTGAGTAAACCGATAGTCGCCTTTTTGAGTAAACATCAAGGTCCACTTACCCTTACTCATAAAATACATCGGTAAACAATCTCTATCACTCTCAATATTCCGGTCGTTGTCATAGATCACGAGCTCAGCATTTTTGTAATGACTTTCGAATATGGATTTGAAATCTTTATCATCCATCTCATTATTGGCATTCAGAATTTCAGAAAATCGGCTGTAGACCAGTTTCTCTCCTGAGTAATCATAGACACCATTTTTAGCAAAAACGTAAGGCACAAAATTCGAAAAATCAAACGTCGAAGTATATTCCTCATAACTCAGATCATTTGTAAATATCAAATTTCCCGCTCCATCATATTTGGTAAGCCCTTTCCCGTTGCTTAGGTAAAATTCGTTTTGAGAAGAATTGTACAACAATGGGAATTCACCTTGAGCAGAAACGATCTCGTAGTTTTGGGATTGTGGCCGTTTTGGTAATTCTTTGAAATCGTTATAATTTGAAGGTCGAAAAATATCCGCCGTCGTCAAATTGATAGTCGTACATCTATCGACAAACAACAGTATCAGGACTGAAATAACAAAAAGGATGACCGTCGCTTTTTTCATTAATCAAAATTAAGTGACTGGTTTCTTTTTCAATTGGTCTCTTTCATACCATTTCTTCATACCATAGGCATTCACAATTACAAAAGCCGTGATGCAAAGGTACATGGATAAGTAGATCATCAGCATCTTGAGTCCGGGAATGCCCATGAACATCATCAAAATCTGCGAGACAAAACCGAGTAGCCAGCCGAGCATAAAAATGACGACAACTGAGAAACCAAACATGCCCAATTCTTCAGCAGGTTTGTAAACGCCCATTTTTCTGAAGATCCAAAGCGGAATAGCAAGGACCATAATTGCAAAAGGATGAAATGCCGCAAAGGCCACCAAGAAACCCGGCTCTGCTTCGATAGTTCTCAGAATGTCTATGATATTAAAAGGCAACTCCATCGTATTTTTTTTCTTGTTCGGTGATCTGTAGTAAATGCTTTTTGGTGTATAGCATCAGTTTTGCTAAGATAAAATTCGGGAATTCCTCTATCCCGATATTGTACATCGTCACACTTTCGTTGAAGAATTCTCTACGGTCAGCAATCGCATCTTCAATTTGGGAAACTCTGCCTTGAAGCAATTGGAAGTTCTGGCTGGTTTTGATGTCTGGATAATTTTCTGCCACTGCAAAGATAGATTTCAGTTGCGTTTGCATTTCGTTGGACAATTCTACCTTTTCTTCGGTAGATGTTGCGTTGAGGAATCTGGTTCTCAGTTCCGTCAGTTTTGTCAACATCGATTCTTCAAATCTCATGGATTCTTTCACCACTTTTATAAGATTCGGGATCTCGTCGGCGCGTTGTTTTAGAAGAACATCAATATTCCCGAAGGATTTGTCGACGTTATTTTTCAACATCACAAGTCTGTTGTATGTTGAAACAATGACATTAAGAAGTCCTAAAACGACCAATCCGATAATGACATAAGCGAGAATCTGTATCATAGTTTTATTTTTTTATTAGTTTTTTTTAAAATTTATTCTGAAGGTGTTGTTGTTATTTCTAAACTATCAGCTTCATTATAATCCTCCACTGGTTCTGTGTTTCTCTGCTCATAACTGTCATAGACATTGTTATAAAAATCATCTACTGACTTCACAGGTTTAGAATTTTTGAACGGCAGATCAAAATCGATCTTTCCAAATTCCAAAGTATGATTTCTCAAATTGATCGGCGTGAGAAAAATAAGCGCGATGAGGATCACCCAAAAATAGACAAAATAACCAGCAGATTGTAGGATTGGTCGCATAGTGTTGTAATCTTCCACACTTGCGACTGGCGATATACCAAAAACATCTTTGATCTCCTCCTTCATGAAAACAGGTTCGTTATTTTCTTTCAAACCAGCTTTCCCGATCAGCAGAACGTCCATATTTTCTGTAAGAAGATATTGCGTGTAGCGCTTCATAGAAGACTGGTATCGCTCATCAATTTCAAAATCTATGAATTCGATATCATCAGTCACAACTTTGATCTGGCCAGAATTATCCTGAACATAAAAAGGTTTACAAACTGTTTCCGAAGATTCTAAACTATAGGAATTATCGCCATCCTTGTCTGTCCTTACATCCTCTATCGTGTAGAGATATCCGATGCATTTTTTTGTCCCGATCCTGGATGTCAGTGGCTCCAGCATTTTCACTTTACCGGAGATCTCTGCAAGACCCATTGCCACAGAACGGATGTTTGCGGTTGGCAAAGTGCGCTGATACTTGTAGAACCGTTTTTTATTATTTGATTTTAATGATGTTAAAAATGGAAGAATGATAAAAAAGATGATGATAAAATACGGAACACCCAACGATAGGACCAGTCCAAAGAAAATTAATCCAGATAAAGTGATCAGTATTTTTTTCCAGACTGGAAGTGCAGGTTTCCCACTTCTTTTCCTACGGGCATCTTCTTCTCTCGAACTTTCCACGCCACTTCTGATGGCCGAGACGATCATTCCAATAATTCCCAAGACGAAAACGGAAAGAAACAGGATAAGAGCAAACAAAGCTCCCAATCTGCTGTCATATAATGAACAAAGCCAGATCAATAAAGGATTTAAGACAAAGAAAAGCCACTTTGGTCTTAGATTGATATTGTAAAGTCCCATGAAGATCACCGTGTGGAAAATCGCTACAAAGACACTCATGACCATGAGCATGATCAGCAGACCGTTATCAACTTCTAGATTATTGTAGAATTGGGTAAATTCATTCATAGGCAAAAATACTTGTCATCAAATTTTACTATGACCAAAATACTAAAAACATTGCAAATTATGAGCTAAAGAAGTTTTTTAATTTTTGATCACTTAGACGAAGGGATCATAAAATTCCTACCGGACTCTACAAAATGACTGTCGCCCCTATACTGGATGGTTTTGGGATATTTCGGAGAGGTTGCAACGTGAGCTTTTACAATTTCAAGAATAAAGAAGTTATAGTCGTCTATCAGTTTATCATCGTAAAGCCTGCATTCAAAATTAGCAAAACAGTTGACCAGAAGTGGCGCTTTTACAACATCTCCTTGCTCTGTATAAAGTTCGAACTCATTGAATTTATCTACTTCCGAACCACTACAATTCCCAATAGCGACGATCGTTTTAGATAGTTCTACAGTGGGAATATTGATGACACATCCCTTACTTTTCTTGATCAGTTCAAAACTATGATTTCCTTTGGAGATCATGCAGCCGATCAATGATGGGACAAATTCCATGATCGTGTACCAACCCATCGTCATTATATTTTGCTGCTCTCCATAAGCGGATGTGACCAGAACTGTAGGTGCAGGTTCCAGAAAACGCCTCGATTCCTCTACTGGAAATGGTCTTTTCTTATATCTTTTCATACAGAGACTGGTACTATTTTGATACCATTTTGATGACCTTAGTAAATCATTATGGAAATTGCTCTTGAAAACTTAATTATTTGAAGATCTTCTGGGCAAATTCATGCAGACAACGTCTCCAGGTCAACCACTCATGATAGGTTTGAGCAGATCTGTACTCTGAATAAGGATAATTGTTCTCATCGAGATAAGAAATAATGGTCTTATTAAAATCAAGGAATCTTGCATCCTCCTTGTCACCAACGCCAATGAAGAACAAAGGTCTCTTCTTTGATTTTAAAAGATTGCCTATCGGAAACTCTTTGAAAGGTTGAGTTTCCGTTCCTCCGTAGATGACCGGACTGAAAGAACCGATTGCCGAAAAAACTTCCGGATGATTGACGCCGATCAGCATGGCTTGGTAACTACCTCGCGACAATCCTGCAATGGCTTTTCTGCCATTGGTCTTATATTTTTTCTCGATGTAAGGCATCAGGTCGATTCCAAGATCTTTCACATTGACAGGAACTTTCCCGACCGCCTGCGTTGCATCACAAAAAACAAGACAATTCTTATCGTGGGCGATCTCGGCAATTTCTTTGATTGGCTGGATCACGCCGGTTTCGTTGTTGACAAACATTACGCAAACCAATAAAGTTTTATCAGTAATCACATTTTTCAATTCATCCAGATCGATCAGGCCATCTTTTCCAACATCTAGATATGTCACCAAGAATCCTTGTTTTTCCAGATAAATGCAAGTGTCTAACACTGCTTTGTGTTCAGTTTTTACCGTGATGATGTGATTTTTACCGTTTGCTTTTTCAATACCTTTTAGAGCCAAATTGACGACCTCTGTTGCGCCAGATGTATAGATGATTTCTTTAGGATCTGCCGTGATCAATTCTGCAATTTTTTCTCCAGCTTCGTCAATCGCCTCTTTTACCGTAAGACCGAAAAGATGGGAACTTCCCGCATTTGCATACAGAGAATTGAAGAAAGGAAGCATCGTATCTACAACTCTCTGATCGACTGGTGTTGTTGCATTGTAATCCAAGTAAATAAAATCATTCATAAAATCGAGAAAATAATAATTACAATTTAGATAAAATTTGTACAATAAGCATCAGATTGATGAGTTAAAATGTAGCTGCAACAGATTCCAAAGATTCATAAAATCATCTCTATTTTCCATCAAGGTATCCAAAGATTTCCAATTCCATCTTTTCTTTTGTCGTGTGTCTATTGCCATAAATCAACTCAGTTTTTAAGGACATAAAAAAAGCTCCAGCCACAGCATTATGTAAACCTTTAAGAATTCACGTCATTATTTCTCAATATTCTTCAGATAGGCAAAAATGCCCGCTGAATAAATGTTATAAATAATTGAAGCTAATATTTGATATTCCAATTATTGACATGTAACTACCCAAACAATAATCCAAATATTTATAACATTAATTATCAATATTTTACACCTTATCATCATACTATTTGATTTACTATATTTCGTAGATCTATGACAGATTATATATATTATGAAACAATTCGACTGTCAGTTTGGTAATTGGTTTATAGAAACAGCCTAAATTCAATTAGTTATATTGGAGTTAAAATTGGGAGCAAACATTAGCAGTACATCATTCTAAAGGGCAATCACAAATCCTATGTACTGTGGTAAAATACTTATTAAGGCTTACAAAGATGAAGAAGCCTGCCTTGTTGAGGCGACCCATGAAAGTTTGATTTCGGAGTCATTATTTAACCTGAGTTCGGGTTAAGCATAGAAATAAGATTTGTGTAAAATAGCAATAATTCGTATATTTAAGTATCTAACATTCAAA
>NZ_LSHB01000021.1 GCF_001643375.1 Chryseobacterium sp. FP211-J200
AAAGCCAAAGCATTTTTCCTTTTTAGATTATCCAAACTTTTCGCCTCGTCCCCAGTTTTTGAAACTGATCCTGTTACCGGTTTCATCAATTGTATAATATCCCAACAATCCGTATTTGACGAAGTAATAATATCTTGCCACGTCTCCGGCTCTTAAAATAATCTCATTCTTTTTGAATGTTTTTACAGTGAAAATGCCTTGTAAAGCTTCAATTGTTTTAGGAGACAATTGATGATAATTGTTAATTTGATTGATGAGTTCATTCATAAACATCACGAACTTACAAAAAATTAGATTATGTATTTGCCAATTAATATCAACATCGTTGAAAATTAATAATTGTAGATTCAAAATTTAGCCCTCTACTTATTCCCTTATAAAAAAACCTTCTCAAAAATGAGAAGGCTAAAATTAAGATATGGGATACTCGTGTCTTAATGAAACTGTGCTGTTTCGGTAGAATCCTTCATTGCAACAGTTGCAGATCTTCCGCTCATCACCACATTTTGTACTTCATCAAAATAACCTGTTCCTACAAAACTCTGATGCTTTACCGCACGGAAACCCTTACTTTGAAGTGCAAATTCACGTTCCTGTAATTCTGAATAGCCTGCCATTCCTCTTTCTTTATAGGCCAACGCCAACTCAAACATCGCCGTATTCAAAGCATGGAAACCAGCCAGAGTGATAAACTGGAATTTGTATCCCATTTTCGCTAATTCTTCCCGGAAGTTTTCCATCTCTTCAACAGTCAATTTTGCAGCCCAATTAAATGAAGGCGAACAATTGTACGCCAGGATCTTTCCTGGATATTTGGCGTGGATGCCTTCTGCAAATTTTCTCGCATATTCCAGGTCCGGATTGGACGTTTCCATCCAGATGAGATCAGCGTACGGCGCATAAGATAAACCTCTGTCAATTCCCTGTTCTACTCCATTTTTCACAGAGTAGAAACCTTCGGACGTCCTTTCGCCAGTGATGAATTTTCTGTCTCTTTCATCAATATCTGAAGTTAAAAGATCCGCCGCGTCCGCATCTGTCCTAGCAACAATAAGACTTGGAACACCGCAAACATCGGCCGCCAATCTTGCAGCGATCAGTTTGTTGATCGCTTCCTGCGTCGGAACCAAAACTTTTCCTCCAAGATGTCCGCATTTTTTGGCTGATGACAATTGGTCTTCGAAGTGGACACCAGCAGCGCCGGCTTCGATCATTTGTTTCATCAATTCATAAGCATTCAGATTTCCTCCAAATCCAGCCTCTGCATCAGCCACGATAGGAACAAGATATTCCTTTTCTCCGCCGCCATTCACAGATTGGATCTGGTCTGCTCTCAACAAAGCATTATTGATCTTCTTAACCACAGACGGAACCGAATTGGCTGGGTAAAGTGACTGGTCGGGATACATCTCCCCGGAAAGATTCGCATCTGCAGCAACCTGCCAGCCGGAAAGATAGATTGCTTCCAATCCTGCGTCGACTTCCTGCACAGCCTGATTTCCCGTCAAAGCGCCCAATCCTGCGATCCAATCCTGATTGTTTAATTTGTCCCAAAGTTTCTTGGACATTTCGTTTGCGATCGTGTAATCCAGTTTGTAAGATCCTCTAAGTTTCAGAACTTCTTCTGCCGTGTAAGGTCTTGTAATGCCGATCCATCTTGGATTTGTCATCCAGTCCTGTTCCAAAGCCTGGATCTGTTCTTGTTTGGTTTTCATAATGATATATTTTGTGATTTGGTGTGATTTAGGTTGTAGAGACAAGACCCTAGATGCAAGACTTTATAATAAATCTCTTTCATCTTGTTTCTTGACTTTTTGTACTTTGTTTATGATTCTTAATTGCTCAGATAAATGGATAAGCTTTCAGGGTCAGGAATTCCTCAAAATTCCCACAGAAGATCAATTCATTGAAAAGCTCCTTTGCCAAATTGAATTTCCCTTTAGCATATCGTTCTTCTCCGACGTATTTTTTTATTTTGATGAGTTCTTCCTTTTCCCATTGTAATACCAATTCTCTTGTCAGCGTTCTTTCGTCCTCTAAAATCGCTTCGTTTTTCAGCCATTGCCAAACTTGCGACCGCGATATTTCGGCCGTTGCAGCATCTTCCATCAAATGATAAAGTGCAGCTGCGCCAGTTCCCATCAGCCAAGATTCTATGTACAGAATTCCGACATTGATATTTTTTCTGACACCGCTTTCGGTAATCGTTCCGTGGGGAACTTCCAGCAATTCCGATTCTTTGATTTTATAATCAAATTTTTTATCGATTTGATTCGGTTCGGGCATATATTGATCGAAGATCTCCTTAGCAACAGGAACCAAAGCGGGATGCGCGATCCAAGTTCCATCGTGGCCATTTCTGACTTCTCGTTCTTTGTCATTTCTGACTTTTTCGAAAGCCGTCTCATTGGCCTCATCGTCATTTTTCACTGGGATCTGGGCTGCCATTCCTCCCATGGCGTGGACATTTCTTTTGTGGCAGATCTCTATCACGCGTTTGGAATAAGCAGTCATAAAAGGCGAGGTCATCGTAACCTGATCTCTATCGGGAACAATAAAATGGGGAAGGTTTCTGAACTTTTTGATGTATGAAAAAATATAATCCCAACGGCCACAATTGAGTCCGGAACTATGGTCTTTCAATTCGAAAAGAATCTCATCCAATTGGAAAGAAGCGATTATCGTTTCGATAAGAACGGTAACTTTTATCGTGCCTTGAGGAATCCCCAAATAATCCTGACTGAAGATAAAAACATCATTCCACCAGCGCGCTTCCTCGTAATGTTCCAATTTTGGAAGATAGAAGTAAGGGCCGCTACCCTTCTCCATGAGTTGCTTTGCGTTCTTGAAAAAATAGATTCCAAAATCGGTTAAAGAACCAGATGATAATGCGCCTTCGATCTCAATATTTTTTTCTGATAGGTGAAGACCTCTGGGGCGGACGATCAATGTTGCGGTTTTTTCATTAAGCCTGTAAGATTTTCCTTGTTCATTCGTAAAATCTATGTTTCTATTAATGGCATCGGATAAATTAATTTGACCATGAATACAGTTTTCCCAGGTCGGCGAATTGCTGTCTTCGAAGTCTGCCATAAAAGTATTGGCACCAGAATTAAGAGCATTGATGATCATCTTGCGGTCAACAGGTCCGGTAATCTCTACCCTTCTGTCCAATAGGTCTTTCGGAAGTTTTGCACAGGTCCAGTCGCCATTTCGAACAGATTCGGTTTCTATTGGAAAACTTGGTAGTTCTCCATTATCAAACTTTTTTTGGATTTTCTTTCTCTCATCTAAAAGGTCAAGTCTTCTTTGATTGAATTTTTGATGTAGCGCAATCAGAAAATCTGTCAGTTCCGGCGTGAAAACTTCTCTAAATGGTCTGGTAGCAATCACTTTCAATTGATTTATCGTTTCCATATTAATTATATTTTGTGATTTGGTTTGACAAATGTATAAAAAAGATTTTCACAATTAGCGAACGTTCGCTAATTTTTTATAAAAATTATTATGCGAATAATCGCTTTTTATTTATCTTTGAATCTATGATTGCAGAAAGCGACTATATCCGCGTAGTTTTCGGACTCAAATTGAAACAGCAGAGACAGAAAAAAAACTGGTCTCTGCAAGATCTTGCCACAAAGACAGGTCTATCCAAATCTTATCTCAACGAAATTGAGAATGGGAAAAAGTATCCAAAACACGACAAGATCGTTCATCTTTCCAATGCGTTAAGTTGTACTTTTGACGACCTGGTCTCCTCCAAACTGGACAAGACGCTCACGCCGATCAATGAGATCCTGCAATCGGATTTTTTCAAAGAAGTGCCGTTGGATCTTTTTGGGATCAATAAAAACAATCTCATCAGCATCATCAGCGATGCACCGAAAAAAGTAACGGCTTTCATCAATGCTTTGATAGAGATCTCTCAGAATTACAATCTCGGAAAAGAGCGTTTTTATTTTGCTGTCATGCGTTCTTTTCAGGAATTGTACGATAATTATTTTCCTGACATCGAGGAGACGTCGGTCCAGTTTGCGAAAGAAAATAATCTTGAGCTTAATAAAGAACTCCAAACAGAAACGCTCGGGAATCTACTGGAAGAGAAATTTGGTTATGAAATAAGGTCGGAGAATTTCTCGCAAGATGAAACTTTGAATAAACTCCGCTCACTTTTTGTTCCAGAAAAAAAATTGCTTTTGTTGAATGAAAGACTGGACAAGAATCAAAAAATATTCATCTTGGCAAAGGAAATAGGTTTCAATGTTTTGAAGCTGAATCTTCGTCCCAATACTTATTCGTGGTTGGATTTTGGAAGTTTTGAAGAGATCCTCAACAATTTTTATGCTTCTTATTTTGCTGGCTGCTTATTGATCTCAAAAAAAGAGCTTATCGAAAAAGTCTCGGATCTCTTTTACCAGAAAGAATGGAACGCCGATCACTTTGAAAAACTGATCGATCATTTTACAGATTCGCCTGAAACTTTCTATTACAGACTGACCAATATCCTGTCTTCAGAGTTTGGGGTCAAGGATCTGTTCTATCTCTGTTTTATAAAGAAAGATGGTTCTGACAAGATCAGCATTCTAAAAGAATTGCACCTCAACCACCAGCAAGCGCCGCACGCCAATGCTACAAATGAACATTATTGCCGAAGATGGATCGCTGTGAAAAACCTCGATCATCTTCAGGAAAGTGGATCATTGACCTCTGCACAGATCTCTCACTACAAAGACCAAGGCGTGAGCTATCTGGTGATTTCCACTTCTCAAAAAAATCCTTTTGCGGATGGCAGCAACCGCAGTTATTGCTTGGGAATTCTGCTCAATAACCAAACGATCAAAAAGATCAATTTTGCCCGATCTTCTTTTCTAAAAACAATTGAAGTTGGTGTGACCTGCGAAAGCTGTAGCATTACGAATTGCGAAGTAAGACAAGCGCCACCAGTAAGGCTTGAAAAAGAACTTTTCAATTTAAGAATGAAGCGTGCTGTCGAAAAATTAAGAAAAGATATAATCTGATTTATTACAGCTTAAATGTCGACAATCTGAGTATGAGATGCCACTTAATTTGAATGGTTAGATTCGTGTATCTGTGCACTAATTTATTAACAAGGAAAAAACCAGATATAAGGAGTTGAGCGCTGTTTTGAGTGTAGGCGACTGTAAACTTTAAAGAGCTTTATTGTCAAATAATCGTCGATTTTACGCTAGATATCGCTTTGGAATCTGATACAAGTTACAAGTGAAAAATTGTTGCCGCAGGAAGAGTCGCTACAAATTTTCAAAAAGGTCCAAAAATTCTAAATTTCTACAAGATCATATTTCACCTTTACGCATTAGTAAAAACAAAAGAATCATTTTAGGAGCAACGAATCTCAATCTTAAGGAATGAGATCATCTTACATAACATTGGTCATCAAAAAGTTCCTGCGAATTTGATAGAGGCCGATGTTCAAAGACTTGCCATAAATATTTTTTAAATCAAAACGATTCAAATTAAATATAGATCAAATTATGAGAACATTTATTTTAGGCTTGATAATGTCTGTTTTTTCATTTGGTGTTCATGCTCAGAGCTTTATGGAAAATGTCAAGAAAAAAGCTACGGAAAAAAAAGCGCTTATTTTACTCAATTTTTCGGGTTCAGACTGGTGCATTCCGTGCATCAAACTTCATAAAAATATTATTGAAACTGAAGATTTTAAAAAACTGGAAACCGAAAATGTGATTATCTACCTTAACGCAGATTTTCCGAGAAACAAGAAAAACCAGCTTTCTCCCGAATTAAAAAAAGAGAACGCTTCGCTTGCAGATCAGTATAATCAAAAAGGGCTCTTTCCTTATACCCTTTTATTAAATTCTGAAGGAAAAATACTAAAAAGCTGGGAAGGTCTACCTTCTGAAAACGCTTTGGCTTTCAGTAAAGAGATCAGGGAAATCAAAGAAAATCAAAAACAGTAGACAATGATGTTTAGAGAATTCAAAAGACCTCAGAAATTAATGGGCAATTCTTTTGAAATTACCGTTGTTAATGATGATGAAAAGACGGTACAACAGGACATCGACGCTGCCATAGAAGAAATCCGGAGAATCGAAAAGCTACTGACCACCTTCAGTGAAGAAAGCCAGACCAACCTTATCAATCAAAATGCAGGAATACAACCTGTAAAAGTTGATTGCGAAGTTTTTGAACTGATTGAAAGAAGCTTGAGAATCAGCCATATTACCAATGGTTATTTTGATATATCCTACGGCGGAATCGATAAAAGCTTCTGGAATTTTGACCGTGAAATGAAACAGCTTCCTGATCCGGAATTGATTAAAGAACATTTGAAGTTGGTCAACTATCAGAATATTCTGTTGAATCGCGAGAACCAAACCGTATTTCTGAAAGAAAAAGGTATGAGAATAGGTTTTGGTGGAATCGGAAAAGGATATGCAGCGGAAATGGCAAAAAGACTTCTTCAGAAAAGAGGTGTTGCTTCGGGAATTGTAAATGCTTCCGGCGATTTGACGACCTGGGGAAATCAGGCAGACGGAAAACCGTGGACCATTGGAATTGCCGATCCCGAAAATGCACAACAGCCGTTCTCATATATGAACATCACCGATATGGCCATCGCTACCTCAGGAAATTATGAAAAGTTTGTGGTCATCAACGGTAAAAAATATTCTCATACCATCAATCCGAAAACAGGAATGCCAGTTTCGGGTGTAAAAAGTGTAACCATTTTTTGTCCAAACGCTGAAATTGCCGATGCTATGGCAACTCCCGTAAGCATTATGGGAATTGATTCTGCCCTCAATATGGTGAATCAAATCAACCACATGGAATGCATCATCATCGATGATCAGGACAAAATATATTCATCACAAAACATTAATTTAAAATGAATCCATGACTGGATTTTAAATTTTAAAAACAAATTTAATTCAAATGAAAAATTTCATAAAAATAACAACAGTAATTTGCTTTTTAGTGACCATCGCTTCTGTACAATCCTGTACAACCGTAAAAGAATACGAAAAAAACAAATTAAACGATGCTGAAATGGCTCTTGGAAACAGAACTATAGAAAAAACCGAGCTGAGCTTTCAGTCTTACAGAGAAGGTTCCTCAGGCGCTAATGCCGGAAAAGTGGGCGGAGGTTGCGGGTGTAATTAAAAAGAAGAGTAATTGTAAAATTTAATTGTGATTTAAAATGAGAAAAATTATCATAAGTATCATTGCTCTTTTCGGAATTTCCAATGCAAAAGCGCAGGAAAATACCAATACTGAGCCTTCAAAAAAACTAAGTCTGGATGAGATTAATCTTGTATCGAGCTATTATAAACAAGACGGAAATAATTCTGCGGTAACAGGAGGAATTGGAACTGAGAAACTAACCGACGTCTCCAATACCATTGATGTTACAATGGTGAAGTATGATAAAAAACTGAGAAAGAACAAATTTGATTTCAGTGTCGGAATTGATCATTACACTTCCGCATCTTCCGATATGGTCGACCTGAAAGCCAATTCATCAGCATCCCGTTCAGATAACAGAATTTATCCAAGTTTAAACTGGAGTAGAGAAAATGAAAATAAAGGAACGACTTTAATGGCTGGAGTTTCATTTTCTTCTGAATATGATTACCAGTCTTACGGTGCCAACATTGGCTTTGCAAAGAAAACCCCGAACAAAATGGGTGAATTTACCGCTAAACTTCAGGCTTATCTGGATCAGGTAAAGATGATAGCTCCCATAGAATTGCGAACTGCAGATAATAATGGAACGAGCGCAAGAAATACTTTTGCCCTTTCCCTCTCCTATTCGCAGATCATCAATCAGAATTTTCAGGTGGAGTTTTTGGCAGACGGAATACAACAGACCGGATATTTGAGTTTACCTTTCCACAGAGTTTATTTTACAGACAATTCTGTTCATCAGGAAGCGTTGCCGGATAAGCGTTTTAAAATTCCTTTGGGGGTAAGAGCCAATTATTTCTTAGGAGATAAATTCATCATAAAAGCATATTATCGCTATTACACAGATGATTGGGGGTTAAAATCAAATACATTCAGTCTGGAAACCCCTATGAAAATTTCACCTTTTGTTTCGGTAAGTCCTTTTTACAGATATTATTCTCAGACTTCTGCGAAATATTTTGCACCTTATCAGCAGCATACAGCTTTTGATGATTTTTACACCAGTAATTATGACCTTTCAAAATTCGATAGTCATTTTTACGGAGCCGGAATCCGATTCAGTCCGAAGAACGGTTTATTTGGTATCGAAAGGCTCAATATGCTAGAAATCAGATACGGCCATTATACAAAATCTATTGGTATGCAGTCTGATATTATTTCGTTAAGTTTAAGATTTAAATAAGTTCATATTTTAATTCAATAAAATACCGATGCATCATCAATTGGAAAAACATTACGTCAACAGAGTCGGTTGGCTTCGTGCAGCTGTTTTAGGTGCGAACGACGGATTGCTATCCACCACCAGTATTGTGGTTGGTGTGGCAGCGGCATCACCGGAAAGGAATACGATCATTCTTACCGCATTGGCAGGAATGATCGCTGGTGCACTGTCGATGGCTGCAGGAGAATATGTTTCTGTAAGTTCCCAGGAAGACACTGAAAAATCTGACCTTCTACGGGAAAAACGGGAACTTGAAGAAATACCAGAAATAGAACTTCTAGAGTTGGCTAAAATATATGAAAATCGTGGCGTTACCAAAGAGACCGCTTTGCTTGTAGCAACCGAACTTACAGCCCACGATGCTCTTGGCGCACATGCACACGATGAATTGGGCATCAACGAAATGACGCAGGCAAAACCATTTCTGGCTTCACTGGCTTCCTTCTTTTCTTTTATTGCAGGCGCATTGTTACCGATGATTCTTGCTATTTTCGCTCCTGATAAAGAAATGATCTATTATCAGTACGGATTTTCTATCATTTTTTTAATGGTCCTAGGTGCTATTTCCGCAAAAATAGGAGGTTCAAAAATTGGCATTGCGGTTTTACGCATCTGCTTCTGGGGAACGGTTGCTATGGGAATTACCACTTTAGTGGGTCATTTGTTTGGAGTAAAAGTCTCATAAATAGTATCAGATTTGAATTTGAAGAATTAATTTTGGTGTTTCAGCTAAACCACTGCTGGAACTCATAAGGTGTAGTTTGGTTTTACTCTTGAATGATCTGATAGAAGACTGTGGGTAATCAAATCCTAGTTAATGTGCAATTTCTGATATTGTAAGATCTTTCATAGACAGTTTTTTCTTTTCGATTTTTCAAAACAATTTTCCAGTAGCAGTAAATACCAATTCACCTTTCCCAAAATGATAATAATCCTTGCCGTACTTCGCACTTCCGATACTATCCTTGTGAGTGATCTTGTAAAAGTTAAGAATCAGATAATCAGGCATTGTTTCCTCGGGCATTTTCATATCCTCAAAACGGATAAAACTTAACGGTGGATCCTCTGATTTGGACAAACCGAACATCCTATGAAACTCCGACAATGATTTGAATTTGTGAATAGACCTCAACGAGCAGAAATAACGAAATTGTGTGGTGTATTAACAAAGAAATGGCAACAGGATAATTGTTTTAGTGTTTTTTTGAGATAATAGAATAATTCCGACGGCCTGGTTCTATAATCTTTGAAATATCAATGTAAGAGGCTGTTTAGATCATATTATATTAGTACTTTTAAATTTTAAGATTGAATTCTTTTATCATATTAAATACCAAAAAATGAAAAAGGCAACGCAGTACATAGTGGCCCTCGCAATCACTATAATGACACATCAATTAGCGTATGGTCAAAAGATGGTAGCAAAGCAAGAACAACCCTTCTACACGATAGAAAACTGTGTAAACAAGTTTGATATCAACAAGGCCAAAGAGACAAAATCAGGTTATCAATACTGGTTTGCCGATAAAAATTTCACTCAGGAGAATACGTTGAAGATTAGCATCGTGGCACCTGGAAAATCAACACATCCACCGCACCGCCATCCAGAAGAAGAATTCTTTTATATCCTTGAGGGAAAGGCGACATTCTATCTCGACGGCAAAACCGTTGAGGCAGGACCCAATACCAGCTTGTACTGTCCTCCTAATGCTGAACATGGCATCAGTAATACTGGTCCGGATGACCTGAAATATCTGGTCATTAAGAAGGATCTGCGTTAGATTTGATGATAAAAAGCGAACAGATTTTGCAAGCAGAACCAAAAAAAAAAGTTAACGTTAAATTGACCGTCAGTTATTTTGACAATGTACCACAAAAATGAATATTGAAACTACCTATTTCGAGATCGACCGACTTAAAATTGAATGGGGAAAAACTCTCAATGAGGTTCGTCCAATGCTTGAGAATATTGAGCAATTCGAATCTTATGGCGGCTGGCCCAACATCAGGTACAGATGCTCAAGCATATTTGGTCTAGAGTCAACAGAATGCGAAATCCGAGCGCCATTTGAGGACAGACCCGTTTTGCAGGTCCATTATGAACTTGCACCAATAAAGACAGGCTTTTTTGAAAAACGACATTCACCTTTTTTGGAACAATTGGAAAAGGCCTTAGGCAAACCTGCTAAAACTGAAGACCTCTATGATCAGCCCTATTTAAAAAAGGAATATCTTTCAGGCACGGTCGTCTACAGTGCCAAATGGCTCTTAGGTGACATCAGGATCAGCTTTTCGGTGTATGGAGGAATACGCTACCACGAAAGAGGGCTTTCGGCTGCGGCAATTTTCATTGACTGGATTGACGAAGTGAAAATATCCCGACCATTCAGAGAAAGCGCAAAGGTCTTTGAAAATAGATTGACAGAGCTGATCGTTGATGATATTAAAATCAAGAAGTTTAAACTCCAAAGTACACAGAGACCTTTCCGAGTTGTAGATTACGACATACGCAATCATTGCAATGAAGAAAAGGATAGTGATGTGAGAGCTTGCCAAATGTCTCTCTACAGGAGAGCATTGTATCAGACGCCACCGCTGGTAAGTTCAGAATTAGGAGTTGACGAAATCGGATAATACAAAGTCGCTAACTTGGACAAAATATTTGTCTCAAACAAATGGGACACCATATTTTTAGAAATTGATCAAAAAAATGAGATCACTTTTTGGGATATTTTACCTGCCAGGGGTTCTGGTAGAAAAGAATTAGATCTGAAAGAATTGAAAATTGAAGATGCTAAAAGTAGTTTAACCCTACTCGGCCTACTTGCACAGATCGAAGAAGATACTGGACAGGAAGTTGAAAGAATAGAAGCCTACGACGACTAAAAATACCACCCAGCATCGAAATGCCCGAAACAATATTAGCAATCAAAAAAAAACTTTAAGAATTATGAAAGTTTTAATATCTTTTTTATTTTTTCTCTCAAATATTCTTTTTTCTCAAATTAGATTGACCTACGAAAAAGATATAGAAGTTTACTTTTTAGGCAATGAGATCTCTCGATCGCAATTATTAAGTGGGAATACCGACTATAATTTCAAAGTGAAAAATAATACTCCAGAGTATTTGATAATTTCCAGATACGGCTTCAAAAAACAAAATTATATTATAAGTGAAAAAGAGGTCGTTTCTCCCGACAGTATTTTTCTAGCAGGATATCCAGCAGAATTGGAAAATGAAGAATGTCGCGAAAACATATTTATACTCAAACCGCATTCAGAAATGGAGATCAAAGGTCTGGATATGTTTGAAATTCTTGCGAATTATAAATTAGAAAAAAGTAAAAAATATATGCTTGTTACAAGCTCTCATTTCAAACCAAGTTATGCAAAATTGGAATTATTCGGTTGTGCGGATCATATCAAAAAATTAGAAAGCAAAAAATATAGATTTGCAAACTTTTTGATCTTTGCTGAAATCCCTTTGGTCAATTGATGATCTAAAATATCACTCATCATATAAAACCTATCTTATGAAGATCTTAACCGCAATTTTACTATCCATTTTAAGTTTTGCCAAAGTATCAGCCACTGCGCAATATCCGGATAAGATATCTTATAACGGCAAAGAATATTCTTTGCTCACAAATCCGCTTGAAAAATATTTTGAAAAAAATGAAGAAAAACGTCCAAAAGGAGGTATGATTTCAACTGCTTTGTGGCGGGGTTACATTGCGAGCTTTGAGATCATAGAAAATCAACTTTTTGTAAAAGATATAAAAATTAAAATTTGGAATGAGAACTCCGATAATGCCCAATGGAAAAGTGTGATACATGAAGTTTTCCCTGAAGCAAAACAACGCAAAATCGATTGGTTCAATGGCATACTGACATTACCGTATGGAGAAATGGTCAATTATGTCCACATGGGATATGGTTCAACTTATGAAAATTACATTTTGATCGAAGTTGAAAAAGGTAAATCTACCAGAACCAAAGACCTCAACTTTAAAGACTATGAAAACCTTAAAGAAAAACAATTTGAAGCTTACAAAAAGACCAAAGAATATCTACAACATAAAAAAGAACTAGAGAAAGACGGAGGGAAACAAAAAGACATTGATGCCTTTTTGAGAAGTTTTGTTACCGAATACACTGAAAAATTGCTTGTTGAGTAAAACATCGGATTTGCAATGCGGATGAAAATTTTTCTGAATTTATAGATATAGGTTTGTATTTTCTTTTTTTGACTTTTTATACAGCATTTTATAGTTCTTATTTTTATTCAAAACATTCATAATACAGTTATACAACGACATGATGTTTCTATCCTTTTCATCTGTAACGTCATGGATATCGATGTTCTTTCGTAAATAAAGAAATGACTGGCTGATGCTATCTTTGTTAACTATAATGATATCATTGGAGGTCAATAGATCGGTCTTATGATCTGATACGTAATATCAGCCCATAATGGCATTGATGGAGCCTGCCATAAAGAGACGTCCAATAGTTTTTTTGTCAGCATGTCCAAGTAAAACAGAACCAATCACCTCATCGTTATCATTCTTTATCTTTCCAGATTTTAGATCCACAATAAATTCCCCATTGTTGATAAAAAGGCTATATCGGTCATCAAGATCTTGATGACCAATTGCTTGTATCTTATGGACAGTACTTTGTTTCTGACAGCCTACCATGATAAAGCTCCTTCGTAAAAGCTTAATTACCATCGTTCAATTAATAACTCAAGAAAGCAACAACATCAAGAAATGCTCTCCAAATCATAAGTTTAGGATAGCTCATGTCAATCATTTGAAATAATAAGAGAATTGTCCACTGTTTCCAAATATCGTGGTGGGATCAATTGATGACGATTTTCTACATTATCGATTATTTGAATGACTTACATAATATAATTATATACATAATTTTAAATATTAGTAATTTTAATTACTAAATTTGATGACAGATAAAATATAAAAATGGAACACGAACATTCAATTACAAAAGATAAAATATATGACCTGTATGAGGATCACATTTTGAACCATGGTGAAAGACCTAAAAATATGTATCGTTTTGCAAAAGACAATCATTTTGAGGAGAAAGAGATCTATGAGCATTTTGCCAGTTTCGAACAGATAGAAAGATTGATATTGGAAAGCCTTTTCAGCAAGTCTGTAGATCTGGCCACAGAGGTAAACAATACCAATGAGCTTACATCAAAAGAAAAACTCCTGAACGTATATTTCATCTTTTTTGAAAACATGACCATGAATCGTTCTCTGGTCTTGATGATCTTGGGAGCTGATAGATTGCATTCCGCAAAAATTTTGACCCAGTTAAAATTATCACATCGTTCATTCGTCAAAACATTAGATCTTAATGACTGGGAAATTATCAAAAAAACCAAGGACGGTGTGAAGGACTTTCATGAAAAGGCCAGAGAAGAAGCTTTGTGGTTTCACCTTATCTCGGCCATCGAGTTTTGGAAGAAAGACACATCACCAGCATTTGAAAAGACGGATATTTTTATTGAAAAGACCATTGATACAGGATTTGAACTCATGGACAACGAACCATTGCGGAAAGTATTGGATCTTGGAAAATTTTTATTCAAAGAAACTTTCAAAAAAAACTAGCAGATGAAAACACTCAATAAAATACCTACCGGAAAACTCGAGCGGACCAGCAGTCTGCTGAAAGCCGGAGCAAAGGTCGGTGTCAACTATATCAAATATTATGGGAACAAGATCACAAAAGATAAAAATGAGGATGATGCGCTGAAGACCTTGAACGAAGATAATGCCACCGATATCTATGATTCCCTGAAAGAACTCAAAGGTTCCGCCTTGAAGGTGGCGCAGATGTTGAGCATGGAGAAGAACATCCTTCCACAGGCGTATGTAGATAAATTTTCCCTGTCCCAATTCTCTGTCCCACCACTTTCCGGCGCTTTGGTGAACAAGACCTTCAGAAAATACTTTGGAAAAGGCCCCGAAGAGATCTTTGATGAGTTCACCACAGAGTCTGTGAATGCTGCAAGTATCGGACAAGTGCACAGAGCTAAGAAAGATGGCCAGAACTTCGCAGTGAAGATCCAATATCCCGGCGTGAGGGAAAGCATTTCCAGCGACCTGAAGATGGTAAAACCTATCGCGATGAAAATGTTCAACATCAAGAAGGAAGGTTCGGAATCCTACTTTCAGGAAGTTGAGAATAAGTTGTTCGAGGAAACAGATTATGATCTCGAACTCAAGAGAAGCCAGGAGATCTCAGAAAATTGTGCACACCTCCCGAACCTTCAATTCCCAAAATATTATCCAGAGTTCTCATGTGAAAGGATCATCACGATGGATTGGATGAGCGGAAAACACTTCTCCGAATTTACAAAACAGAACCATTCACAGGAAGATCTCAACAAAATAGGTCAGACATTGTGGGATTTTTACATGTACCAGATGCACGTATTGAAAAAGGTCCACGCCGATCCGCATCCTGGAAATTTCCTGATTTCTGATGAGAAAAAACTACTTGTGATCGATTTTGGCTGCATCAAGGAAATACCCAATGATTTCTACAAGCCATATTTTGAGTTGGCTAAAAGAGAAAACCTGAACAACCCTGAGATTTTTAACGAAAAACTTTATCAGCTCGAAATCTTACGTCAAGACGATTCTGAGAGGGAAAAAGAATTCTTTACCAAGCTGTTTTATGAACTATTGGAACTCTTCACGAGGCCTTTCAATGCAATATCCTTTGATTTTTCCGATGAAACATTCTTTCAGGAAATTGCAGACCTTGGTCAGCGTTATGCAAAACTTAGCGACATAAAGGGAATGAATACAAACAGAGGATCAAAGCATTTCATCTACCTGAACAGGACCTTTTTTGGACTTTACAATATGATGCACGACCTGAAGGCAGAAAACGTCCTGGTCGACCGCTATAAAGAATTCATCCGATAATGCCTGCGGAACTACCATCAAAAACCTGCGAGGTCTGCGGTCTACCGTTCAACTGGCGAAAGAAGTGGCAGAAGAACTGGGACGAGGTAAAATATTGCAGCGAAAGATGCCGAAGAAATAAAAATGTTAGAACTTCAAATTAAGATCTGAAGAACAGGGTCATCATAGAGACCAACCACGACAAAAATAATATGTCAGCATCAGCTTTTCAATGATAATTATCCTAGACCAACTGCCCGATAGTAGAGATCGGGCAGCTTGCAGACATCAAAACAAACTATTAATGACCTTATATAATGAAGAAAGAATTTAATTTGGAACAAAAGGACCGGATCATTGAAATGGCCTGGGAAGACAGGACACCTTTCGAAGCGATAAAATTCCAATTTAGCATCAATGAATCTGAGGTCATTGAATTGATGAGAACCGAGCTGAAACAGTCAAGTTTCAAGCTTTGGCGAAAAAGGGTAAACTCGGGAGTGAGCCGGAAACATCTGATGAAGAGAAATCCTGAAATAGCAAGATTTAAATGCAGCAGACAGAGAACGATCAGTCATAACAAAATTTCTAAACGATGAAAAATATAGTGATCATAGGGTGCGGACAAGGAATAGGTTTTGCTGCGGCAAAGCTTCTTTACAAGCAGAATCAAGTTTTCGGAATTTCGAGAACAGAAAATATCGAAGTTAAAAATTTGAATATTGAATTCTACAAGTTGGATATTCTTACAGGGAATCTGGATGACATGCCTTTTCCCGATGTGGTCGACGGATTGGTCTATGCGCCGGGAAGTATCAACTTAAAACCTTTCAACAGACTTTCGGAAGACGATTTTAAAAGTGATTTTGATATCAATGTATTAGGCGCAGTAAAAACCATTCAAAAGCTTTTACCAAATTTGAAGAGAGCGGAAAGTGCTTCCATAGTATTGTTCTCTTCGGTTGCCGCAAAATTGGGAATGCCTTTCCACACCTCCATTTCTGCAAGTAAAAGCGCCGTTGAAGGTTTGACGAAAAGTCTGGCTGCAGAATTGTCATCTCAAAAGATCAGGGTCAATGCCATTGCACCGTCTTTGACCGATACAAATCTGGCCTCGCAACTTCTATCGACTCCCGAAAAACGCGAAGCTTCACGCAAAAGACATCCGCTGCAAAGGGTCGGAAATGCCGAAGAGGTGGCAAAGATGGTCGAGTTTCTACTGTCAGAGAATTCTTCTTGGGTCACAGGACAGATCATAGGGATCGACGGTGGTCTGGGAAACTTGAGGCTGTGATCGAAAAAGAAATTAAAACCAATATCTTTGTCAAAATTCAAGACCATGCAAACCGACTTTATCATTGATCTCCTCTATCAGGTCAAGGAATTTGAAAACTCCGACTCGCACAGACCCAACTCAAGTGTTGACGATTTCCGTATGTGGATGAATGATAGGAAATATGTTGATGAAAGTCCGACCAAGCTTTTTAAAAATGAAGGCCATCTTGTTTCCTTCACCGAGAACGAGATCTGCAAGCAGGTCCTCTTATTGGGGAGGTATTCTAAACTTTTGATACGAAAAGGTCTGTCCGAATTCCCGGAACTGGCCAACGAAGAATTCACTTACATTTATCGTCTTATGGACGAGCCTTATCTGACAAAGATACAGCTCATTGAAAAGAATGGACACGAAAAGCAAACCGGAACACAAATAATCAAAAGACTGCTTGATGCAGGATTTTTGGAAGAAAAAAATGACGAAGGCGACAAACGCATCAAAAGACTGAATCTAACGGAAAAAGGTGAAAAAACATTCCATCGATCTGTCGACAATGTCAACAAGACCTCGAAGGTACTATCTGCAAACTTGGACAGTGATGAAAAAAAAAAGCTACTAAAAATACTTCAAAAGCTAAATGCCTTTCATTCTCATATCTATAACAAATATAGGACAATGACAATTGAAGAGATCATGGAGACCTACCGGTGATCAACTGTCATTGATGTCTGGTCTTAAAGATCACAAATTTGATATTTATAAAAGTTTATTTTTAAAAACCAATTTTCTTAATTTCACTCAATTCACTTTTCAATGAAACATCTCTATTTTTTGATCACTTTGAAAGCCTTCGGAGAATTTTCAACAGTCAACATATAAACGCCTGGTGGCAAGTTTGCTATATTTATGCTGCTGTTATTAAAGTGACCTTGTTTCACAATACCTCCTGCCGCATTGAAAATTACAAATCCAGGATCCTGTCTATCATTGTCTTTTGAAACTATGTGGAGTACATCTTTTACAGGGTTTGGATGAATTTGAAAATCGTCACTTTTATGATCTTTTATTGTAATAACAGTATTAAGGGTCGTTCCTCCGGAATTGATAGTGTAAGGCAAGTCTCCCATATATCTTTCTGTATCCTTTGCACATCTCACGCCCATGGCAGCTTGCGGATAAAAGCCTGTTCCGGATGCGAGTTTCCCACCATATCCAGATGTGCTGCTGATATCAAGCCCAATGGCGTAACCCGTGTAGAAATCTGCGGGAGAACTGGTCCATAGGCCAGTTTGATATTTATAATTGTCTACATTGGGAAATCCGCTTCTGGCATTCTTCCAATCATTCCCACCAAGAATTCCCCTGATGCCGGTTGTAGGAATATTTCCGATATTGTATTTGGAGCCAGGGAAACTGAATACCCATCCACTTCTGCTTGTTGGACTTGTAGTTTCTGTAGTAATAGAAAGTGTATAGCCTGGGTATTGTCTAACGTTTACTGCATTATTAACTGCCCCGCCAGTAAGATTGGCGATCGTACTTTGAACAATACCATAATTTGCAAAATTGGTGCTGGTATTATATCCATTATAGAACCACGGGGATGAGCCTTTTGCATAAGAACCGTTGTTGCCTGCAGCAAATAAATTTGCATTAGCCGTATCTGGCACTCTCCATCCTGCAGGACATGGGTCATAAGGTGATTTTTCTGTGGCGTGTCCCCATCTGTCCTGTGCCAGGCCATTCTCATCTGATATCCAATCTTTTACCTGTATTGATTTTGTGAGTAATGTCCCGGCATCTTCCATCCCCAGTTCATTGCTTGTTTTGGACCTGAAAAAAAAATATAAAGGATTTTCAGTAGCGTATTTTATAATTTTTCTGATCTTTTCATTTTTGGGATCAGAAGCAGCAATTCCTGCAGACGATTTATATACAGTCCATTCTCTGGAGTATCCGGAAGCATTGTCTGTTGACGAGAACATTGCATCGGTGATAGGATTTGATATTCCTAAAACAACATTGCCAGCGGAATTCACTCCAGTTTGTCTATAAATATTATATGTTGCGCCAACCTGTACACTATTGTTGTGGCCTGAGATATATTGGGTTCCGCCCGGATTATGGAAAGTCGGCAAAGGATCTTTTCTTCCCCATTGATAGTGAAGTCCGCCCGATTGCTGAATTTGTGTTTTGGATTTCAATTCGGTTGCCAGATCCGGCCTTACCAAGGATGATGGTAATGCTTGCAAAGCGCCAATATTTCTATCCATAAAAGTAGTGGTAAGCGGCGTTCCACCTTTAGCAGGGTCTATTATTTGACCGTTTGTAGTAGATGTAATCCCTCCATTCTCAACAGATTCAGTTGTATAGGTTATTTGGTTTTCCGGGGACAACGGATCCGTAACTGGTGCCCAAATGTGCCAGCTCCACAGGACCTTATCAGGATTAGATGTTCCCCAAACCCCATTATTACCTTTATGAAAAGCGATTACAGCATTGCCCTTTTTCTTTGCTGCTATGGTCACTTTCATTTGCTGATTTGGATATGTACCAACAATTTGAATTTTCTTGATCAAACTTTGGTTATCGGTCCATACCACACTTCCGGTATGGATATTACCCAATGGAAGTTCTTTATTTTGAGAAAGATAAAGTTTGTGCATGGCGTACGCTTTTTTAAGGCTAATGAACAACTCTTTGTCTTGTGATATCGCATCATTTGTTTCACCGGTCATGACCACAAAGCTATTGGGTTCTTTTGTCCATGCATTATAGTTTGTATTATCATTATCTGTTGACAAAACATACTCTGTTTCATAGAACGCAGGCAAGTATGCCATATTTGGATCTTTCATACATCTTACTGCCCCCAAACCATTTGTTTTAAAGGTTTGATTGACGTAGATCCCATTCCAGCCAGTACTTGAGACATCGGCTCTTGTAGGATCATTACGAATAATGGTCCCTCTGACGCCTCCAATCCCATAGGTGGCATTTAGTAAAAACCCATCAGACGCCTGATCCTGATAGACCACTTGTGCAGAATTACCGCCACTTGCAGAATAATAGATATAGTTTCCAGTAGTAGGTAGTGATCCGATCTTTCTATTAGTTGTCCCGTTGAAATCAATTCCTCTACCGGGATACACCTTCACTCCGATCAATGCATCATTAACTGAATTGGGTAATATCTGACTGTAAGCGACATTCGTATCATCATTGAAACCACTATTTTTCCTTCCTAATGGGTTGAGATTGTTATTCACGGTATTTCTACCATAATGGGAAGGAACTCTCCATCCATTTGGGCAAGGGTCATATTCTGATTTTAACTCATATGATCTGCTATCTGCGGCAACAGTGTTATTTCCACTAGACGCATTGCTGTGCAGCCCTTTTCTATTGTCTGCCCATAGGTCCCAAGTTTCTATCAGATCTGGATTGGAATTATTGCTCTTGTATTGCTGGTTGGAAAACCACGTGCCATCATTGGTAGCATGCGTTATGATGTCTATAGGATTATTGATAGAATATCTTATGTTTCCATTGATGTTATTGGTACCGGTATCAGTTCCTCTTTGTTTTACAGATATAGGGGAAGATTGCAAAGTCGCTTGCGCATGTCTTCTGCTTCCAAGATCGCCCGTCACCTCATAGAATGTTCCATCTTTATATTCCAGCGGAGGCACGGGGTCTTTCCTGCCCCATTGGTACATCAGGCCTCCGGACCTGTGCCAGTCATGACCAAGAAAGTTGGCATTGATTGCTCCCAAATTCCGGTCCATATACTGTGGTGTGAATGGTTGATTCAAAACATCAGTTTCAAAGCCTTGTCCATATGATGCCCCATTTTTAGGATCATCCGTCACCCAAATATGCCATGTCCAATAGATGATACCATTGACCTTAAATGCTATGCTCGCATTACCCTCACCTTTGGTCTTATCAATAATGATTTTGATCTTAGCGTCCGTACCTGTCCCGACAATAGAAGTTGAACTTATCAATCCATTCACATCTTCCCAAAATACGGCAGCGGTCTGTTGGCCATTCTCACTGATCGGCGTGTGTGAACCGGCGTCACTTTGCATATACCTTCCTTTTTTCCACATTTGATAGGCTTTTGCTACAGGAATGTACAATCCGTCAGTTTTGGTACCATCCGGCAGAATGCCATCTCTATAAAAAATATAGCTGTTAGGCGCCAGAGTATGATCACTTTCTAATATCTTAAGTTCCCTATCTTGAAAGTTCGAAATGTTCGTTAGGGAGTCATTGGTTGCCGAAAATTTGGAGGTCAACCATTGTCCATTTAACGAAAGGGCACAAAATAACATGGATAAACTATAAAATTTTAGCATATTAAGTTCTTTTAATAATCATATTACAATTAATATGCTAATATATCAACTATTAATCATTATGAATAGGAATATTAGAAAAATAATTAATATTCTAAAATAAATCATGAAACGTCCTTTTGTCTGCGAATCAAAAAAATCAAAACAGTAAAAATTAAATTTGCTCCAAAATCAATCAAAAATCACTTTCCTAAATCCTGATCCGATTCATTTACATCCAAAAACCGTTGGCATATCAGATATTCGAGGTAGAACCAAGATTAAAAATGTAAGTAGTGGACAATAGAAAAATTTGCTATTCATCTTCAGCACCATATTTAATGATATTTCTTTTTTAATTTTTATAGTAATTTCATCTAAGCTATTTTGAGGACAATAAATAGACTTTTATCTATCTTTGTCAGACCTATGAGTACCCAAGAGAATTTGTCCGATAAAAATTTCAGCCAGGACCTGATCATCCAGGCATTAGTTTCATCTCCCGCACCCACATCCATATATTCGGGAGAGGATATGGTCATACACTTCGCCAATGAAGGCATGTTGTCTTTGTGGGGCAAAGACTCATCTGTCATCGGAAAACCATTGATGGAAGCAATTCCAGAACTTGAAGGACAACCCTTTTTAGAGTTGTTGCGAGAGGTTTGGCGTTCCGGTAAAACCTATTCTGTGTATGAGGCTCCTGCAAAATTGATAAAAAATGGCGTTGAAACACTTGATTATTTTGATTACGAATATAAAGCGCTGACCGATCATCAAAATAAAACATGGTGCATCCTCAATACAGCGCTTGAGGTAACGTCCCGCAGGGAATTTTTACAACAGATCAAGCAGAAAGAAGAAAGGAAACATGCGCTCAATGAAGAAATGGCCGCAACACTTGAAGAGCTGACATCTACCAACGAAGAGCTCAACAAATCTATGAAGCAACTTGCACAAAGCAGGGAATATATCCGGACCATCATAGAACAGGCTCCGGTTGGGATTGCCATGTTAAAAGGTCCGGAACACCTTATTGAGATCGCCAATCCGGCTATTCTTGCAATATGGGGGCGTACAGAATTTGAAGTGATAGGCTATCCACACGAGAGCGCAAGGCCAGAACTACGAGGCCAGCCTGTCAATAATTGGCTTAAAGAAGTCTACCACAGCGGAAAACCTAAGATCAATAGCGAATTTGCGGTCAAACTACGCCATAACGATGGATTGAGGGAAGCCATAGTCAATTCCATATATCAACCGATCTTTACTGATAGTGGCGATATTTCAGGTGTCCTTGTCATTATTGAAGAGATCACCGAGCAGGTCCTTGCACGTCGCAAGAATGAAAATGACCAGCAAATGTTGGCGCTAGCCATCGATGCTGGAGAACTTGCTACCTTCTATTATCAGCCTGCAACAAATCTCTTTTCCGGAAATAATCTCCTTAGAACATGGTTCGGCCTGTCTTCTGATGAAAATCTAGACCTTTCCGTTGCATTGGCGACAATCTTGCCGGAGGAAAGAGATCGAGTGGCAACAGCTATCACGAATGCGCTCAGTAAAGATTCTGACGGTCATTATTCTATAGAATATCGTATCCAAAATAAAATAGATAGAAAGATCAGGCTGCTACAGGCCAATGGCAGAGTTTTCTATGACCAAGAGGGTCAGCCGCTCAGTCTGAACGGGACGCTTAGGGATATTACCAGACAAAAAAAGGAAGAAGAGCGCAAGGATGATTTTATGGGTATGGTCAGCCATGAGCTTAAGACACCGCTGACGTCACTCAAGGCCTATATTCAGATCTTGCAACGAATTGCATCAAAAGAAAATGACAACAAGCAGCAAAATATATTGGAAAAATGTTTGAAGCAGGCGGATTATATGAACGGTATGATCAATGGCTTCCTCAATGTTTCGAGACTTGATTCTGGACAATTGCACATTGAAAAAACCACTTTTGACTTCCAAGTCCTATTCTCAGAGATCGAGGACGAGGTCCTTTCAACAAACGATACCCGTACTTTTGTCTTTAGACCAGTTGGTAAAACTATGATACATGCAGATCGTGAAAAGATATCGCAGGTACTCCACAACCTTATTGGAAATGCCATCAAGTATTCCCCACCTGGTAAGATCATCACCGTGGAATATCTAACGGTAGGTGAAAATAGTTTAAAGATCAATGTTAAAGACCAGGGAATCGGAATATCCTTAGATGACCAACAGCGCATATTTGATCGCTATTATCGTGTAAAAGATATGAACAGTAGATCCATAGCAGGATTTGGGATTGGACTTTACCTATGTAAAGAAATCATTGAACTTCATAACGGTACTATCCAAGTAAAAAGTTCCAAAGACGAAGGCACCATATTTTCCGTTGTCATACCTACTGACGAGTTGAAGGTTATCCATTGACATTATGATCAAATAAGATTTTTTCAGCTTATAAGCTCGCCAAAGCAAAGTAAATGATAGGCTTGCCAATTCAAAGAACTCAAAATTAGTTTTGCCTGATTAAAATTGATTCCCAACCAAGTTGCGAATTTTTGTTGTTGGGAATTCATTGATCAAAAATCCCAATTAATACAAGCGTCTAACTTCTCATTTTATCGATGTTAAACGAAAATCTAACCAGAGGAATCAAATCCCACAAATATCTGCCATCAACCTTTTTCAAAATCATTATTTAAGGTCAGTAATGTATTCTTACAACTTATTTTGCTGTAAATATTTAATATCTTCTTGTAAAGTTCAAAACAAAAAAACATATAACAAATTAGATCAGATCATTAATTTTTCCATAGATTTGTAATGCTTTAGGGGTATTCTGAAAAGAATTGAGAGAGTCCCTTTGAACCTGATACGGCTAACACCGACGTAGGGAAAAGCAATAGGTCACTATTCTATTAATGACTGTTGTTTCTTTTCTATTTTCCTAAAGCCTTTATTTTAAATAATTTAAAAATGGAAAATAATCTTTGGAAACACATCGTGACCGTAAGACAGGAATCGCCACTCGTACACAACATCACCAATTATGTCGTCATGAACAATACTGCCAATGCACTTCTTGCTGCTGGCGCTTCTCCTATCATGGCGCACGCCAAGTCAGAAGTCGAAGAAATGGTTGCCATCTCTCTTGCTTTGGTTGTGAATATTGGTACGTTGGATGAATACTGGGTAGAATCTATGATACTTGCTGCTAGGAAAGCAAAATCATTGAAAAAACCTTGGATCTTGGATCCTGTTGGTGCAGGCGCAACTTCCTATCGCGACAACGTTCTAAGTGAATTGTTAATATTAAAACCTACAGTGATCCGTGGAAATGCTTCCGAGATCATTGCCTTATCAAAAGCGAATATCACTGCTACAAAAGGTGTTGACAGCACAGCCAAAAGTGATGAGGCCATCCAAGCAGCGGAAAATCTTGTCAGAAATTATGGTTCCATTGTTTGTATTTCCGGAGAAACGGACATCATCATCAATGGCAATGATAAAATATTTCTAAAAAATGGGCATGAAATGATGACAAAAGTAACAGGTCTAGGCTGCACCGCTTCTGCGTTGATCGGAGCCTTCATTGGCGTTATCGAAAATAAAACGGAAGCAGTAGTTGCAGCGATGAGCTTATTGAGTATTTCAGGTCAATTGGCCGCTAATAAAAGTGCTGGCCCGGGAAGTTTACAACTTCATATTATTGATAAACTTTACAACATTACAGAAGAGGAATTTTCAGCTGATTTAAAATTAGACAGTTAATGAATCTTCATCCAAAATTTCCCTATCAGTTATACTTGGTGATCTCAGAAAAGGATTGTTTAGGAAAGGATTTTCTGAAAGTTGCAGAGGATGCCATTCTCGGCGGAGTTGATATCATCCAATTACGTGAGAAAAATACCGGTACAAAAGAATTTCTCACCAAAGCATTACAGCTGAAAGAAGTTACAGAAAAATACAACATTCCGCTCATCATCAATGACCATCCAGAAGTAACTGAAAAAACAGACGCGTTTGGAATCCACGTTGGAAACAGCGATACACCGCCTATGACTTTGAGAGGCCAATCATTCTTCAAAGAGAAAATGATAGGCTATTCCATCGAGTATCTTGAACAGTTGGAAAACAAGCAGACCTCTATCTCGGATTATCTGGGTGTAAGTCCTATATTCAGTACCAAAACCAAAGAAGATACCGTGACGGAATGGGGACTGGATGGTCTTTCCCTCATCAGAACTTTAACCGACAAACCTCTGATAGCCATTGGAAATATTAATCTAAATAATGCACAAATGATAATAAAAGCAGGCGCAAATTCTTTAGCTGTAGTTTCAGCCATATGTGCTGCAGAACATCCGGAACAAGCAGCTTATGAACTTAAAAATGAAATACTGAAATGAAAAAATATACTTATCCGTCGGTACTTACCATAGCAGGTTTCGATGGAAGCGGTGGCGCAGGAATACAAGCCGATATCAAGACATTTTCTGCTTTGGGATGTTATGCAACATCAGTTCTGACCGCATTGCCAGTACAAAATACCCAAGGCGTAAGGAAGATATATCCCATTCCAATGGGAGCCGTTGCTGATCAGATAGAAACTGTCCTAGATGATATCGTTCCGATGGCCATAAAGATCGGAATGGTGCATACGCCGGAATTGGTGGAAGTGATTGTAAATACTTTAAATAGATACCCAAAGATTCCAGTCGTCTTCGATCCTGTGATGGTTGCTACAAGCGGACATCGACTTATCGAAGAAGAAACCATCACAACCATCGTAGAAAAGCTTTTCCCAATAGCTGAGATCATTACTCCGAATATGGACGAAGCGGCAATACTTGCCAATATGGAAGTCAAAACTCTAGAAGATATGAAGACAGCAGGAAGAATCATTTTAAAATCCGGATGCAAAAACATCCTGCTCAAAGGTGGACATCAGGAAACATCTAGGATAACATCTTTGTTATTAAGCGAAAATGGAGAAGTTACTTTGTTCGAAACTGAGAAATTCATTACCAACAACACGCACGGATCAGGTTGTACACTTTCCTCTGCGATAGCCGCTTTTTTGGCTCGTGGGGAAGATCTCGAAAATGCAGTAACCCGAGCTCAGGAATATGTCTTCGAAGCTATAAAAAGTGGTAAAGATGTAGTCACCGGAAAAGGAAATGGCCCACTTGATCACTTTTTTAACCCCAATAAATCAATTAAATATGAAATGGTCTGAATCTACCTGGCAACAAATTGAAGAACGCTACGAATCAATACTGACAATGCCCTTCATCACAGAATTATCCGACGGAAGTTTGCCTAGGGAAAAGTTTCAATTCTATATGGCTCAGGACTCTTTATACCTTGAACATTTTGGAAGAGCTTTGTCTTTGATCGCTGCCAGAGCGCATCAAATCAGAGATACATTAGAATATATGCGATATGCGGAAACGGCGATTGTTGTTGAGAATGCTTTGCACGAATTCTATTTTGATGATTTTGGCTTGACCGAAAGAGGAAAAATGCAACCTGTTTGCCATCATTATGTTCACTTTCTGAAAAGTACGGCAGCTTTGGATCCTGTAGAGGTCGGAATGGCAGCGGTTCTACCCTGCTTTTGGATCTATAAAAAAGTTGGTGATCATATCTATAACAATCTTCAATCTGATAATAATCCTTATCAAAAATGGATCGATACCTACGGCGGAGAAGAATTTGCAGAGGCTGTCCAAAAAGCCATTGACATTTGTGATAACACGGCTGCTGAAACCACACCTGCCATCAGAGAAAAGATGACAGAAGCTTTCATCACCGCATCAATCATGGAGTATCATTTCTGGGAAGCAGCGTACGATCTGAAGATGTGGATCTAAAGAAAGAAAAAAAATTAAAGAAATCAGATAAAGCTAAAGCTCTACATAAACCATGATCAGAACTACGAATGGTGTTCTTGGTGATCAATAACTTTAAAAATAAAAAATACTTGGAAAGCTACTTAAGGTTTAATTTTTGATTAAATTTATAATAGACTTGTATGATAACTTGTAAGAATTGTAGAAATGTATTTGAATGAAAATATGGTAATCAATGTGACCGATCTGCAACAAACAAACATATCGATCATACTCAAGTATTAAAATAATCTTATCAGTTTCATATCTGCTTCGGAATAAATGGCCAACAATCACAAATCAATTTACAGCGCACTTGCTGCCAATCTTCTTATTGCATTAACTAAGTTCATTGCTGGGGCGTACACCAATAGTTCCTCTATGATCTCTGAAGGTATCCACTCCACCGTTGACACGACCAATCAGCTGTTGCTTTTGTATGGAATAAAAAGAAGTAAGAAAGCAGCAGACGAATCCCATCCCTTTGGATACGGCAAGGAACTCTATTTCTGGTCTTTTGTAGTTTCGATTTTAATATTTGGTTTAGGTGGTGCTTTGTCCATTTACCAGGGAATCTCTCACATCCTGGAACCAGAATTGATGAAGGACCCGTTCTGGAACTATATCGTACTGATCCTTTCCCTTATTTTCGAAGGCACTTCCCTTTTTATCGCCGTCAAAGAATTCAATAAAACCCGTAAAGGCATGGGATGGTGGGATACGATCATCAAAAGCAAAGATCCGGCTAGCTTTCTCGTTGTTTTTGAAGACGGAGCTGCAGTCGCCGGCCTGATCATCGTCATGGTATTGATGGGAATCAGCCATTCATTTCAAATTCCGGAACTGGATGGGCTTGCATCTGTTATCGTAGGACTGATACTTGTTTTCGTTTCTTTTATCTTGGCCAGGGAAAGCAGAAGCTTATTGATGGGCGAAGGAATAGCTCCAGAAACAAGAGAGAAAATCGCTAAACTTGCTGAAAAAGATGCTGCCGTGGTAAGAACCAAAAACATATTATCGACCTATCAATCGCCAGAGGAAGTCGTATTGATGTTGGTTGATCATCGATTTTGAAGATCATCTTGATACAGAGGAGATCACAGAGGCTATACACAGAATTCGCGATAATATAAAAAATGAATTCCCATTGGTGCGTTTTGTGGTCATTCAGCCAGAATAAATTGAAAGCTGTGATCCTACTATAACTGATAAATAGAAGAATCTTCCCAAGTCACTAACTGATTCCAAATTGGATCATGTCAAATAATAAAAAATGCCGGAAGTAACTCAGGCAAATATTCATTGATAATATCTTAATTTTAATTTTTGATGAATCTGGAACTCTCGACTCCATTTTTAGTTTTTACCTGAACTACATAAGTTCCTTTCTCCAATTTGGAAACGTTGATACTTGTAGCATTTTCGGAACTGATGGCAGAAAAACCAATGATACCAGCAGGTGACGCAGGAACCAACCTGTTAGGAGAAAAACCACGACATGACCTTTCCAACAAGGGGAAGACCTCTGTACGGGCCATAGTGGATATTGGTATTCTGGACATAGACCCGAAACAGATCGAACCGTTTTCAAAAGGTGTAAAGATCATTGGAGCAAGTTCAGACATGATGATCTTAGACCTCTCGGATAATCCTGATGACCTAAAGGTAGGTGACAATGTAGAGTTCAGGATGAACTATATGGCCGTTTTGCGAGCGATGAACTCCGAGTACGTCGATAAGGTGATAGAACAGTCCATCAATCCCAAAGAACTGAAGATTCTAGAGAATAAGAACTAAGACCTTGAAATGACCCAAATGCTCGATAACGTGACATATACTCTCAATTTATATCCTTATATTTGAGTGTAAAAAAAAGTAGATCTGACCCCCAACATACTTTCTCTGACCTTAAGCAAACTCAATGTTCATTCTTCCACAAGGAATGAATTGTTGATTATACCCTATTCTTCGTTCCGGGATAAATTAAATTCGGATGCGCGCTATAAAAATAAGTTTTATGCCGTTTTGCTTTTCAAAAATGCGACAGGTTCCTTAATTATAGATGATAATGAATATGAATTGAGGCCACAAAGTTTTTTTTTCCTGAACTATGATCAGATCTATTACTTTAAGGACCAGAATCCTATTGAAGGTGAAGTTATCCTATTTACCAAGTCATTTTACAATCATGTGTATACGGGTAATAAAATGATAAAAAGTGATACCGCACTTCATAATGTTGCACCGTTTATATCGTTGAGATCAGAAAATTTGGCAGACCTGAAATGTACTTTCAAGGAACTTTGTAATGAGTATCGATCTCATCAACTGTCAAGAAAGGAGATCCTCTGCCTCCTTCTTAAGGTGTTTATGTTGAAGTATATTAGAAATTCTGCCAAAAAAGACCTCATAGAACGTTCCGTTGACCATAAGAAAAAACTGGTAGAGGATTTCAAAGATTTGGTGGATTTGCATTACAAAGAATTGAAGACCACATCAAAGTATGCCGAAAAATTACATTTGACCCCCAATTACCTTAACACCTTGATAAAGGAGACACTTGATATCACAGCAGGTCAAGTGATCAAAAACCGAATTATTCTGGAAGCCGAAAGATTATTGCTCCATACCACACTCACCATTATCGAGATCTCTTACGAACTAGGATTCAGTGATAATTCCCATTTTGGAAAGTATTTCAGATCGGCCAAGGGCGTATCTCCGAATCATTTTCGGATAGCGCAGCTTCAAGGTTAGTGTTTACCGGAAAGCTTTCTCAAGTTATTAAAAACGGAGTGGACCTATGGCAACAAACTGATCTCCAAAGAAAAAATGAAATTGTAGATCTTTGAATAGATTGAGATCAGGTACAAAAAATGACTTTACAGTACTCTAAATTACAGAACAATAGATCATTAAGCAATCCAAACAAACTATATCAAACTGTAGCTTAACTTAAACTTTAAATGTATTTGCATGTCCAGTAATTACATTATCTTTATTTTACAATATAAGGTTATGAATCACATTATAAAAATACTAATCACAGGACTTTTTTTTATCAGTTGTTTTTACAAAGGTCAATGCTATAAAGTACTAAAGGCAGAAAGCGAGGTGTCTTTTGGTGGTAGAGAAGAATCTAGAAGACAGATATTCCACCTGTCACTAAAGAACAACCCAAAGTTAGAAGCGAAATATTTATTGGTAGGTTCGGAAAAGCTTGAAATTGCAAAAACTATTTCAAATAATACCATTGATATCAAAGCAGAGTATTATCCTTTGAAAGAGAATTCTTTGCAAATTGACCCAAAGACAAGTAATACTGTCAAAAAAAACAACAATTATAATCCCGAAATTTTTTTTTTAGTTTCAGAAAATGTTAAAAACAAAAAGATCGTAAAACAAAAAATCAAAGTCACAAATTCACATAAAGCCAGTGACAATCAACTCCCATTGGAAAGTCCTTTTCAATAATCAAAGATATTCTGCTATTTTTATTAGAAGTATTAGTATTTTTATCATAATAATAGTTAAAAAAATGTATTTTTAATAACTAAAAAATAGAATATGAATTATAAAATTATTTTGGGAGCGGGATTCACAATAGCATCGCTATATCTTACTGCGCAGGATCAAAAGAAAGTTACTTTTTCGGTTAGTAAAAACTACCTGAAAAATATTGAACAAGTGATGAGATCTTACAAAAAAGATCTAGCTTATTCTAAAGAACATAATCAAAAACCACCAAATGAATATAACGTAGCAGAATATCTTGCTACAATGGATCCTGAAAAAGGAGTTCTTCACAACCAAAACTACGTAGAATTGGAAAGCCAGATCAAAGCTGGAAAATTCAAAAGTGATAAGAATCTGAAATTTTTTGGACAAACGCTGGGAAAAGACGGTAAACAAATCCCCAACGAATGGAAAGAAAGAGGACCTTATAGCGTAGGAGGAAGAGTGAGAGGAATTATGTTTGACCCAAATGATGCTACAGGAAAAAAAGTATGGGCTGCTGGTGTTTCAGGTGGATTATGGTACAATAATGACATTACAAGCGAAACTTCAGAATGGACTTTGGTGGATGGTTTTTGGGCGAATACTTCTGTCTCGTGTATTGTCCCAGACCCCAATAATTCGCAGATATTTTATGTAGGAACTGGAGAAGTAGAAACAGGCGACATCACTGGATTAGGCATTTGGAAGACCACTGATGGTGGAACTACATGGATACAGATCTTTGCAACAGAAGGCACGCAATCTGGAAATGTAAAAAATGGAAATTATAATATTCCCACAATAAAAGTGGTGAACAACAATGGCATTTCAGAAGTATACGCTGGGGTTGCAGGCAACTATAATTCTGATAGTTTGACTTTTATGGGGCTAAACCAATCTGGATTATACAAGTCTACAAATGGTGGCACAAGTTTTACAAAATTGACCAACCTAGAATGGACTTCTGGTATTGGATACGACATCCAGGATATAGAGATTGGCGTGGATAATTCTATTTGGGTTTCTACAAGAGGCAGTAGATTTAGTGGTTCAACTTCTGGAGGCAGGATTTTCAAATCTAGTAATTACGGCGCAACTTTTACAGAAGTTTATAATGTAGGATCCAATGGGTCTCGTGTAATGGTAGAAGTTTCTGAAACCGATCCACTGAAAGCTTATGCTCTGATGCAAGGTGCAACGTCTTCGGAACCGCTTAGAATCATAAAAACCGTGGATGGCGGAAGTACTTGGATCTCTACCAATGTAAGTGGCTCTGGTATTACTCTGCCAACACCTATTGATACAGGACAGCCAGCCAATGACTTTACCAGAGGTCAGGCTTTTTACGATTTGATGATCGAGACTGACCCACAGAACGATGACAATCTCTATGTTGGTGGTATAGATTCTTACAAATCGATCAATGGAGGCGCTACTTGGACACAATACTCCAAATGGTCCAATAATAATGCATTGGGATCCTCAAACATTCCAATAGTACATGCTGATCAACATGCCTTGGTTTTCAATCCTAAAAACCCAACTCAATTTTTACTTGGTAATGATGGTGGTATTTTCTTTACACCAGACAAAAATACCTTAACTGGTTCCAATGCAGTTCAGATGAGGAATAATAGATTTAATATCACTCAATTTTATCACGGTACTCTGAATCCGACTGCTAATTATGCTAATGAAGAGATGATTCTTGGAGCGCAGGACAATGGAACCCAACGACTTTCCGGAGCTGTTCTGCCTAATGGCTTTTATGATGATTCTGAAGTTTATGGAGGTGATGGTGCATATACTGCTTTTGATGATGATGATAAGTACCTCATTGCATCATACGTTTATAATCAGCACATATTATTTACGCCACAAGGCGGATATTATCTCATACAGAACGCAGGATATAGATCTGCTGGACAGTTTATCAATCCGCTAGCAATCGACAGAAATCTAGATATTGCATATACCAATGCAAACAGCAATGGAACATCTACTGTAAAACTAAACCGAGTGACAGGATTAGCATCTAATCCATTATCCATTCCTGTAACTCAATTGACGATTGCCAATGTTACGTCTGGTGAAAACATTTCCAGAATATATGTTTCGCCATACACGACAACCAGCTCTACTCTATTGATTGGTCTTAGCACAGGAAAACTATATAAAGTTACGAATGCTGACACCACACCGGTCACCACTTTGATCAATTTTAATTTCGTCGGAAATATCTCTGATATCAAATTAGGTGCTTCGGAAAGCGAAATTATGGTTACAGTTTCCAACTTTAATGTGACAAGTGTCTATTACACTACCAACGGTGGAACTAGCTGGATTTCTAAAGAAGGAAATCTTCCCAACATTCCTGTGAAGGCTATACTTATGAATCCTGGGGATAATAATGAAGTGATATTGGGAACAAATTTTGGGGTGTGGGGAACATCTAATTTTCAATCTACATCACCTACTTGGTCATTATATTCTAATGGTCTAGGAAAGTACAAAGTGACTCATTTTGATCATAGGCCTTCGGATCAAACCATCCTAGCAGTGACATATGGCAGAGGAGCTTTTACGACCAGAATAGATGATAGTGCTTTGGCGAATAATGAGGTGGATCATAAAATTTTCAAAAACAGAGTCTATCCTAATCCAACAAGAGGACCTATCCGGGTAAAGTTTGATACGAAAGTATCCAACATTGCAAATGTTGAGGTATTTGATGTTTCCGGAAAATTGGTATTCACAAAGAATGCCGTTAAATCTGAAGAAGAATTTAATATTGGTGATCTTGTGAAAGGCTACTACATTTTGAAGGTCGTTCAAAACGGTAATATTATCTATTCCTACGCTATCATCAGAAAATAAAAATCATTTACTAAACAAATAAAAAAGTAGAGTGTCTTTTCGCACTCTACCTTTTTTTGTTTTATACCTAGAAATACATGAGAAAAAACTATCTTATCATTCTATCTTTATTTGTCGTCATAATGGCTAAAGCGCAAGAAAACGAAGGTGACATTGAAGAAGTAAAAATACATGCCCGTGCCAAAGTCAACAAGGAACGTGAAGAATTCAAAAGACACGCACAATCCACAGAAACACTTTCGGAATATGAACTAAACAGAAACAATCCCAACCTGATCGAGCAAAGTCTGAGTAGCATAGCCGGAGTCCAAGTTGAGAAGAGAACTATTTTTGGTGGTCAAAGGATTGTTGTCCGAGGTTACGGTAATGACCAGAAGTTTAATAACTGGGGAATTAAAATGTATTGGAATAATATTCCTTTGACCAATGCAGATGGCATCACAATCTTGGATGATGTCAATTTTGGATTCATTAATAATATAGAAGTTATCAAAGGACCAGCGGCCACATTGTATGGCGGTGGTTCTGGTGGTGCCGTAAGATTGTACAGCAGACCTTCTACCAAGAAAGGTACTTCTATCTCGGAAGAATTCATGACGGGTTCTTTCGGATTATTCCAGACCTCGACGTCCATTACAGATGTGGGCGACGGTCATTCTATCACCGCGAATTACGGCCACATTGGAACGGATGGATACAGACCACACGGGAAGAGCATCAAGAATTTTTTAAATATCAACGGCGAGGTAAAGCTTAATCAAAAACAAAAATTGACTTTGCTGGCATCACACGGCAACTCACTGGAACAAGTCTCTGGACAGATTTCTTTTGAAGATTATTACAATGGTATCGACAATGGCAATCAAGCCTACATCAGGAGAGGAGCAAAAACCAAATTCGTCACAACACGCGTAGGACTAGGCCACATTTGGGACATTAATAAAAACCTCAGCAATAGCACCACTGTTTTCTACACAGGAACCACGAGTGACAGAATTGCAGCAGGTGCTTATGAAACCTACTCTGCACCCAATTACGGGCTGAGGTCCGTTTTCAATTACTCTAAAGACTGGGGTAACTTTAAGAGTCAAACAGAATTTGGGATCGAGCTTCAACAGTCCAGATCTTTGATCACCAATTACCGTTTCAAAAGTGTAAGTATCGATGAAGAACCTATACTAAGACCTTTGTACGATGGTTCTTATTTCAAAAATTTGAATAATCAAAGTAATTATTTTGCAGTAGAAAAACTGACATACAAACCATGGGAATTGATGTTTTTAGCAGGGCTTAGCATCAATGAAATTAGTTACACAAGAAATGACATGTTAGCCCTACCAGGACTTTTCATTATTGGAGGCGTAGACCGTTACAATAAAAATTTGTCATTTGATAAAAAGTTTAAAGCGGTAGCAACACCGCATTTTGCCCTTCAAAAAACATGGCAAAACCAGATTTTCAATCTCAGTTATAGCGCAGGTTATAATGCGCCGACATCGGCAACGTCATTTATCACTGGTCTAAACCAGACCAATAATGATCTAATTCCAGAAAAAGCAAAGATGTGGGATCTGAGTGTCCAAGGTCTTTTAGCGAATACCGCAATAGATTATCAGTTTTCATTATTTAGCATCAATGTGAAAGACAAACTGACACAACTGAGAGGCGTGATCCCCAATGCAGAACTTACGCCCTACAGTTACTGGGCAAATACCGGAGATCAGGAAAATAAAGGTTTAGAAATGAGTGCCGGCTACGTTTATACACCAAAAAGTTCGTTTCTAAGTAAGATTCGGCCTTTTGTAAGCTACACGTATAATGATTTCAAATACTCAAATTTTAAGACCTATTTGGCATCTGCACCCACTGCGGACTATTCCGGCAACAATGTAGTTGGCCTTCCGAAGACCAAGATTTCATTAGGACTAGATTTTGATACTAGGATTGGTTTGTACTGGCAAAATACTTACAGTTATATGGGAAGTGTCTATTCTGATTTTGCTAATGGAACCAGAGTTAACAGTTTTGGATTATTAAACTCCAAAATTGGATATAGGTATAGCTTTTATAAATTTGATATGGACCTATTTGTAATGGGCAACAATTTGACGAGCCAGATCAACTATACATTTTTGTTCTACGGGAACAGCATCAATGATTCAGACAATGACAATCAATACAACGGCAACACATTTACGGATGTCAATCCTGGACCCAACAAAGCCTATTTCTTCACCGGTTTTCATGTTAAATATAATTTCTAAATTTTAGAAGTTAAATTTTTGCTCATTGCGTGGTAGCTTCAAATGTTTACTGATTTTAATTTTTGATAATACATTCTGATTTCAAATCTGAAAAAGGGAGAATTATTACAGATAAGATCAAATCATTAATAGACAATATCCTTACAGAGAAAAAGCAATCTTGTGTTGGATCTTTTTATGTACCATGTTGACATTGAAGAAAATCAGATCGAATTGCAAAAATCATTTTCATCCATAAAAAATTTCATAAAAAAGAATATCTGCTACGAGAAGGCGATATTTTTCAAAAAACTGACTTTCATAGGCAAAGGCACTTTTAAATCTTATTATGGACGAAAAAGGAAATCAGAGAATCAACTTTTTGATTTCGTAGTTCGATAGTTTCCTTACTTAAGAAAAAGCTTTCCTTCATATTGATGCGATCGAAGATTCTAAATTGTTATAGATCAGCCATGAGAATTATGAACAATTGACTTTACAATATCCCATTATGGCTAGCTCTTTTGGGATTCTATACCTACTTTCAGTTATTTTTTTCATCTGTTTTGTTTGTTTTCTTTTCTTCTCCTGAAAGCTTTCTCGATCTCCACAACAAAGAATACGAGAACGGATAAGACCGCAACTACTATAAATTCGTTAACTGTTAAGGCTTCAGTATGAAAAATTTGCTGTAAAAAAGGAACATAGGTGATAACGATCTGGAGGATCAAAACGAGAAATACCGCAGCAATCAGCGGTTTGTTTGAAAACATACCAACTCCGATAAAAAAATTATTTTCAGTCCTTATAGCCAACAAATGTCCCATCTGACTTAGACATAAAACGTTCAGAACTATGGTTTGCCAATGTAAATCATACCTAATAGCCCAGAACTGTGCTGCCAGTGCAATAGTTGCCATAACTATTCCTACCCAGACCATATGCCAGCCTCTTCCATTAGCAAAGACATTTTGTTGTGGAGGGCGGGGCGGCCGTTTCATTATGTTCTTTTCTGCCTTCTCGTATGATAATGAAATAGCAGGCAGGCCATCAGAGATAAGGTTTATCCATAATATATGGATAGGTAATAATGCGATGGGCAGCCCCAGTAGTGGTCCCAGAAGCAAAACCAGTAATTCGCTGGAGTTGGTGGTCATAAGATACTTGATGAATTTGAGAATATTATCGTATACTTTCCTGGCCTCTCTTATGGCCTTAACAATGGTTAAAAAATTATCATCCAATAAAATCATGTGTGCAGCTTCTTTGGAGACATCCGTACCTGTCATTCCCATGGCTATACCTATATTAGCTCTTCTTAACGAAGGAGCATCATTTACACCATCACCGGTCATGGCCACGTACTGCCCTTTTTGTTGCAACGCTTTTAAGGCAGTGCATGATGTACCAAAAGATAGTAATGTACCACATTCTTATGATACGATTCTATGAAACCTTCATAAGAACCTTTTTCCAGACCTACCCCATCATTTACTCCAGCGTTATTGACTATCCCATCAATTTTTCCATATTTTTTCACGACTTCTTCGATCGCTTTTTTGCATTCGTCGGGCTGGGACAGTTCGGCAGTTACATAGTCGGCCTTTCCTCCATTTTCAATAATTTCCTGAATGGCATTTTTGTTATCAATTTCATTTCTGCCAATGATCACCGGCAGTGCTTTTTCTTCAGCCAAGATCTTCGCAATTGCATTTCCGATGCCTTTTGTACCGCCACTTACAATGATTATTTTATTGTCGAGATTTAAATTCATAATTTATAAATTGTAAAATTCTACTGCATTTCCGCAGAAGAAAAGTTGCTGTTCACTTTTTGTAAATTGGCGAAGATATTTTGAAATCAATTCAATCCAGGTAATATAATTTCCGCCTAATAACATTACAGGCCAATCACTTCCAAATACGACACGTCTTATTCCAAATTGTGAAAATATAAGATCCAGAACTTCAAAAATTGATTTTTCATTAATAATATTCCAATTCCCTTGAGTTAAAAGTCCCGAAACTTTGCAATAAACATTGGGGTTTTGAGCCAATTCTGTAATGTTAAATCTCCAGTCTTTTAACTCATTAGTATTAAGGTCAGGTTTTCCGCAATGATCTAAAATAAAAGGTTGATCTGGTAGTTTTACCGAAAGTTTGACAGCGTCAGAAAGTTGATCCTGTCGCAGCAAAATATCAAACGTATAGTCATATTGACGAAGTGCAGCAATTCCATTGAGTACATTTTTTTGCAACAAAAAACCATTTTTTTCTCCCTCAGCGATATGTCTGAAACCTTTAATGAGTTTTTCAGAATGATAGTTTTGAAGTGACCTTTCAATATTTTTAGAAGTTAGATCGATCCAACCCACTACACCTCTGATAAAAGTGTTTTCTTTAGCAATATTCAATAGAAAAACTGTCTCTTCATCACTCTGGTCAGCCTGAATCGCAATGCAACCATCAATGCTGTTCTCTCCAATGGCCAAGGAATAATCGTTGGGCAAAAAGTCTTTCCGGATGACCATCATATCTTTCGTGATCCAAGCATCGCGGATCGCATCGAATTTCCAAAAGTGGACGTGAGAATCAATTATCATCTTAAGCAGTTTATTTCCGAGACAAAATTAATAGCATCTTTTACTTAACACTCAGAATTTCCTTTATTCTCCGTACGCTTTTACTTTTTGAACACTGCTCCCCAAACCATCAATTCCCAATTCTACCACATCTCCCGGTTTCAGATACCAAGGCTCAGGCTTTTGTCCCAAACCGACACCGGCAGGCGTTCCTGTACTGATCACATCCCCCGGAAGCAAAGTCATAAACTGACTGATATAACTTATCATAAAAGGAACATCAAAAATCAGATTGGAAGTATTTCCGTCCTGAAGCATTTGTCCATTAACTTTCAACCATAAACGTAAATTATGGACATCTTCAATTTCTTCAGGTGTCGCGATGAAAGGACCGATTGGCGCAAAGGTATCGCAGCTTTTTCCTTTTACCCACTGTCCGTTTCTTTCGAGTTGAAAGGCTCTTTCACTATAATCGTTGTGCAAAACGTATCCTACAACGTGTTCAAGCGCATTTTCCTCAGAAACATAGCTTGCTTTCTTTCCGATGACAATTCCCAATTCAACTTCCCAGTCGGTTTTTGTACTTGTTTTTGGAATAATTAAATCATCGTTTGGACCTACGATTGCTGTGGTTGCCTTAAAAAACAGAATAGGTTCTTCAGGAATCGGAGCGTTGGTTTCTGCCGCGTGGTCTTTATAATTCAGTCCGACACAAATGATTTTGGATGGTCTTGCCAAAGGTGCACCCAATCTCTCATCTGGAGAAACTTCGGGTAGATTCTGAATATCTATTTCAGACCTTAAATTTTCTAAAGCTTCACCAGAGAAAAAGTTTTCATCATAATCTTTTACCAAGTGGGAAACATCATATCTTTTTTCGTCAATGATGACGCCTGGTTTTTCCTGTCCCGGTTTTCCGAATTTTATTAATTTCATTGTATATTTTTTAATTATTTAAAGTTGTAAAACCACCGTCAATAGGGTAATCTACACCTGTTATGAATGAAGCTTCATCACTGCATAAATACAATGCTAAAGAGGCTACTTCCTCAGGCTGAGCCATTCTTCCGATTGGTTGGGTTTTGGATAATTTTTCAAACATCTCTTCTATGTTGTCCGGATAATTTTTCTGTAAAAATCCATCCACAAAAGGCGTATGTACACGTGCCGGAGAAATGGAATTGCAACGGATATTTTCATTAATATAATCTTTGGCAACACTCATGGTCATTGCTTTCACCGCACCTTTGGCCGTACTGTAGGCAAAACGGTCAGGGATCCCGACCAATGCGGCAATGGAAGCCATATTGATGATCACACCGCCTCCTGATTTTCTAATTTGTGGAATGGCTGCGAACAGACAATTGTAGACTCCTTTAATATTGACATTATAAATTCTGTCGAAATCATCTTCTGAAGTAGTGTCCGCTTTTCCGATGTGCGCAATGCCTGCGTTATTGACAAGAATATTGATCGCCCCAATTTGTGCAAAAACTTCCAAAACATCTTTTTGTTTGGAAACATCACAAGCATACACTGTAGCATTGCCTCCGTACGATCTAATTTTTTCGAGAGTTTGCTGTCCGCTTTGTTCTGTAATTTCGAGAATGTGAACTTCTGCACCATTGGCTGCGAGCTGAACGGCAATGGCTTGTCCAATCCCGCTTCCTCCGCCGGTTACAACGGCTTTTTTACTTTTTAATGAAAACATTTTTATTAATTAAAAGATTAACTTTTTTAAAGACTGACGCCTCTTTTCCAAGGGATAAAATCATCTTGATTCAATGCTACTGCTTTGGGAATGATATTTCCGCTGGCAACGTCGATGCAGAAATCTAAAATATCTTCCCCCATTTCCTGAATGGTTTTTTCGCCACTTACAACCGCACCTGTATCAATATCGATAATATCTGACATTTTTGTTGCTAAAACAGAATTGGTAGCCACTTTGATGACAGGGCAAACCGGATTTCCTGTTGGTGTCCCCAAACCTGTCGTAAAAAGAATCAAAGTTGCTCCGGAAGCTGCCTTTCCAGTGGTAGCTTCCACATCATTTCCCGGTGTGCAGACAAGGCTTAATCCCGGTTTGGTTGCAGGTTCAGTGTAATCCAAAACATCAACAACTGGTGCTGAACCTCCTTTTTTCGCGGCGCCTGCAGATTTGATAGCATCTGTGATCAATCCGTCTTTAATATTTCCCGGTGATGGGTTCATATAAAATCCTGAACCTACTGCGTGGGCAAGTTCATCATATTCTGTCATCAATCTGATGAATTTTTCAGCGGTTGGTTTATCAACGGCACGATCTATTAATTCCTGTTCGACACCACACAATTCAGGGAACTCTGCCAATAAAACTTTAGCTCCCAAAACCGAAAGGATATCAGCAAGATGTCCTACAGCTGGATTGGCAGAAATACCACTGAAAACGTCACTTCCGCCACATTTTACACCGACACAAAGTTTGCTGATTGGGGCATCTTCACGTTCAATTTTATTAATTTCTAAAAGTCCTTTCAGGGTTTCAAAAATGGCATTTTTGATCATTGTTTCCTCACTTACCGCTTTTTGTTGTTCGAAAACAAGCAGAGGTTTATCGAAATCAGGATTTCGATTGTATAAATCCTTTTTAAAATTGTCGATCTGAAGGTGCTGACAACCTAAACTTAACAAAGTGATCCCAGCGACGTTTGGATGGTCGGCATAAGCTGCCAACAGTTTGCTGAGTGTATCAGCATCCTGTCTTGTTCCGCCGCAACCACCTGTATGATTGAGAAATTTGATACCGTCTACATTCTTAAAAACTCGATCTTTTGCAGGAATATTTGACGGTGAAAAATTTAGATCATCAATACTTTCTCCTTTTGAAATGGCTTCCACCAATTGATGGGTGTAATCTTTGTATTTTGCATCAACCGAATATCCTAAGTTGTCATAAAGTGATTCTTTGATAATATCAAGATTACGGTTTTCACAAAAAACTGTCGGAATAAAAAGCCAGTAATTGGCCGTTCCCACATCGCCGTTCGAGCGGTGATAACCTTTAAAGGTCTTGTGTAGAAATCTTGACACATCGGGTTTTGTCCAATGATAGTCAACATCGCGGTAATAGTAAGGTTCAGCAGCGTGTTTGGTGTTGTCTGTAGTCATTCGGGTTCTCGCTGCGAGATCGTACTGCACTTTACCTACCAAAACGCCATACATAAAGATCGCGTCACCTTGCTTCATATCATTAATAAAGAATTTGTGTTTGGCAGGGATGACCTCAAGGGTCGTATAATTGACTCCTTCAAATATAATTTCGGTTTCCGCAGCGATATCCTGCCAAGCGACCAGAACATTATCTTTATGGTTTATTTTTAAAATCAAATTGCTCATTACTTAGATTTGCATTAATTATAATGATGGCTTTTTATTTCTGGATACAAGTGAAAATATAAGCACAATGACAAAACATATCAAGGGAACAACATAAGAGAAATGGATATTCCCCGAAATATCTGTGATCTTACTTGCCAATGGTGGTATGATCGCACCACCAACAATTGACATTATCAATAAACTGGAGGCAGGTTTCGTATCTGATCCTGCACCTTCTATTCCCAAAGCAAAAATAGTTGGGAACATAATTGACATGAAAAATGTAAGCGCGACAAGCGAATACAATGTTGAGACCCCTGACCCTGCAATTACCCAGATACTGAGAACAATACTGATAATGCTATAGATCGTCAATAGTTTTTGTGGCGAAATATATCTCATCAAAAAAGTTCCTGCAAAACGTCCGGTCATAAATAGAAATCCTGCCACACCAGCGTAATATTTTGCTTCCTGACCTTTCATATTGATGGCATCTTCAGCAAAGACCAAGAGAAAACTGAAGATGTATATTTGGGCACCGATATAAAAAAACTGAGCTAGAACGCCCCATCCGACATTTTTCACACCTAAAACCTGTAGGAAATTCTTTGTTGATTTTTCTTTGCTTTCTGTTACTTCCGGTAGTTTTACCAATAAAAATAAAAACATAACCAACAGAATGATCAGTCCCAATATGATGTAAGGTCATTTTACAAGCGAAGTTTCGGCCTGAATGTAAGCTAGTTTTGCTGCCTGGTCAAGTGCTGTAATTTCTTCCTGTGATTTTGGTTCTTCACCCAGAATAAAAATTCCGCCGATAATAGGGGCAACAGAAGCGGCTAAACCATTAAAAGACTGTGCAAAGTTCAATCTTTGTGTTGCTTTTTCAGGCGGCCCCAAGACGGTGATGTAAGGATTTGCTGCTGTTTCCAGAATCGCCAACCCACAAGACAAGACAAAAAGAGCTCCGAGAAAAAACGGGTAACTAATTGTATTGACAGCCGGAACAAACATAAAACAGCCCGCTGCGAAAAAGAACAGACCAACCAGAATTCCGGTTTTGTAGCCATATTTCTGAATGATCAGTCCGGCAGGAATTGCCAGTAAAAAGTAAGCTGCAAAAACAGATGAATCTACGAGCGAAGCTTGAAAATGGTTCAATTGAAAAGCACTTCGCAGGTGTTTGATCAGGATAGGGTCCAGATTATGGATGAATCCCCAGAAGAAGAACAAACTCGTGATAAGAATGAGTGGAAAACTGTAATTCCTCTTTTTCGAAGAAGAAATTGGGTTTTCTGGAGTGGTATTATTCATTGATCTGGTTTGTTTTAAAGATTGTTTCCTCTGAATCAATTTAAAGGTTAATCGATCGCACAAAGTGTTTTTTAAATAAAACTTTTAAGTCTTTAGCCATATTTAAAATTTCCTGCTTTTTAAAATTATATATATTTTCTGAAACATCAGCACAGGACAGTACAAGACAGTTTAGATCGAGCACCACAAAATCTCGGTAGAAGTAAGTATTCATAGGAGCAAAAGATATAATAGACAACTTAAAAATCACCATTCTGATCTTTAATAAGGTATATCGATCTCTGAACTTTGTCAACAAATAGTAATAAAAAAACCTTCAAAAACCAATTAGAAGGGTTTCAGTGAAAAACTAGACCTGATATTTCTTAAGGATAGTAGTTTCCGACACTTTTTTTTAGCCATATCAAGGTTGAAAACTTCTTTTGATGTGCAATTGATTTTTTCTTTAAGGATAACTTTTCCACTCATATCGCTTGATCAGACAATGCATAATTGAACATTTTAAATTCAGCAAACGTAGCTTTTTACGGCGAAGGAGCAGTATCCGCTTTGAACTCAAGTTCGCCAATATTCCCAATGACAAGATCACTAGCATCACCAAGTCCAGTAATAGCCGTCTCATCGCCCTTAGAGATGAGAACGCCATCTGTGTAGATCCTCATTTTATGAGCAACTATATCTCTTATGATGAGAACATTCGCCCATTGATGTGGAAAATATTGCTTGATATTAGAAGTGATCTTTTTTTTAAAGTGGTCCCACCTAGAGTAAATTTGGTTTTAACCATTTTTATTTATTCCAAAGAGGAAACGATACATTCCAATTTTATGGACAGTTAAATGCACAAAAATGTCGAAGACATTAACCTATGAAATCAAAATCGCGCTAATATATTGAAGCTTAAATAGCTAGGCCATTTATACAGTCTCGGTACTGTGAAAATTAAATTTTATTTAATCAATCAATAACATCTTGTTTACAATAACCAGTATTTAAAAGGATTTGTTAAGGGTTTGTTCATTTACTGATAAGGTTGCATTAATCAAGAATGGTCTCGAATCTCATAGTTTTGTTGCTATCTAAAATTTAAAAATGAAAAAAGTATTATGCACGGTCTTACTGTGTGCATCAATGATCATTTTCGCACAGAAAGGCACAGTCTCAGGAAATATCAACGACAACTCTCGGATAGCACTGCCTGGCGCAAAAATCACGTTGAGTCCAGGCAATATTTTTACGGTCTCAGACGAACACGGTAATTTCGTCTTCCTTGATGTTCCTGCAGGAAATTACACCTTGAATGTCGATTATATCGGATATGGTCAAAAAGGTATCCCCATATTGGTAGATTCAGATAGGAACACAAGACAGAATATTGTTTTCACTACAAAGGAAGAGCAGATCTCTGAGGTAAAGATCAAAGGTTTAGCTTTACAAAACCAAGCTCGTGCACTCAATAAGCAAAAAAGCAATGCCAATATTACCAATGTCATTTCAGCGGATCAAATGGGAAAGTTCCCTGATGCCAATATTGGTGACGCTTTGAAAAGAGTTCCAGGAATCACCATGCAGAATGACCAAGGGGAAGCGAGAAATATAATCATTAGAGGCTTGGCTCCCGAACTGAATTCCGTAACCTTAAATGGGAACAGAATTCCGTCTGCTGAAGGAGATAACAGAAATGTGCAGATGGATTTGATTCCCTCAGATATGATCCAGATCGTTGAAGTCAATAAAACATTGACTTCTGATATGGACGCCGACGCGATTGGAGGATCTGTGGACCTCATCACTAGAACCGCATCGGCAAAGGAGAGAATTTCAATTTCTACGGCCTCGGGCTACAATCCAATTCGTTCAAAAGCTTTGTTTGCGGACAGTTTTGTGTACAGCAACAGGTTTGCAGGTGGAAAATTAGGATTGGTCTTAAACGGTTCATACAATAACAATGATTACGGTTCTGATAATGTGGAAGGCGTCTGGACAAAAGATGATGCGGGAAATGTTTATATGGAGGAAATGGACATCCGAAAGTACGATGTAAAACGTGAAAGAAAAAGTATAGGAACTGATCTTGATTTTAAATTTAATGATAAAAATAACATCAGAGTTTCTGCTTTGTACAACTGGAGAGACGATTGGGAAAACAGATACAGATTAAGAATAAAAGATATCGAACCTATTTATTCTGATGCTTCCGAGACCAATATCTCAGGATTCAATGCGGTGCTGAACCGTCAAACAAAAGGTGGGATCAATAATAAGCTAAATGATTCAAGACGTCTGGAAAGACAGATCATGCAGAATTATTCGATACTCGGAAATCACGTTATCGGTAGTAAACTGGAGATGGATTGGGGCGCCTCTTACTCAAAGGCTGAGGAACAGAGACCCGACGAAAGATATTTGACCTACGAAGCTGAAACTGCAGATAACGGTGATGACATCGGACTGTCAAGTAATTTTTCAACCAAAAAGCCAATGTTCACATTACAGAATCAGGTTGGTCTCAATCAGTATGCTTTTGATGAGTTGAGCCAGCAAAACGGACTTACTTATGAAGAGGAGATCACGGGCAGATTGAATTTCAGAGTTCCGTTTTCTATCATTGAAAATCAAAAAGGCCGTTTGAGATTTGGTGGAAAGGCCAGATTGAAATTCAAAAAACGTGAAAATGATTTCTTTTCCTACGAACCTACCGGAAATTTCATGGATAATCTAGGGCAGACCGGTCTTGTGAATTGGAATGGACGTTTCAATCCAAATTCAGCTTATGCTCCCGGACTTTTTGCAAGCAACACTTATTTAGGAAATCTAAATTTAAACGCTCCATCTTACGAGCAGTCAAGTGAGCCTTCAGAATTTCTTTCGTCAAATTATTCGGCGAACGAAAAGATTTACGCGGGTTATCTGAGGTGGGACCAGAACTTTACTGATCAACTTTCCATGATCATCGGAGTTAGAGTTGAAAATACCCAGATCGACTACACTGGAAATGTGGTTGAGGACGAAGAGAATCTTACAGGAAGCAGAAGTATCGAAAGCCAATACACCAACTGGTTGCCGAGCATTGCTTTCAAATACGCTCCTGATAGGGATCTGGTACTGAGGGTTGCATACTCCACCGCCTTGGCAAGACCTAGTTATTTCAAAATATCGCCTTATGTCAATATCTTGCCGAATGACAGAGTGGTCTCTGCTGGAAATCCTGATTTGAAGGCTTCTTACGCCCATAATTATGATGTGATGGGAGAATATTATTTTAAATCTGTCGGGATCTTGTCTTTGGGAGGTTTCTATAAGAAGATCAACAATTTCATCTACGATTACAGAGATCAAAGTTTCAACAGAGAAAAATTTGCACAGATGTTTCCAGATATCTCGAATACTTTAGAAGGCGGTCAGAACTACACGTTGGTATTGCCACAGAACGGTGAGTCTGTCCAGGTCTACGGTTTTGAGGCGGCGGTGCAGAGGCAGCTTGATTTTCTTCCTGGCTTTCTTTCGCATTTTGGCGTCTATCTAAACTACACCTACACAAAATCCAAGGCAAAAGGTGTATATAATGCGGACGGAGATCTGAGGACAAATGTGATGTTGCCGGGAACGGCGCCTCATATGTTCAACTCATCTTTATCATGGGAGAGCAAAAAATTCACTGCTAGACTGTCATTGAATCACGCCGCGGCCTATCTTGATGAGTTTGGTTCCACGGATTTTGATGACCGCTACTATGACAAACAGACTTTTGTGGACGCCAATGTTTCTTACGCACTTACAAGCTTCATGAGAGTTTTTGCAGAGGCCAATAACTTGACCAACCAGCCGTTACGTTACTATCAGGGTGAAAAAAACAGAACCATGCAGATGGAATATTATATGCCGAGATATACGCTGGGATTAAAATTTGATTTTTAAGAAAATGAATAAAAGAATATATATGAAAAGAAGTTTTGTTGTGCTTGGAATGTTGACGTTGTTGACATCTTGCTCAGTATTGAAAAAGAACAAAAATGCTTTAAAACCCGACATCATTACAGAAAAAGTGATGTTCGATACTGATGATCCAGCAATATGGATAAATCCTGATGATGCCTCAAAAAGCATTATTGTGGGAACAGATAAGCTGACTGATGGGGGATTATATGCATTTGATCTTGAAGGGAAAATTATCAATAAAGTAACAGGACTTGGTCGTCCAAATAATGTTGATATTGGTTATGGACTTTCTTTGAATGGCAAATTAGTGGATTTTGCTGCAGTTACTGAAAGAGACACCGATAAAGTAAGAATTTATTCATTACCGGAATTAAAAGAAATTGGTGAATTTTCAGTATTCGATGGTGAAGAGCTCCGTTCACCGATGGGAATATCCGTATACAAAGACCCTGAATCGAAAGACATCTATGTGATCGTAGGAAGGAAGACAGGGCCGAGTGATCAATACTTGTGGCAGTACAGGCTTTCTGATGACCAAGGCAAGATAAAAGCTGATGTCGTGAGAAAATTAGGCCAGTTCAGCGGACTGAAAGAGATAGAAAGCATCGCTGTTGATGCAGAATTGGGATTCATCTACTATTCTGATGAGATGTTTGGCGTACACGTCTATCATGCTGACCCGGCAAAAGGAGATGAAGAAATTTTGTTATTTGGCCAAGGCGACTTCAAGAGAGATATCGAGGGAATCTCGATCTATCCGACAGGAAAAGGTAAAGGCTATATCTTAATTTCCAATCAGCAGGCAGATACCTTCAATGTCTACCTGAGAGAAGATCCTGCAAAAGGAAAGATCGCAGAAGTACCATTCTCTACAAGCGAAAGTGACGGATCTGAAGTTACAGCGATCCCTTTAGGTGATCGTTTTCCTAAAGGCGTTCTTGTGGCCATGAGCAATGGAAAAGTATTTCATTACTACGATTGGCGCAAGATCGAAGAGCAAATCACAAAGGCGAGATAGTTAGCAATTTATCATTTGCAGACCAAGGTCATTTATAAATGAGGTCATATTATTGACAAAATACACGACAGTACATATCCGAATATTAAAATTAACATCGAACACTTGAGTAATGGCAAGACCTTATTGTTGATCAGCTTTATTGATATAGCTGTTGGTTAATGCTTCTAGATTTATTCTAATACTACACCATCATAGATTCAAAACCAAACCCAGACCGGCAGACTTCGATTGAATGACCGGATAGATGAAGGTGACGCCTTTCGATTCGTTATTTTTGAAGATCTTATTGACAATGGGGAATATCCAATAGGCAATCTCGGTGCTCAGGATACCAAATCCAGCACCTGCAACCACATCGCCTACCCAATGTTTATCATTTAATGTCCTGTAAACACCTGTAAAAATTGCAATCGGATATCCTGAAAGGGCAATCCAAATATTCTCATCCTGATATTCTCTGAAGAGAAAATGGGCGGAAGAAAAAGCAGTCGCTGTATGGCCGGAAGGAAAAGAAAGATGATTGGTACCATCCGGACGTTCCTCTTTTACAAGATGCTTTAAAGGCAAAACAAATGCAGCTGAAATCAGCTGAGAGGTTCCGTAGATAATAGTTCGCTCCTTAAGATCATGCTTTCCTTTTATGCCTGCAAGATGATAACCGTAGACCATTGCTGCAGGCAAATATTGGGTGTAGTTATCAAGCGTGATATGCTTAGGTTGATGTTCTCCGATCTCATACTTTGTGGAACTGTTTAGATTTTTGAGCGCATCAGAACTTAGGCTGACCACTCCGAAGCCAATAAACACTGTTGGAATAATGAGTTTTTTGTAGCTTGGTCTGTACACTGAATCACCGTAATTTTCTACATCGAGTTTTTTCAGTTCGGCTGAATCAGATTTAACCTGTCCAAAACAAATATTTGAACAGGTTAAACCAATGATTATTAATATTTTCTTAGTTTTGAAGCTAAATCTGATCATCTACTTGATCCCCTTTTTTGTTTCATTTACCCATTTTTCTATTTCAGCCCGATCAGAAGCAGATAATTTTGCATCCTGATGAATAACCGTGTAAGAAGCAAGCGGCATTTCGCCTTCTTTGACGGTTTCTACGATCTCATCCAGTTTTTCAAGCTTTTTTTCACGGGTGTAAGAATTGAATTCATCGAAATTAAGATGTCTTTTACCCGAATTGACGTGATCAGCCAACCACCATTTCACAGGCTGCAACTTGCTGTAAAAAGGATAAATAGTGTTGTTGGAATGGCAGTCATAACAACTGGTTTTCAAAATAGATTTTACTTTTGGAGGTACATTGTAATGATTTCCGATTGCATTGGCAGATTGATCTTGGCTGATATTTTTCTGGACATCAATAAACTGAATGCCGATAAAAAGCAGCAGTAACACAGTTAATATATTTTTTATGGTGAAAAATGATTTATTCATTATTTTAGGTTTTAGAATTTATTTTAATTATTTAGGCGGAATTATTCCTCTTCACTCGCTGTATTTTTAAGCTTCATCAAAAGCGTGTACGCATTTTTAGTTACGATTTTTCTATTCTTGAAATCTTCAATATTTTTGATTTGAATGAAACCGTTTTCAGCTTCTCCCAGCGTTACCGGAATCATTCTATAAGTTTGCTTTTTTTCCTGAACAAAAACATAATCTTTACCTTCAAAATTTACGATACTTTCGTCTGGTAGTGAGTTGGAAAAGGATGTTTCAGTTTCTACTTCGGCGTTCATATACATCCCGGGAGTCAGGTTCTGGTCATACTGCTCAAAATGACAATGGACGTCTGCCGTTCCGTCTGCATTGATATCTTTGCTGATCAGGATAATTTCTCCGCCATATTTTTTCTCCGGCTGCGTGTTGGTATAAGCTGTAAATTTTTGCCCTATTTTCAGCATTTGGAGGTCTTTTTCATAGACTTTCAGGTTCAGGTGAATGTTATTGGGGTTGATGAGTTCAAACAAAACATCAGAAGGATTCACAAACTTTCCGATATTCACATTCACTTTGCTCACAAAACCGTTAATCGTGCTGTAAACCAGAACACTTTTTCTGATATTTCCCGAAGTGAGACTTCCCGCATTGATGTTCACGAGCCGAAGCTGTTCCGCCAAAGTATTCATCATAATTCTCTGGCTGTTCATCTCAGACTGCGCCATCTGCATTACTTTATCACTGCTTGCCTGGCTTTGGTTCAACTTTTTTTGTCTGTTGTAATCCAGTTCTGCGAAATGAAGCTTCGATTTTGCCATCAGATAATCCTGCTGAAGCTGTATAAACTGAGGATTTTCTATCACGGCAATCACCTGTCCTTTGCTTACCCGCATTCCCGGAAGGAGATTGGTATTTTTCAGATAACCGCCCAAAGGCACACTTACCGAAACCAAATTCTGAGGTGGAACATCTATTTTTCCATTGATCTTGAGCACCGTAGAAATGTTTTTCTCAGATAATGGCATTGTTTCGATGGTCGTATTTTTAAGCTGAGCATCGGTCAATTTAACCGTAGTTTCATCTTTAGGAGCTGTTGGCTTTACAACAGTTTCTTCTTTTTGATTACACTGAACCGCAAAAAAGAGGACAAGCATTAATAAAACCGAATATTTATTTTGAATTGATTTTGACATAATTTATTGATTTAAAGTGATATATTCCAGCTCAACAATGCTTTCATTAAGATTCCAAACGGCATCTGTATAATTATTTTTGATGCTGATCGCCTGGTTGGCAAGCATTACAAATTCCAGATAATTAATTTCTCCGTTGATGAACTGTTTTTGAGCGGTTTCAAGAATCGTGTCAGCATTTTTCAGTTCATATTTCTCGTACTGAGAAACTATATCCAGGTTTTTCTGCTGAATTTCTGATAGTTTTTTATATTGGTTTTTTAACGTAAACTCCGCATTCTGCAAATCATTTTCGGTCACAGATTCTGCAATTTTTGAAGCTTCAATCCTTGCTTTTTGTCCCCCAGAAAATATCGGAACCGAAACGCCAACCTGAACCGAATGAAACTGTGGTGAAGCATTGTACACTTTGTCATCTGCACCCATCCCACGGAAACTGTTGAGATTATAGGCGAATTGCAAACCCGGCAATAATTTGGATTTTTCCAAAGCAGTTTGCTGTGCTGCAATGGTTTTTTGCTGTTCCAATATTTTTAACGAAGGATTTGTGGAAACATCATTTTGAAGATTTGAAAGAGAAAAAATACGCTCTCCATCGGGAATAAATTCTGTTTCTGAATTCAAAAGCCATTGCAATTGCAGCTGTAAAGTTCTGAGTTCCTGTTTCACCTGTTTGATCTGGATTTCAATAGCTGATTTTTGATTGGCAGCAGTTGCTTTTTCCAGAATATTGCTCTCGCCACTTTTCAATCTTAAAGTTGCCTTGTCCAGAAATTGAGCATAAAAATCCAATGATTCATTCAGGATTTTGTCCTTTTCCTGCCAATACAGAATGTTGTAGAATGTCAGTGTCACGCCTTTTTTCAGCTGATATTCTTTCAATGAAATATTCAGCTCGCTTTTTTTCCATTCTTCTGTGTACAGATTTTTCTGTTTTTTGTAAACGGTGGGAAATGCAATGCTCTGGGAAACTCCGAATTTCATATCACGATAAGCGCTGTTGATTTGCCCATAGTCCGCAGAAATTCCTGTCTGAGGAATGTCAGAAGACGTCTTGATATGTCATTGTAAGTCATTGCCCCAAATCTTGTCGCATAACCGTACCGCACCTCTGCAATATCTCTTATAAACAAAGGAACATCATTGTTTTTGGTGGCGATAGCAATGTTTTTGATATCATCCAGATTTCCAACCAATCCTTCGCTTCGGATGTATAAAACAGTCGGCCCTTTTTCGATATAAGAACCGCCTGTATTCTGATTATTGGTTTTCAACGCATCGAAAACATCTGTAATGGTAATTCCATAAGCATTCAGTTTATCCGAGTTGACTGAAATTTCATATTGTTTCAGTTTACCACCGAAGCTACTGACTTCCGCAACGCCTTTTACACCAAGCAATTGTCTTCTGACAATCCAGTCCTGAAGCGTTCTGAGTTCTGTAATATCGTATTTGCTTTCGTATCCTTTTTTCGGACGGACAACATATTGATAAATTTCACCAAGTCCTGTTGAAATAGGTCCTAAAGCTGGTGTTCCTACATCCTGTGGAATCTGATTCTGAACCTGCTGAAGTCTTTTTGCAACCTGTTGTCTCGCCCAGTAGATATCAGTATCGTCATCAAAAACAATGGTCACCAGTGAAAGCCCGAACCTTGAAAAACTGCGGATCTCTTTCAGTCCTGAAATATTACTGTTGGCCTGTTCTATTGGGAAAGTGACCAATCTCTCTATATCTGTCGCCCCAAATGATGGCGCCGTTGTGATCACCTGAACCTGATTATTGGTAATATCAGGAACGGCATCTATTGGCAATTGGGTCACCTGATAGGATCCTACGCCTATCAACCCGAATACCAATAATGCTATAATGAGTTTATTCTTCACAGAAAACTCAATGATTTTTGTAAGCATAATTAATTCTGTTAAATCTTAATTTTAAACAAATGGTATTTGCTCTTCGATCCTATCAACAATGTTCATTAAAACCTCTACGCTTACAAGTAAGTGCAGAAACGATTTTTGTTTTGATTTTAAACAATAGAATCAAAGTAGAGCTCAACACAGGATGTGTGTTGAAACATAAAAAAAAGGTTAATTGTCAGCTTTTAGGAGGCTGCCAGATAGAATTTACAACGTCTTTGTAATAGAATAGACGGTCATAGGAGAAGATGCTCTCATGATCATCTGATGGTATTTCCTTTTTAATTTCAACTTTGAAATCAGAAATTATGGTAAATACAAGAATGAGCGGAAATGAGTGGACTACGAAAGGTAATTTTTGATCTGTCTGGTAGTCTGCATCTTTCACAGGGTGATCATAATGCATTTTAAGGAAAGAAATCAGTGTCATCTCAGGATTATCTGCACTATGCTCAATAAAATGCTCTATCAGTGTCGGGATTTTTAATAGCTGATACAGTTCAGTTGTCGAAACCAAATAAAAAGAAAGTAACAGTATGGAAATCCATTTTTTCACATATTAAAATTAAGAAATATTACGTTAAGAATGATTATAAATATACCTCTAATTCAAACATATAAACACCAATATCAATCAACTAAAATTAATGAAAACACTGTGTTTACATATCAGGTTAGATGAAATAATATGGATGGTTATACATTATTAGAGCTTAGACATGACCTGCTTCCTTATGGTGTCTGAAAAAAGAGGACTTTGATGATTTTAAAAACAACCTGAATTCCGGCGTACACACCAGACTTTTTTTTTAGCCTTTTTAATTGTCATAACAAAGTCCCGGCTACGGTTCCAGATAACCCTGAACACCGTTGATCAATCTTATTAATAATTTTATTTTTAAGGTTTAATAATTGCCCAGCCTTCATCGTGTCTCAGAATCATTTCTCCATTTCCGCTGGATGTATAATTCACAAATTCGAAAAGTTCCGATTGGTCTATCTGCTTTTCCCGAAGCGTATTTTCACACTGGACCATCGTAACACCTTTATTTTTAAGGTCTATCAAAAGAGATCCATATGGATTCTTTTTTCTGTACATTTCTACGCCCCCACCGAAAGCCAGCAATTCCACTTTCAGTTTTCCCTTAAGTCTTGGGTCTTCCAATGCATTATTGATATTTCTAATAATTGCCCTGATCTTATTTTCATCAGATTCATTGATCACATACAATACTTTATACTCTTTTTTGCTCAATTTTGCAGGTTGATAAACAGAGGAAGATTCTTGGGCGAAAGTTTTCAATGCCATCAGCATTGTTGACAAAATAAATATTCTTATTAAATTTTTCATTTTTTATTCTTTTAGAAGTTGATTGATTTCGTCGTAAAACGAATCTTTGCTGTAATCTGCCATTCCGGCGTGATGCATCCTCACTTTTCCAGCTTTATCTAAAACTACCGTAGTTGGGAGTGAACCGCTGAAATATTCATTAGGAATATTCCCATTGGGAATTAAAAACGGAACGTTGAACTTTTCTTTTTCGAGGTACGTTTTTCCTGATGCCACTTCATCATCAAGATTTACAGTGAGGAAAACCAAATCTTTATTTGAATTGTACTTATCATAAAATTTCTGAATTGAAGGAAATTCTGCCCGACACGGTGGACACCACGATGCCCAGAAGTTAATAAAAACCACCTTTCCTTTCAGTTCGGAGGTATTGATAATTTTTCCGCTTTCATCTTGTACACTAAAGTTTTGAGATATACTTGCAATATTTTCGGTCGCAAGCTGTTCGGCAGGTTTTTCTTTGATTTTCGAATTAAGCAGACCTGTCGAAATAATTTGTCGCATCAACCACGCTTTTGCATCAGGGCTTAACAATAAAACCACAAATGCCGTGAACAGAAGCGTCGTGCTCCAGTTCTTCCTAAGCCATATTTTAAATTTTTCCATTGTTTAGTTTTTAAATTATTTTTCAGTTAAGGTTTTTAAAGCTTCGTAAATTTCAGGCTGGTCAAAATCTCTGCCACCTTGAATTTGCGCCTCAAGTTCGCCATCCTTATTAAAGATCAATGTCGTAGGAATAGCACCCTGAAAATACTTTGAGGGAATGGTGTTCCCTGCTACATAGACGGGCAGATCAAAGTTTTTATCTTTCATAAATTTCTTGGATTTCGCAAGATTGGCTTCCACATTTAGAAGCACAAAGACGATGTTGTCATTTCCTTTAAATTTGTTTTTGAGATTACTGATGGTCGGCATTTCTTCCACACAAGGTCTGCACCAAGTTGCCCAGAAATTCACAAAAACCACCTTTCCTTTCAGTTCGCTCAATACCACTTTTTTTCCGTTTTCGTCAATCAGAATGAGGTCTTCATTATCCTTTGTTTTTTCAGGATAAACCAAAATTTTATCTTCATTAAGAAAAGAAATCGGTCTTGCGTTGAGTTCAAAAGAAATCAATGCCATAATCAGGATAAAAATATTTGTTTTCGTTTTTAAAACTGTATTCATTTTGTTATTTTTTTGAGGTTTGTATTTTTCCTTCTTCTATTTCTTCGGAAGGTCTTTCAAGAATTTTATCTTTGGGAGAAAAAGCATCGAACACTCATTCATCTGAAAAAAAGGACAGGGGTGTTGTGCTGTCAGTCCCAAGAAAAGGACTGAAAGACTTTTTCTTATCATTTTTTAGAAATTAATAGCTAACCAAAAATTTTCCGGTTAGGATTTAAAAAAATAAAATCATTTACATCTGCTATTGCTAACAGATTGAATCAATTTTAAATCAAATGATAAGTTTGCGGTATTGTATAAAGATGGGAACAGCATTCCCTATTTTGGAAGAGCTGTAGACAGGATGTTTCGGAATACTGACAAAAAGAAAAGCGCCTGCAAAAAGAATAAATGTAAATGCAGCAATCTCGTGAAAATCCGAAACGGCAAATTGGGTATCGTTTTTTGCCGTCATTTCATTTTCCTTACAGAAATTACATTGCGAAACAGAAGTTGTGGTGGTGAATCTGTCTTTTGGAACCGAAGAATGACTTTGACTTTTAGAAGTCGGAGATACATTGAGCAGGTTTTTGATACCATACTTTACGGCACACGAAGAAATCAAAATGCATACAATGAAAAACATTCCGATGATGCTTCTCATTGTATGATTGATATGTAACTTCCTGGAGGTCATTGAGACAAAAGTAGAGGTTTATATAGTTATCTCAAAAATATTAACAGACTTTATAAAATAGTTTTATTTGGAAATTTGTTTTCTAACTTTCTCTTCCGTTACAAAACCAAGGTTTTCCCAGACTATCTTGTTATTGTTGTACAGTTTCAAAACCGGGAGTGCAGAAACATTCAGCTCTTTGCAAAGTTCTGTGTTTTCATCCACATTGATTCTGATTATTTTCAATTTATCCGGCATTTCCGAAGCCATTTTTTTTAAATATGGTTCCATTTTTTTGCACGGTGCGCACCATTCTGCATAGAAATCTACTAAAACAGGTGTATTACTTTTCAGCATTTCGTTGTACTGGGCAAGACTCATTCCGGCTGAAGTGGAGGCTTTGATTTCGGGAAGACTGGCATTTCTCCATTTCATCATTCCACCATTCATTTCATAGACATTTTTAAAGCCCATTTCTGTGAGTTTTTCAGCGGCAGCAGAACTTCTCGGTCCGCTCATACAGTACACGAATACAGGTTTATCTTTATCTAAAGCTTTTGCTTTTTCAGCAAAATCTCCGGCAGTCCAATCAATGTTCATTGCATTTTTGAGATGTCCGTTACGGAATTCTCCCGACGTTCTCACATCGACCAATTGTGCATCTTTGGTCTGATCTAATTTTTGAGAAAATTCTGTTGCAGTAAGACTACTTCCTTTTTTATTGTTTTGTGCTTTTCCACATCCTGTGAGTACGATGAGAAAAAATGCAACAATTAGGTTTTTATACATTTTAGCTGTTTTGCTTTATTAATCTCTCCAATTCATCTGCCTGAAAGACACCGGACTGTTTCCATTTAACTTCACCTGCTTTAAAAATCATCAAGGTAGGCACACTACGGATTCCGAACTGAGCTGCAACCGCCTGATTTTTATCAATATCAATTTTGACGATATTGGCAGAGTCTCCTATTTTCTTTTTTAGATCCTGAAGAATAGGAGCCTGCATTTTACACGGACCACACCATTCTGCAAAAAAGTCTACTAAAACAGGCTTATCCTGATTGATAAGTTCTTGAAATTTATTCATTTTTTCAGATTTTATTTGATTTCTTCATATTCGACCTCGTCCTTATTATTTTTTGAATTTCTTGTCGGGACAGAACAGTTTCCTGTAGCACAACAGCCGATATTCAATAAAGGCATTGCTACAAAAACTGCTCCAACGAAGACCAACAGCCACATTCCTGATTTCACGGCTTCTACCACCAGGAATATTCCCATTGCCAAGCGCAGTATTCGAACAAAGTTCCAATTTTTAAATATATTCTGCATCATTTTAAACATTTTTATTTGTAACAGGATTTTCCATTTCTTTCCATTCTTTCATTCCTCCTGCATAATTTTTAACATTGGTAAAACCGTTCTTTCTGAGAATAGAATAAGCAATTGTAGCTCTATCACCGCTCTGGCAGTGTATAACGACTGGCTTATCCTTATTCATTTTGTAAAGATTGTCAGGAAGCGTACCTACGAAAATATTTTCGGCTCCTTTAATGTGACCTTCGTCAAATTCTGTTTTGCCTCGCACATCTACAATCTGTATATGATCTTTATTCAAATATGATTTGAATTCTGAAATATCAATCACATCAGCCTTGTGAAGTTCTAATTCCAGATGATCGATATCATCAATGTAGCCCATCATATGATCCATTCCGATTCTCATAAGCTTTCGGGTAAGATCTTCCATCTGATGGTCCTGAGCGACCAAAATAAAGGGTTCTGAATAATCGATCAACCATCCCATCCACGTAGAAAAGGAATTATTATCTTGAATATTGATACTTGCGGGAATAAAACCTATGGCAAAATCGACCTTATTTCGGGTATCAATTATTTTTACTCCGTCATGGTAAGCATTCAAAAACTCCTTCTTGGAAAGTTTCTTCTGCTTTGGAACTTCTGGTAACAAAGGTCTTTCTAATTTATTGAGCTTCTTCATCATTGCAAAATATTTCGGTGGTTCCGGCTGACCTTCCAATAAATAGTTGACAAAACCTTCTTCGTTATCTTCATATTGAAATGCCCAGTTGCGGATCTTCTCATAACCGACGGTAGAACTAGGTACCGCTCCCAAAGATTTTCCACAAGCAGAACCGGCTCCATGTCCTGGCCAAACCTGAATAAATTCAGGCAACTTGCTGAAATCCTGCACGGAATGGTACATCTCTTTAGCTCCTTTTTCCTGAGTTCCGACAATTCCGGCTGCTTTTTCCAGCAGATCAGGTCTTCCGATGTCGCCTACGAAAACGAAATCTCCTGTGAAAATCATTACCGGTTCATCCGCCGCAGGATGATCTGTAAGAAGAAAGCTAATGCTTTCCGGTGTATGCCCGGGTGTGTGAATGACTTTTAGTGTAAGATTTCCTACTTTAATTGTATCCCCGTTTTTCAGACCTACGTGAGGAAACTCATATTGCCAATCTTTACCACCTTCATCAGAAAGGTATAATTCTGCACCTGTAACTTCCGCCAGCTCACGAGAACCAGACAGAAAATCTGCATGAATATGCGTTTCTGCGATATGCGTAATTTTGAGATTATTTTCTTCTGCCACCTGAAGATACGTATCAATATCCCTTTTGGCATCAATAACAATTGCCTCTCCTTTGGCCTGACAACCGATAAGATAACTACTCTGTGCTAAACTTTTATCGTAAATGTGTTGAAAAAACATAATTTTACTTTTTTAACCTGTTGTGCATTTAGGATAAATTAATTTTTATTTTGTTTAAACTTCTTTTAAATATAAAGAAATTAAGATATTGTATCATTGTAAAAGAAGTGATTTTAGAGGTAATTCTGGTTGCCAACCCTTCAAAAGTTTTTGCTAAATTGATGTGTAGTAAAAATTGTCCGCTCAGTTGTGATATAGCTGTTTCAATCCGTTTTCTAATTTTAGATTTTACTTTCGAAAACGATACAAATTCATGTTGATTTTTTCTCATTGGAACAGAAAGTTTAATGTTTGAGTAATTGAACAGATCAACCCTTAATTTTTCGCTAATATATCCTCTGTCGCCTATCAGTAAACAGTTTTTGAAGTTTTCTTTTATATCCTTCAGATAATTTATGTCATGAACGTTTGCCGGAGAAAAATCGAAGGAATGAAAAACACCGTTTTTGTCGCAGACAGCATGTAATTTATAGCCGAAATATCGTGTTTTTTGTGCAGCACAATATCCAAATTCCGGACGAATATTTTCTGTGGAACAAATTCCACTGCGATTTGCCCTACTTATTTTACATATCTCCAATGGTGTTGAATCAACAATAAAAACGTTTGTAAAATCAGAAAACTTTGCACTCAAAACTCTGCGTATTTCTTCTAAGTAGAAAAACAATTTTCGCTTTCTTCTGTTATAAACGCTTCTTTCTATTTTTTGTTCTAATTCTGTTTTTGAAATGTATCTAAACAGTTGTAATTCAGAGTTTATCGACATGTATTCTGCTGTAATATTTAAAGCTACAAGTTCTAAATCAGAAAGTTTTGGAACTCTGATCTGAGGTTTAGTCTTAATATGACTGCAAGTATTTATCAATTCTTCTAAAATAATTTTGTAGTTTTGAATAAGATTGTTCATGTATTTAAATGATTGGTAGTCAAATAAATATACGGTTTTTGAACCAAATGAACAATCTTTTATTGTTTAATTCCTAAATGCACAACAGGTAAAATAATAAAGATCTGTACTAAAATAATAATTCCAAATTTCCACAGAAAACTTTTTTTTGACACTTTATGTCTGAAAATTATCATTCCTAAAATAGCGCCAACCGTTCCTCCCAAAAACGTGAGAATCAGCAAAGAAAACTCCGAAATTCGTCTTTTATGTTGGGTTGCCTTCCATTTATCTAATCCGAAAACGGTGAAAGCGATGAGATTCATTATCAAAAATACATACAACATAACAGCAAATCTAAAACAAAAATAAATATTAAACAGTTTACCTTCTGATCTTAACAAGATAAAAAGTTTCTACATTTGTTCTCCTTAAAAGTAAATCAATGACAATAGAGGATTTAGTGGGTAGCTATTCTGTTCAGGGAAGCAATCAGGAGGCGAGTGAAAATATCAGTTATCACGGTATATTAACATTATCTCTCGATGAGAATAACCGCATTATTGCACAGTGGTTGATTGGCGACCACGAACAGAACGGAACTGGATTTTTTAAAAATGACATTTTAGTTATCAATTTTAATTACCAAGGTGAAGATTTTCGTCTTTACAAAGGAGTTGCTGTTTACCGCTGTATTAATGAGAATGTGTTGGATGGTTTCTGGTCAGAGAAGCACGGTGATCCATTATATCTTGGGAGTGAATATTGTGTAAAAATTAACACTTCTGAGTTTTTGAACTAATAGATTTGAAATAGATAACATAAAAAATGATCGGAATTTCTTCCGACCATCATTACTATTCCTGAAATATTTTTTACTTTTTATTAAGAAGAGAAATATATTCTCCATATCCTTTTTCTTTCATTTCTGCTTTTGGAACAAACTGTAATGAAGCAGAATTGATACAATATCTCAAACCACCTTTATCTTTCGGTCCATCATCAAAAACGTGTCCCAAATGAGCGTCTCCGGTTTTACTTCTCACCTCAGTTCTTGCCATTCCAATTGAATTATCGGTTTTTTCGTCGATAACATTTTTAGAAATAGGTTTCGAGAAACTTGGCCATCCACAACCTGATTCAAATTTATCGGTTGAAATAAATAACGGTTCCCCCGTTGTGATATCTACATAAATTCCTTCACGGAATTCTTTGTCATATTCATTAGAGTAAGGTCTTTCCGTTGCATTTTCCTGCGTCACTTTATATTGTTCGGCAGTCAGTTTTTTCTTTAAAACTTCTTTATCCTGTTTTTGATATTTAGCTTTTGGAAGCGGGTTTGCATTTTTTGCCATTTCAAATAATCCCGGCTCAATGTGACAATAACCTCCTGGATTTTTATCTAAATAATCCTGATGATACGTTTCTGCACTGTAGAAGTTTTTCAACGGAATCGTTTCTACAACCACAGGTTTGCTGTAATTTTTCGCTAATTTCTGAACTTCTCCTTTAATAATAGCTTCAGTTTCCTTGTCGGTAGAATAAATACCCGTTCTGTATTGGTCACCTCTATCATTTCCCTGCTTGTTTAAACTCGTAGGATCTATCGTTTTAAAATAAAGATCGATCAGAAGTTTAAGGTCAACCTGTTCCGGGTCGTATTTTACTTTTACCGTTTCGGCAAAACCTGTAGTATGACTTATAACTTCCTCATAAGTAGGATTTTTCTTATTTCCGTTGGCATACCCAACTTCAGTTTCTACAACTCCTCTGATTTGTTGAAAAAAATGCTCAGTTCCCCAAAAGCAACCGCCTGCAAAATAAACTTCTTTTACATTTTTAGCATTCATAGTGATCTCATTCTCTTTTTTAATTGATGAAGATTGTTGTTTTGCATCTCCGCAGCTTGTTGCGAAGACTGCAATTCCCAGAACCATTCCGAGAAATGTGAATATATTTTTCATTTTTGTTTTATTATGTGTGTTCATTTTTTCCATTTAAAAGCATTAAACCAAATCCTAAAAGCATCAAATCTTTAAGAATAAAAAAATCTGTAACCGGAACGCCGTCAACAATATGCCAAACATTAGGTATTGTAAAGAGGTAGCTTAATGTTACCAAAAAGGTAACCACCATTCCGATACCTGCAAACTTTTTAAGAGATGCAAATTTCACGCTAAAGATTAATAACAAGGCAATGATAATTTCTATCACTCCGATTATATTAGAAACCGCTTGGGCGCTCATAATATCATATACGAAAAACGTGAGAAAATGGTTTTCTACCAAAGGTTTTATCGCTGCTGCTTCGGTAGGCGTAAATTTGAAAGCCCCAATCCAAAGTAAAATAATTGCTGCCCCGAAAAGCGAAATGTAATAACCGATTTTGTACGTTGGCAAACCTTTGTGTTGTGATGTCTGTTGCATTGTTCTTAGATTTTTGAATTAATATTTATTATTTTCAAAACTATAGTCGCAACAATTACAAAATCCTGACAGTTTCTTTCTTAAAAATCTAGTTTTCTAAATATTTTATCTTTAAATTCCTGAATATCTGTATCATTCAAATCGTTTTTTTCTTCTCCAAACCATTTATTTTTTAAAATAGAATCTAAAATTTTCAGTTTTTCTTCATAAGCCTTGCACCATTTGCAAATCATTATATGCATAGAAAGTTGCCAGTTTTCTTTTGGCGAAATATTCTTTGCATTGCGTTTTTCCATCAGTAAAGTTGCTGTACTGCATGGTAAAAAGAAAATATGTATTATTTTTCTAAACATTTTTTATTCCTTATGATTTTGAAAACCAGTTAATTTCCAGACATTCTCTCAGCTGCATTCTGGTTCGTTGTAAAATCTTCCAAAGATTAGTCGTAGAGATATCCAATTCCTGACTCACTTCGGGTGCTTTTTTTTCTTCTAGATAATAAAGTTTCATCGGGATCTTCCATCGGGAAGGCAAATCTTCGATGCAATCTTCTAGACTTTTATTAAAATCCTGATTGTCCAGAAGTTCAGCTTCCGGGTTAGAAACATTCCAGTCATTTAAAACCGTATCATTTTTCCAGGAGCCTGTTTCGTCAAAGAAATGGTCGAGTTTAATCTGTGGTTCCGATTTGTATTTTTTACGGTAAAAATCAGCGACTTTATTGTTGAGAATCGTGTTGAGCCAAGTCTTAGGCGTACTTTTTCCTTCAAAAGAATCGTAGGATGAAAAAGCAGCAATGAAAACTTCCTGAACGATATCTTCCGCTTCAATGGTATCTGAAAGCAGAAAAATTGCTCTTCTCAGCAAAGATTCAGAATACTGTTCTATCCAGTTTTTTAAAGCTTCATTTTTCGTCATTTTTTTGATTGTATCTTTTCAGATACTAACGAAGGTAATAAGTTAAACGCAGAAGTGCAAAGTTTTTTATTAATCCTTTTTAATTTGTTCATCCAGAATTTTATGATGAACAGTTTTTAAATATAAAACCTGTTTAAACTTTTATTTTTCTGAGAAACAAGATAGAGAAAGCGAGATAATGTAGATTTGTCCAAGTAATATTCAAAGTCTCAAATCTTACTAATAAAGCTTTGAAGCTATCAAGCCATGCATTTGCTTTTTCTATTTTGAATCTTCTTTTATACAACTCATTATCAAAATATTTTTCATTCTTTGTATCCCTGTTACGAGGATTCCCTTTGATATTTCCAATAATTTCTTTTTTATACAGCATATCTCTAAGTTTTTTACTGTCAAAACCAGAGTCGGCATTAAGAAATAATCCCTTACACTCTATATCAGCAGCATTTTGTGAACTTACCACATAAACTCCCGTTAATTGTCCGTTTTCTACCAAAGCAGATTTTGGAATCATTATGTTTTCCTGAAAATCCTGATTGGTTTTTCCGGAATTTTTAAATGGAAACTGCACATTGACAAACATTCCCGGGAGCAATTCTTTTGATGCAGGAATATTGATTTTCACCATATATTGTCCGCCTGTGTTGGTGGCTGATTTGCTGATTTCGGAAACTGTTCCGGACACTGTTTTGTTGATCGATTTTAAGGTGACCTGAACGCTCATTCCTTGAGTAATCATTGTAATGTCTTTTTCTGAAACCAAAACCTGAGCTTGTAAACTTCCTGAAGATTCTATCGTCAAAAGTGGCATTCCCGGACTTGCCATATCGCCTTGCTCTGCAAATTTCGCGGTGATGGTTCCGGAAATCGGAGCGGTAATGTTGGTATATTTGTACTGTGAATTGACTTCGTTTTTCATTTGCTGGGCTGCCTGTAAACCGGCTTGAGCCATTTCGTAGCGTGCTCTCATATCGTCTAATTCTTTTTGAGACGCACTTTGATTTTTGTACAGATTCTGGAATCTTTCGTAGTCTTTTTTAGCTATATTATAACCAGCTTGAGCTTGGGAAATCTGCGCATTGGCTTGTCCGCCTTTTGCCTGAATGTCGGTAGAATTAATGCTTACCAAAGCCTGTCCTGCTGTTACGTTTTGACCAACTTCTCCACGCATCGAGGTGATATAACCCATCATTCTTGTAGAAACATTCACGGAATTTCTGGCAACCAATTTTCCTGTGGCGGTTGCTGATGAACCTGTGGAATTGGTAGTTGATTGATTGACTGTAACCGAAATGGGAGCATCTGTGTTTTGGACAGATTTTTTATCGTCGGACGAGCAGCTGCTCAAAAGAACTGCTGACAGAATAAGACCGGAATAAATATATGTTCTCATAATGTTGATTTTATTTGTTTTCTGAAACTTGTTGAATCGTCGTTTTACGATTTTTTGGCGGAACTTTAATCATAGCCCCCGATGGGAACGGTATCCTTTTTCTTTTTGGAAGGGGAAAAGCATTGGCAAAAAGAAAAAGATACAGTGGACAGCGGGAAATAGCTCCTAAAAAAAATACATTTCACTCTTTTTTAGATTGCTTCGTTCCTCGCAATGACTAATTTTTCAAAAATTTGTAATATTCTACAGCAGTGTTGTACTCGAAAATTGCCTGAATATGCTCTAATTCTTTCTGTGACATCTGGGTTTCGGAAGTGAGCAAATCTGCGGACTTTTCGAGCCCCTGATCGTAGCGGTTTTTTCGGATTCTGTAGGCTTCTTTGCTTTGTTCCCAAGCGAGTTTGGTGAGGTTTACTTTGTTCTCGGCATCCTGAACCTGTCTGGAAGTTTTATTGAGTTCCAGCTCGCTTTGTTTTTGGTATTGCAGAATCTCGGTTTGTGCTTTGCTCAGTTCGGCTTTGAATTTCTGCTGCTCACTTTTGGCTTTGAGACCGTCGAAAACATTCCACGAAAGTTGAATTCCGGCTAAATATCCGTTGGCATCGAACTGTGCGATTTTGTTGTCATACATTTCGAAGCTTCCGAAAGCATTGAGTTTCGGGAGAAATTTGGCTTTGGAAGATTTTATCATCAAATCGTAGGCTTCCAAAGATTTTTGGTAGGCTTGCAAATCTTTTCTGTTAATATTCAGAGTGGGATTATTTTCTACTATATTTTCCTGATATTCTAATGATTCTAAGGGCTTCAAGACTTTGTTATGGTAATTTTCATCCAACAGAAAATAGAGATAATCGGAGGCGTTTTTGACATTGGATTTGGCGAACTGTATGTAATTTTCAATTTCTTTCAGACGTACATCCATATATAAAACTTCTGATTTCTGAATGATACCGTTTTTGTAATAATTGTCAATCACTTTTTTGTTTGCCAATGTTGTTGTTCTCGCATTTTCTAAAGTTTCTGCCATTTTGTACGCCATTTGCAAGGTCATATATGCTTTTTTGAGTTCGAACTGAACGTATTCTTTGGTTCTTTCGGATTTTATTTTCAGGACTTCGGATTTTACCTGTCCGGCCTTCTTTTGATAAACTGCATCCATATTGATGATGGGTTGCTGAATTTCTAATTTGGTGGCAAAGTTGGAAATGCTTTTCGGAGAATTAAGATTGTCTGGATTGAAATCCGTCATCGTAATACGTTCCTGATTGAGTTTTGAACCAAATGCATACAACGGATTGTTGGTATTTGAAAACGTATAAGAGGCATTGATATTCGGGAGATACATCGCTCTTGTTCCCAAAAGTTCGGCATCGGCTAGTTCGGCTTCTTTTTGCGCCATTTTTACCTGAAGATTGTTATCCAGAATTTTTTGTTCCAATTCTGTTTTGGAAATCCTGATGGTATCTTGGGAAAATACGTTTTGAAATAAGCTTAATGATAAAATAAGTACCCAGACTCTTTGCATAATCTTTAATTTTTGACAAAGTTATACCGCTGAAAACTGTTGCACAGTAACCTTTATCACATAAGAAGATAATCTAGAACAACAATTGATTTCATTTTGGGGACAAAAAAAACCGCCATTAAAGACGGTAACAATTAAAAAACATACGGAGACATTTATTTTAATTTGATTTGAGGAATCATCGTGATTTTAGATTTCACAGAATTGGAAATCAAGCAATTGGCTTCCGATTTCTGCAAAACTTTCTCGGCTTTTTCTCTGTCTGATTCATTTTTGATGGTGACAACAAGTTCCAAAATCACTTCGGTCATCAGAAATTTGCCTTCAACCTGCTCCAGTTTTCCTTTAGATTTGCATTCAAAATTTTCAAATTCTAATATTGAGTTTTCTGCAATTGCGAGGAAAGTTGTCATCAAACAACTGCTTACTGCTGCGGTAAATAAATGTTCCGGCGACCAGATTCCTTCAATTCCTTTGGGAAATTGAGGAGGCGTTGCTATTTCGACATTTTGTAAAAGTTCCGGTGAAGACATTTCGCCTTTACGATCGTTTTTCCAAGAAATATCTACGTTGTAATAATGTGCTTCCATCGGATTATAATTTATTATTTAAACTACTCCATCCTCCGCCGTTGTGTACATTTTTGTAACCGTTATTCTCTAGAACATTCTTTGCAGAAGCACTTCTCATCCCCGATGCGCAACAGGTAATAATGGTTTTGTCTTTGTTTTTTAATTTAGAAAGATTGTTTTGAAGTTCGTTGACGGGAATGTTAATAGAATTTTTGATATGTCCTCCCGCATATTCGCTTTTGCTTCTTACATCCAAAATAAGAGCACCTTCTTTTACAAGGGCAGCGTAATCGGTTTTATCCATCCCGAAAAGGTTTTTTATTGCATCTAACATTTTATTGGTTTTAAAATTTATAATGCAAATTTATGGAGGAGATAAAAGTCAGTCAGTGATGTAAGTTACAATAGTGTAATTTTATTTCGGGAAAGTTTTATTTTACCTTCAGTTTCTATCTGTTTCAGGACACGGCTTACTGCTTCTCTAGTAATGCCGAGTTCGTCTGCAAGCTGTTGATGGGTAACGGAAAGTTCTTTTGATTTATACAGTTTTGACTTTTGGTCTAATAAATATAATAGTCGAGCATCTACTTTTTGGAAAGCAATTGAATTGACCATATTGACCAAATCCTCAAATCTTTTATGATAAAGCTCAAAAACAAAGGTAGACCATTCCGGATATTTTGTGAGCCATTCCTTGGCTTTGGGAAGTGACAGCATCAGAATTTCAGCGTCCTCTTCTACCACTGCCTTAACCTTGGAAGTGCCTTGAGTAAGCCCTGAAAGTATTGATGAGATACAACTTTCCCCGGGCGTAAGATAATACAAAAGGATTTCTCTCCCATCCTCTTCCGTTCTTACGACCTTCACACTGCCAGACATTACCAATGGAATGTAATTAACATAGGAGTTGATATCTAAAATAACCGTACCTGCAGGAAATAGTTTTAAATCGCCGGTAGCTGCAATTTCTTTTTTGAATTCAGGATTTGATATTTCATAAATATTCATACTCAAATATAGATATAATTATGGAAGGACTGAATGCATTCTTAATCCTAAGTTTCGTCGTACAAAAAATCCTCCCGTTCACTTTCGATTTGACTAAGATGAACTAGATCATCGATAAAAGTGTTTGAACATACGCTCGTCTTGCTCCCAAGACAGGATTATTATTTTTAAACCAATAATTTTTTTTGATACTGCCTGAATATTGTGGATGATCAAGATTTCCTTTATAAAATACCAGCCCCAATAAAAAAAAACAAACCATTGAATACCAGTGTATTAAATTATTTTATTATGGTCCCACCTAAGCTCGAACTAGGGACAACCTGATTATGAGAACGAAAAAGACGAGTTTCAATCTATTTCATTTAGATTCAAAGTCGTTGATAATCTTATAGTTAAATCTTTTGTTTTTTATTTTTGGTTTCATCAAGTTTCACAAAAAAATATAACATGTTGTACTCATGTTAAACTAAAAATCTGTCAAGATGAATTCTAGTATCAAAATTATTTGCAAAAAAAAATGCTTTAAAAAATGGTCTTTCTCCAATTTACTTACGCGTAACAATTAACCTGAAATGTAAGTTTTACTCAACACCTTATCATTGTAACCTATCTGAATGGGATGAAAACCAAGGGGAATTTAAGTCAAAATTTCGAAATTCACTACATTTTAATACAGCACTTCGAAAATTAAAGATTACGCATCAGATGTGATAAGCACTTTGGAAAGGGAATATGAAAGTTACAATCTAATTTTATTCGATAAATATTACTCATTGACTGAGAATCAAGGCATTTTGTTTGAGGAACTTTTGGGTTACATTCGATTGAAATAATTTAATTAATCAAGATCTACTTTAAGAATATTATTACGGGAATCCTGAATCACTTTTCCATTGATTTTGGCTGTAGAAACTCTGCATATCTCAACATTTTTATGATTAGAACCATCAATTGCCGTTTCTTTCAGATTCTTAAAATCATAGATCTTGTAAATTTCACCTTTGTAAGCGATTGTTAAGGTGTCTTGAAGCTTTAGATCTTCATTAATGAAATAACTAATGTGTGCAGTCGCAATTTCTTTATTTTGAGGAATTACAAGCTTTCCTTCAAATTTAAATTCAATCTCATTTTCTTTTAAACTTTTTGAATAAATGTCAATCCAGAAACCTTTCTTTCCTGCGGCGTAAACATCACAATCATCATTATCATAAGTCTTTACAACCGTTTTTTGGCAGGAAAACGATAAGAGTAAAACGATAAGATATGCTAGTCTACTTAACTTTAATATAGCCATAATAATTGTTTATGAAATGTTCCATAGAGACAGGTCGTTCAAATAATATGTATTTCCGCCCCAGGAATAGACCTTAAAATCTATTTTGTAAAAGGTTTCGCCTGCAGCGTTAAGATTGGGAAGTGCGAAAATTGGAGTTTCCAAAACCACCCAGTGATATTCCAGTTGGAACATATTCCAGATGTTATCTTCATCCGGAGAGATCAGATCGGAATCTATCATCAATATTATTTTATATCCGTCGGCAATCTGCTTATTGATATCCTCAATTATCTTCCACGTTGTCGGTTTATGATAATATGTGGATTTTTTGATGGGATTGTAGGTCCCGTTTGACTTAACTTCACTATATCCTAAGAGATCTTCCGAAAGACCGGTCATTACATTGGGCCAGTTGATAGCCCAAAACTCCTCGTCTCCGCCTTTGTAGAAGCCGTTTTCTGTATTTCGTACACTTGCCATTGTCACATAATCTACATAAGGCATTATGACATATTTGTTGAGAGCCTGTACCCAATGCTTCGGATAATCACTATCATTAGGGTTTTTGTTCAATACAACATCTGCAGGTTTGGCTGTATACTGATTGCAAGTGGCTTCTCCGGTTCTGAAAAGTTCTTTAGCAAACTGCTGATATTGAGCTGATCGATCTCTTGCAAATAAATAAAACAGACAAGCCATTCCGCATAGTGATGTTCCACTCTGATTGATGAGCCACGGTTTTCCGTCATCCACTCTCAATTTTATTTCGTCATTAATGATCTTTCCGTCAAACCATCTGAATCTGTTGTGCATAAAAATTGGCAACTTACCTTCAGAGTCAGCCTCTGAGATGTACGCCTTCATTTCCAGATTTCTACCACAATATCCTGTAGAACTAAAATTGATACTGATCTGCTTTCCTGTAAAATTTTTATTGATCAGAATATTCTCTGTGTGCTGGCCTGTTTCAGGATCTGTGTAGCTGAGTGCCCACTTTATACTGTTTGGATTTTTAGGTTCTCCGTTGGTAAATTCTTTAACCTGGAATGTGTAACTTTTATTGTACAAAACACCTTTTTGAAGTCCTGTTCGAGATCCGTCATTTGCAGACCCGTCATCCAGCTCTGTAGTGCATTCTATTGTTTTTACCCTTGTTTCTTCTATGCTCTTTCTGGCTCTGTTGTTTCCATTGTTCACGCCACCACCGCCATTCTGCACGTGTCTTCCACCAGCTGTATTTCTGGTGTATCTGCTTTCTGCAAGAATTCCGCCACTGGCATTTCCTCTTATATTCTTGGCAAAAATCTGGATCTGTCCTGTTTTATTTTGTTCTGCCATTTTGTTGAATTTTTAAGCGTTATGACCAATTTCTCCTGACAAATTATGAACTGTCTCCTCACTGTTTTGGATGTAATCTTTGGTTGCTGCCACCTCTATTCCTTCTGATGCGTTGGTATGAATATCTTTTGCATCATAAGAATAATTTTCAGTCGCTATTTTTAAGATATTGGTTGCATTTAGGGAATAGTCCAGTGTAGCATTTTTCCACATATTCATGCCGGCAGTTTCTGTAATATTCATTGTTACGCTAGTCGTCTTATTCATACCTACCGAGTCGCTCTGATTCATACCAACACTGGTTGTCATATTTTCACTCACATTGATATTCATATTTTTACAATTGAGTATCATCGTCTCCGGAGCCGTTATATTGATGTTGCTTCCGGTTGTATCCAGATGGATTTCGCTCCCCGATTTATCCGTAATAATAATACTTTCATCTTCCGTAAAAACAATTCTGTGTCCGCTTCTGGTCTGGATGGATTTTACGCGGTTATCCATTCCGCCGCCTAGTCCTATTCCTCCATAGAACATTCCGCCCATTACAAAAGGTCTGTCCGGATGATTGTGAACAAAACCTGCCATTACCTGATCGCCAACTTCCGGGATTGCTACATAACCCCTGTTTTGGGTGATTTGATCTGTTCCGCCCGCATCAGGACTCATCATTCTAATGAAATTGGTCGTATCGTGCAGCTGCCAGTCGAAGCGAACGGTGATTCATTCTGTCCCCAAAGGATCAGTGTTGGAGATAACGGTGGCAATTTGAGGTTGAGCGATTGGTAAAACAAACTCTGGTTTTGGCATGTAAACAGTGTCTGAAAACTTCCTTTGTAATGACCGAGGGTATCAATATCGTGGGTTACTCCGTCATCATTATTCTGGTGAAATAACTCGTTTTGGTGCTAAGATCTAAGTATTATTTTTAATTATTTCTTCTTTTTAAAGAATCAAATCTTATTTTATCTGAGGGTTTAATATCAACTTCAAAAAATATAGGATAAGTGGCTATTTCTGTTTCAAAGTAATAAATCCTGTTTCGATCTGCGTAAACATTGTTTGAATACTTTTTAAAAGTAACTATATCAATTACATTTTTAAGCCCAACAATAGAATCATTTTTCAGTGCCATTTCTTTAACAAAAATATATGGATGTTTTTGACAATTACTTAATTTTTTTTGATTTTCAATTAGTTGAATGTTGTTTACTTTTAAATATAAATTGTTTAAAGAATCTTTATACAACAAATGTTGTTCGTTTACTTTTTTATACAAAGTTGAATCATTTACACAATCTTCTTTTTCTTTTCTTGCGGATAAATTTTGTTGTGGTGAATTACAACCAAAAAAGAAATATAGAAAAATTAAGAATACTGAAATTATTTTTTTTTGATTTTCCATAGTTTAATATCTTTCGAATGTTTAGGCTTACTCGACCAAAATTTTTGTTCTAAGAGTAGAAACTTCAAATCGATTTGATCAAAGGATATATTTTCTTCATTTACATAACCTTGATCCAATATACTGAATTTTGCATTGCAGGGATCAGTTGCTTCAACCCACTTCTTTTCTGTAATTTCTTCGAGTTTATTCCCACAAATGATAGTTTCTTTGTTTATGGTTTTAACAATCATGTTTTTTGATATTTTAATAATTGCCATAACTAAAAAAGATTAGATTGTTCACCACTATTCCATTCTATTGTTTTTGCACTTTGCATCGTCATATTTTCCTTTGTGGTATTTATGTTTATTTCTCCAGCAAATGTTTCAGAGCTTTTAGAATTTCTTAAAAATTGTTTCATCTACCATTTCCGTTCTATTGTTAGACATTTCCAACCTATTTCCTGTTGCGGTTTCCGTTATGTCATTTCCCGCTGAAATTCCGATATTATTTCCTGAACTTGTAGAGATATTACTTCCAATGGTGTTGCTCTGATTTTCGCCAACGCTTGTAAACATATTTTTCCCAACATTAATATTAAAATTTTCCCCAACGTTAAAATTCATATTCTTTGGTGCGGTAACATCTATATTTCCGGCTCCGTCCATATACCAAATATTTCCGCTCGGATCTTTTACCGTAATACTTCCCTGATTTTCGGTATCATTGATGATTATTGTGCAACCGCTTCTTGTTGTAATACTTTTTAGATGATTTTGTTCTTTACCGCCTCCTGCAATTTTTACGTAATATAATCCACCCATTACAAATGGTCTGTCAGGATGATTATGTACAAATCCTACCATTACCTGATCACCAACTTCGGGAATAAAAACAAAACCTCTGTTTTCACTTACCGCCTCACTGCTTCCCGCATCAGGACTCATCATCCGAATAAAATTGGTAGTGTCGTGCAATTGCCAAAGCAAAAATCCTGATGAAAAATACCAAAATTGGATCTTCATCAGGATTATTTTCAATGATTTGGTGTAGAATTGATAATCAAAGATTATTTTGCTCCTGGCCAGATTCCATCATAAGCGGAGTTACCGTAATCGATCTTCTCTGCACTTATCACGAAACTGATGAACATATTATCTTCATTCAAAGCATCATAATCAACTTCGTGTTGGATCACATAGCCGTTGTCCCATTTCAAAGTAGTGAGTGTTCCTTCTTCGTGAGATTTATTGAAGGTTACTTCGCCACTTGTTGGTTTGTATTTTCCATTAAGCAAGCTTTCCAAGATTCCGGAATCTTCTGTAGCTTCTACGGTGATTTTGATCAGTGCGTTAGAAGGGTCTGAGGCCACACGGCCGGAAACATCGGTATTTCTGGAAACTCCGTAATTAAGTTTAAGGATTTTTTGTTCTGCTCCGCCGTTGAATTTTAGTACAGCTCTTGAATTGTTTGCCATGATTTCTAAATTTTAAATATTAATATTGAGTGATTTTTTTCTTGTTTTAATATACCAAAGATAGAACCAGGACCTTATTTTTTCAATAGTAGAATTACTACACTTTTTGAAAACTTTAATAATTCAATTTTACAGCTAAAGAACTGGCGCTGAAGGCAGAGTTTGGTATTTTACGTCAAAATCTTTTATTAATAATTTGTAGGATTTTGGAGCAATCAGATAGATTGTTGTGGAATCTGACTTGTCGTTATTTATCTTTAAATCGTGATCTGATATTATTTTAAATGGGAAAAAGTTATTTTTATGTTAAAGTTGAAATTTGGTTACTCCTCTATTCAAAAAACAATAATCGCTGCAAAGATAAGATCACAGTCTGCCACTTTTTAAAATAATCTGTGATGCAGGGATCTTAAAGCTTCAATTTTATAAGCAGATGGAACCAATAAAGAAATGTTGTTCTCACTCCCACCATAAGAGATCATTCGTATTGGGATATGTTTAACTGCTTCAGATACAATGTTGGCATAACCATGATTGTTTTTATTAAAATCCCCTACAATACAGATGATGGATTGTTCATTATCAAAATCTACGGTGCTGAATGATTCTAGTTCTTTCAAAATTTCAGATAGATGCTCGGTCTGATCTATAGTCAGTGAAACGGCAACTTCGGAAGTAGTGATCATGTCAATCGGCGTTTTAAACCTTTCAAAGACTTCAAAAACTTTTCGAAGAAAACCATACGCCATCAGCATTCTGGAAGACTGGATGCGAATTGCCGTAATACCGTCTTTAGCTGCTACTGCAACTATTTTGTTTAGGTTGCTTATTTCTCCAGAGATCAATGTCCCTAATGCAGCAGTGTTCATTGTATCCAGTAATCTCACAGGAACGTTATATTTTCTTGCAGGAAAAACACTTTGCGGGTGAAGGATTTTCGCCCCGAAATATGATAATTCAGCGGCTTCATCAAAACTAAGATGTGCAATAGGTTTTGTATTGCGAACATGCCTTGGATCATTATTATGAAATCCATCGATATCTGTCCAGATCTGGATTTCCTCAACCTGCAGAGCAGCACCTATTAATGAAGCGGTGTAGTCAGATCCTCCCCTCTTCAAATTATCAATCTCGCCTTTAGGATTACGACAAATAAATCCTTGTGTAATAAATAGTTTTTGACCATCAAATTTCTCCAATTCAGCAGAAGCGTTCATTCTTATATAGTCTATCAATGGCTCATCATCTTCATCAATACGCATAAAATCCAGTGCGGATATTAGCACTGACGAAATGCCCTTTTCTTTCAAATGCAGATGAAAAAGAGTTGTTGAAATAATTTCTCCTTGAGCTAAAATGATACGTTCCTCTTTAGCAGTAAACTCGTTACCATCTTGAAATTGATAAAAAAGCTGAAAGATGACATCAATAAAAGCCATTGCTTCGGCCACTCCAGCTTTAGTATTGAAAAGTTGCTTTACAAACTTTTTATATTGCTCATAAAGTATATCAATATGTTTTTTGGCAAGATCGTTTTCTTTTTTATAAAACATCTCTGATAATTTTACAAGGTCATTTGTAGTTCCTGAGACTGCGGACAAAACGACCATGTGTTTATCTGTCGGCTGGGATTCTATGATTGGTAATAGTTTTTCGATTCTCTCCGGGCTTCCAACAGATGTCCCGCCAAATTTCAATACTTTCATAATAGATTTAAATTGTTAGTAATTATTGTAAAAAAAAGGAGCTTGTCGTGATGACAAGCTCCTCTATATTTTGATCTCTAACCAAAGGAAAATGACTCACGGCGTTCGGCGTAAGTACTGTTTCTTTGCTTTTTTAAGGTTAGATGATATCATTTTTATTTTTTGCTGGGCAAATATACAAATTTTTGTTAATCATCATAAAATAACTTATCGTCTCTGATAAGTAAGTATGAATCTAAAAACTTCATATGCAGTGTACGTCTTCAATCAACTTTCCTTGATAAGATCGATTGCCAAAATGAAGGTGAGTGTAAAAATTACGTTGCAGAAATTTTTAAAATCCTTTCTGAATCTATCACAAAATCTTTGCTTAATTCTTGGTTTGGTCAAAAGACAAACGAAGCCAACTAAAAACAACTATCCCAAGTCTGTTTATATTTAAAGGTAAATTACCAAGGGCTTTAATTATAAATATTTGACAAAAATATGCTAGTATCTTGTCTAATTTGACTCAAATGACTTAAATCACAAATAAAAATGTTTGTAGAGAACCTATTTAATAATTATTTAGTTCTACAATTCTTTCCAAATCTTCCACCAAATGTTTCGATATCTCTTCGGTTATGGGTCCAAGACCGTAGTAAATTAAAAAATAATGGCTAGCAATCATTTACCATCTAGAATTTTCTGCACTAATCACTGTGAATTTGTTCTATCGAACGACTTTTATTTTTTTAAAGCCACCAATCAATTTTCTCACGATCAAGAAATAATAACTTGTCATTTGGTTTAGAAAACGGTATAATCTTATGATGGACAAGCTTATAAATATACGAAGGTTTAAATCCCGTATATTTAGATAGCTCTTGAACATTTAGTATTTTTTTTATTCCCAATAAATACTGTTCAATCTCTTCTAGCTTTTCAAATATTTTCTCATTTTCCATAATGTTTATTTACACTAGTAATAATAAAGCATTAATATATTGATCAACCAGAATTGTAGTAATGGGGAATGATTGTCTTTCAAATGGAGACTAAATTACAAAATTAGATAATCATAACTGTGTTACCTATGTGTTACCCACTATAATAAAAAAAGCACTTACCGATTGTAAGTGCTTTGATTTGAAGAGTGGTCCCACCTGGAGTAAATTTGGTTTTTAACTATTTTTTATTTATTTTTACTACTGATTATCAGGTAGTTATGAACACTCTTTAATAGGTTTTAATATGTATTAATTGAATTCTATTAAAGGTTAGCCCCCCTTTCAGCCCCCTATTAAAAAGTAGTTAAAATGAGATATTATTTTGAATTGAGAAAAGATAAAATCAATCTAAACGGATTGATTCCAATGCGTTTAATAGTTAAAAATGGCAATCATAGAATAAGAAAAAACTTAGCCACTAAAACGTTACTTGATGATTGGAATAATGAGTTGCAAATTATTATAAATCACAAGGGAAATCCATTTTATGAAGATTATGAAATTTTCAACGAAATTATAGCTAGCGAAGAGAAGAAGGTTGAAAAAATATTTTCTTTTTTCAAATATAATGAATTGTCATTTACTGAAGCATTATTAAATGAAAAGTATGAAGGTAATGATGTTAAAGTGGCTATAGGATTTTTCGATGCGTTTGATGAATATATCCGAGTTTCCAGACTGACAAAAACAAAGGGAACAATCACAAAATATGGCTCTGTGAAAAATTTCCTGATCGCATTTGAAAAGTATACAAAATTCGAATTGAGACTGGATAATATTGATTATCAATTTGAGGAAATTTTTATGGACTATTGCTATAATGAAAGACAAACATTGAATAACTACTATGCTAAAATTGTCAAAACATTAAAGGCATTTTTAAATTGGGCTTTCGAAAGAGGATATCACAGTTCATTGAAGTTTAAAAAATTAGCGGCTAAAGAAGACGAAATTGAAGTTGTTTATCTCACTGCAGAAGAGCTGATGCTACTTTATAACCATAAGTTTGACAATGCTTCTATGGAAAGAGCAAAGGATATGTATTGCCTGCTGGCTTTAACCGGACAGAGACATTCTGACATTTACGACTTAAATGATGTTTCGGTATCTGGCGACTATTTAACTTTTGCAGTTAAAAAAACTAAGACAGTACAGCATCAGGTATTCTTAACAGAATTAGCTAAAAGACTAATTGCAAAATATGAGGATACAATTTATTACCCCATCCCAAGGATATCTTCACAGAAATTAAATGAAGCGATTCAAAAATGTTGTGAAGAAATTGGTCTTACCGAGGAAGTTCAATTAACACGTTATTGTGGCTCAAAAAGATTTGACGAAACATTTAGAAAATGTGATATAATTACAAGTCATACTGGCAGGAAAACGTTTATTACTAATAGTTTGTTTCTAGATATTCCCGAAAGGATTGTTAAAGCACAGACCAACTCCAAGGACGAGAAAAGTTTTAGAAGATATGTTAAAATATCAGAGCAACATCATAAGCGGGAGCTTGATAAATGGAATGTATTAGCTATAGATGACAATAAAAATTAAAACATTTTCAAAATTAAATGGGTACCATAGAACAAAAACAAGTGAAAAAATGATAGCATAAATATCTGGAGAGATATGTGTCAGAGATATGTTCAGTTTATTCCATAATGGCCAAAGTCAGACAAACCAAGTAAATAAAAGTCATCATTAAATTATTCTATTTCTTAATGTGAATTTTGAATCTAATAAAAATAAAAAAATGGCTAAATTCATCAAAGACGGTTTACAGTCAAAGTCTGAAAAAGAACTGCAAATTGAGGTATCAAATGATGATATCCTATCCCCCTACTATTACCCACCGCCAGAAGATCAAATGCGTCAACGGGAAGTTGCAGAAATGTTTAGCACGACAGTTCAAACAATCATTAACTGGTCTTCTTCTGGCAAAATTCCTACATTCAGGATTGGTAAAGTTCCAATTTACTCCCGTAAACTTCTTATTTATATTGCCAGAAACAATCGTAATCTTTTAAAATCGTAAAAGATTTGTTATTTGTTCACTGACATTCCAACTGATCTAGATAAACAATTAATTCGCTCATCATATTTCCGCCGGCAAATAAGGTTAGCCACTTTTGATATTATCACGCTTCTGCATGTTTACTTAGTAGATGTCCGATTCAAATATAATCATCTAGCTGCGTTAGATACAAATTATATCTGGGTCAATATGGGTAATTATTGACCGGAAGTATTTTTTCACTATTAATTATGAAAAATGATTGTGACTTTGAGGTTTTTGGAATATTTAATTTTGCTGAATAAATAGATTCTAGTTTTACCAAAAAGTAAATCATTTTATACAATGAAATCTGAAAGGGTTTTTGTATTCAAAAAACTTTTCCCAACCTTATAATTTAAAGAAATAAAAAGTAATTAATCTTTGATAATTTTTTTACTACTACTATCTCCAGATTTTGTAGTGCTAGTAATTATATAAATTCCCTTTTTAAGATCCGCAATATCAACCGATTTCCCGGAAGCAAAATTTTGTTTTACAACTTTCCCCGAAACATCTGTTATTTTGATATTGGAAACTTCTTCCGAAAAATTGAGAATGCTATTGACCGGATTTGGATAAACGCTCAGACTTTTATTCTTATTTGTGAAATCGTTTGCTGCGAGATTTAATATGCATGCCGGATCAAAAGAATCTCCTGAAATATTCCAACCTTTTCCAATTACCAACTCTGTTCTATGTGTTAGCCCGGCAGGTCCGTATTTTACATCCTGTGCTGACATTATAATATTGTTAGGTGTAATGTTATTCTCTGCCCAGCCTTTTAAAGTCCTACTATAATTTTCACAACTCATTCCAGAGCTTGTGAATAGGTTTGTTAAATCCACGCCAATTTTCAGGGGCCACTTTCCTATGTTTTGATCAAATGCTTTTGCGTCACGAAACATAACCAACATACTTGTTACATTAGATGTGTTCCAGTTTCCGATATCGTGGTTGAATGCCAATGCATTTGAAAACATACCATACATAGTAGTCACTTTTCCGGTGTTCCAATTCCCCATAATTTGGTTATAAGCTGTTGCACCCGAAAACATAGCTTGCATATCGGTAACATTTGATGTGTTCCAAGCTCCGATGTTTTGGTTAAAGCTTTTTGCATTACCAAACATTTGCAGCATACTGGTTACCTTCCCTGTATTCCAACTTCCTATATTTTTGTTGAAGACATATGCATTGACAAACATAGTAGCCATATTAGTAACGTTATGTGTGTCCCAATTTCCAATATCTTGGTTGAATGATATCGCATCGCGAAACATACCATACATATTACTGACACTTCCAGTATTCCAGCTATTGGCACTTGGGATTGTAGTTAAACTCTCGCAAAAATAAAACATGTGATACATATTTGTTACGTTTGAAAAATCCGGAATATCTGTAGCGGTAATTTTTAAATTTTTACACTCATAAAACAAATAGCTCAAATCTGGAATCCATGACACCGTTCCCCATTGTTGGAGTTCTGTCAACTTGTTACGGAAATTACTACTTGGCGACAAAAAGTTAAATTAGAACATAGCAATAGGCGAAATTTTTACAATATATTCCCCTACCGAAGGAAAAGTAATTATTTTTGACGTAAATGTTCCCAAACTCCCTCCGTTTCCATTACCCATTATAGATGCGTCGCCAACTTTTGTATAAGTATAGTTATATGATCCGAATACAGGAATCATTATCTGTGTGGAACCATCGTTGTTAATATTAGTGTTCCATTTGGTAATTATAGGGCTTTCTGCTTTCAACAATATAGCAAAGATTAGCAGTAAGCCAAAAAGAATCGTTTTTTTCATAATTATAAGTTTTTTGTTGATAAAGAAAAATTAAAAGTTTTTAGTGGAAAGTCAAAAAATAAACAATGGCTAATATTCTGAAAATCAAAGTTACACCAAACTATTCTTATCCGCATAATCAGGTTCTCGAAATATAAGCCATGATTGCGAATGCCCGAAATTACTCATATAAAACTGAAAAATGAAGCAGAACAATATTCTTAAAACTACATCTATGGAAGAGAATATCCAAAGTTCGCCACAAATTCCGATACAGAACTTAAGAGTTGCCTGTTTATTAAGTCTATAATAAATCAAAGACAAGTGAAGGACAAATGATCTCAAAACCCTAATAACTGCCTAAAAACTAATCAAATATGACTAAATAAACTAATAAAAAATTAAGTTTTTCTTTAGTTTATTTTTAGGCATCTTGTAAGGCTGATATTTTTGTAAATATCTATTGAAAATGTTTATGATAAAATTGAGCATATATTCTTAAAATCTCTGTAATAGATATACTAATTTAGCGTCCAGTAGGAGTTAAGCATAAAACATTAATTTTTACCTATGAAACTAGAGCGAAAAATCTACTATCCTGCTTTTAAGGCCAAAGCCCGTTAAATTGAGCAACGAGCGAATTAGTATCTCAGAACTCGCACGTGAACTAAGAACGCAGTCACATTACTTATAAATGGCGCAAAGAATACAAAGAATTTGGGGAAGGCAGCTTCCCGGGAATGGAAATTTAAAACTAAATTCTACTTCAATTTTAAATCTTCAATATCGATATTAGTAGAAAACTTTATCGTAAAAATATAGGATCTATGAAAGGTTCAAGCTGATCAGCTCTTGCTACCAACTATTCGATAATTTATATTTCAAATAGGAAAATCACTAAATTATATCGTTTTGTTTTGCTATTATGCATTTAATAACATTCATTGCTTCGTTATATAAAGTTACCTACTGCTTTTTAGCAAGGTTTTGACGGCCCTGAATATGAGCTGGATATTTTTTCACAATCTTGAGGTATCAATTCGACAACTTGTTGGATTTCTATTAGGTTGACAAAATTCAAAATAATGTATATCTAATCTCTGTTCTTAAATTTTATTTTCTTAATTATTTTCTCTAATTTTTAGTGATGGAGCTTTCCAATATCCATACAAATTAAATTTTCACTTTTTACAATATATAATCGGCAAATCTAAATGTAAATAATCGTAAAACAAAATGTGAAGAAAAAAGACACAACACACTACTAAATTTTAGGAATAAAACAGTTTTAAAAGCCATTTAAATCATCTGTAAAATGCTTTTAAAACTGTTTTTAACATTATACTCCAGCAGTTATTGCCGTTCCAGTAAGTCTTAATAATTCATCCAACAACTCTTGTCCCACTTTCTTTGTTGCATCGGAACTTGATCCTACATATTGTTTGATGCCATTCATTTCTTTAACCTGAATTGTGATGTAATTATGCTTTGTTCCACCAGTTGCAATTGAATCAGATGTTTTTTTAGCTTCTTTTCCTGCTTTACCAGATCCGCCACCGCCACCAGCTCCGCCAGTTCCAACTGCTCCAGGAATACCCACAGGCGTTGCGATACCGTTCGTAGGATTCGTTAAATCTATTTTTTTTAACCCTTTAGTATATGAAGTTGAATTTTTATCTCCAAGTGTCATAGCTCCATCCCAGCCATTTGTAAATTGATTATACGATTTTTTCGCTGTATTAGCTCCCGTTAAATCTTGCGTTGCTTTCATTCCAATTTCCCAAGCTTTTTGCCAATCACCTTTAAAGAAAGCCATTAGAGTTGCACCAATACCTGTAATACCAGAAACCATATCTTTTATTCTATTGACTACAAAATCTTTTATAACAGTTCCAAATAATTTTAAACCTTCCCAGCCTTTGAAAATTACTTTCCTAAATCCTTCAAATTTATTCCAGCAAACGACTACTGTGGCTGAAAGTGCTGCGACTCCTGCAATTACTAATCCTATTGGATTTGCAGTCATTGCAGCATTCCACAACCATTGCGCACCAGTAACGATGTTTGTCCAAAGTGCTTGCATCTTTTGAGCGCTTGTTAGAAATCGAATAGCACTTGCAACACCAGTGTAGAGAGGTGCTAATCCGGCTACCATTGTAGCGGTTTCACTGATAACAGTTGCATAGCCCATCATCCCGTTGGTTGCATTGAAAAGCGACATTTTGAAATCATCCACTTGCGCCTGCAATCTTGCATTTTTTTCAGCCGGCGCTTCCATTACAATGGCTGCCTGCTCACAAGCTGTTTTAGTTCCTTTTACAGCATTCGTCAATCTATCAACTTCTGATATTTGCGAGATAAGAGCCATCGCAGCATTTGAATTTTCTTTTCCAAATGTCGCAGACATTAAAGCGGAATCACTTAGAAGTGATTTTAAAATATTTAGCCCTTGTGATAAAGATTTTGTCGGATCGTTAAGGGAACTAATATTAATATGAAGTTTTGCAAATTCCTCTTGAACTGTTTTAGGTAAAAAACGCCCCTGCCCTAATGTTGCTAGTACATTTCGCAAAGCAATTCCGCCTTCACTTCCTTTTTTTCCAGCCTTATCAAGAACTTGAATTGCAGCATTGGTTTCTTCAAAGGAGACATTCGCAGATTTTGCCGCCATCCCTGTTTGTTCAAGAGCTTGTTTGATCTGTGGAAGCTCCGCTGAACCCTGACCAGCTGCTGCTGCCATAGTATTCATCATTGCTGCCATAACTTGTGATGCTTTTATAAGATTATCTAATGATATTCCGTACTGATTCATTGCTGTGGTTAAAACTTCTGTTGCAGATGCAGTATTACCACCCATAAGTTTCGATGTATAGCCTACAGTGTCACCCATTGATTTGAGAGCCTGAGGGACTTTCGCAATCTCTGGTGAAAGTTGACCTAATAGAAGCTTGTAGGATTCTATCCCATTTGCTGCTGAACCTCCAAAGGTTTTTGCAGATGATCTCGCATAACCCTCAATTTCTTTTAGTTTTTGCCCAGCCACACCTGTCATTGCCTGTAAATCTTTCATAGATGATGATAGGGTTAAACCTGGTGCATTAACACTGTTTATAGCGTCTGAAACCCTGTTTACTTGATCGATAACAGCGGTAAGTCTAATAGTAGAAATTTGACTTTGGATACTTTTGATCATGTCCGTTGTCTTCTGTTGAACGGAATTTACAGATGCAAGTATTTTCTGTTGTCCTTGCATCTGTAATACAATATTATATAATAAATCGTTTGCCATGGTTTGTTTTTATTTGTTTTGCTTTGAATTCTAAGATTCATAGCAATTGAGCTATTTTAAAATAAGATCAGAGTAAAAATACTCATCCTTAATATTAGTACTATCATTTATAGAAATTAACTTACCTCTACTATCTGCAATTTCTAGTAATTCGTAAAATTGTTTAATTTCATTATTGGCTGATAAATGAAAAAATAAAGTTGATAGTAATTGAGCATAATTATCTGCATCACTTCCGGAATAATCTCTGATGCTTAATTTCTGAAATAATTCATTTCCTGTCATTAGTCAATCTTTTGAAGTTCTCTGTCAATTGGAGTATTTAGAATAGTGTTTAAAGTTGTTCTGCTGATCGGATAAACTGGAAAAATGTATTTGCGTAAACAACTGTATCTGGAATATCTTCGGTCTTATGTTTTAGATACAGATCTCTTATGTTTTTATACCGGAATAAAGTATTTTTCTGCATTTAAAAATGGCTATTAGTTTTTGTAAATATCTGAAAATAAAATCAATATATTTGCTAAATATGAGCAATGAAAATAATTTTAAGGGGATTGATATTTCAAAAATTACCCAAAATGATTTAATATCTGCTTTTCCGGAATTCTTACCTCTTTTAGTTTCTACTACGGAAAATTGTGATGATGATTAATTACGAGTGATTGAAGTTTTGACATTCTCGGAACATTATAATATTTCAGAACTTACCACAAAAATTAGTGAATTTTATCAAAATAGTTATCCGGAATTATTCTAAGAAAAAGTATGCTAGAGAACATTTATATATCAGATCGATTTTTCACCATTCAAGAATTAGAAAAATTTGAGTATAAGATTTCAAGTATAGCTTATTCATCGTCAGCTGGAGAAATTGATTTTTCTAGTGAAAATGAAAAAACCTTTTTACTAGAAAAAGGTTATCCAAAAATATTAGCTCGGTTTTTCGCCTAATTAATCCTTTAAGATTGCACCCTCATTCTTACAATCTGCAATTAACTTATTTAGAAAATAGTATATCGTTCTTTTTGACTCCAAAACTGTTATGTTATTCTTTTTTGAAAGTGTATAGAATCCCGGAGCAAAAGCAGCTGCATAATCTTTAAAAACATCAAGGTTCTGCGTTCCTTTGTATTCAATAAAAAAGTTTCTCAAGCTTAGTACTGTTAAAAGGTTAACCCTGTACTTAAAAGCATTCCTTAAATTGACCATTTTATCGTGACGGCAATAGTAATTTATCACATTTATAATATCCGTTTCGGTTGGTGGCTCTACTATAGATAATTTGGTTTGATATTCTAGATTTGATAGGTTATAATTCTTCTTGTTTCCGTCCTTAAAAATAATATGACCGTTTCTAATCGGAATCTTTTTAAATGTCTCTAGCATCAACTTTGCCAAATTTATGGGTTTATCTTTATACGTAAAGTACCCACGTTTACCCACTTTAAAAATTTTATTTGTTCTAATATTTGTTACCGTTCCTAATCGGTCAATATTAATATCAGGAATACTTGTATTACTCTTCATTTTATTTTTTGCTTTTTTCATCTATGCTTAATTTAATACCAGGTGTAATTGTTCTACGTCCACCAGCTTCAGAAAATGATGTAGTAACTGAATCCACATTATAAACCCCATCCTTTTCCGGAAAATCTTCATCGTTTATAATAATAACCCGTAGTGCATTAT
>NZ_LSHB01000022.1 GCF_001643375.1 Chryseobacterium sp. FP211-J200
TTAATAATGCACTACGAGTGAATTTAATAAATATACCGTCTTAGATAATGAAATGCTGTCCCGCCTGAAAACAATGGCTCAGGAACTTTTTTATGATCTGAAAGAGGATACACCAATACACACAGTTTCGGGTTCTTTTGATTTTTCCTATGTGGATATTGAAGATAAAGAAGAAGTACTTAATAAACTGTCCAATGAGTTTTACGAAAATTATGGATTGCAGCTTACGATTCTGGAAGACAATTCATTGAAAATTGGGGATAACGACGAAAAACATTTGCAAAAATTTATTGAAGACAATTATCACGACGTTTTGTCATTAGATGTAGAAAAATCATTAGAACTTAAAGTTGAGTTTGACGAGAAAAATGATATTGATTTTAGAGAGGAACAAATAAGAAGGAAACTAATTGAAAATAATCTTGATCGGGCGCGGATAAATATTCAAAAAAATGACAAATTATTAAATGTTACAGTAAGCAGTTTTATCAGGAAGGACTTCTTTGATGAGTTGGGCATCATGTTCTTAAAAAGCATTTCACGTCTCGAAACCACTAAACCTGTAAATGTTAAAGATTTTCCAGGTTTGGTAGAGGTTGATAATATCTACCATTACGAAAATGCAAATAAACTGGACCTTGATAGGTTAGATAAAATAGCAGCCACAAAATATCCGGATCTTTACTTTAAAAGATTAGCAACCAGGTATGTTTTTAAATATTCCGAAGGGAAAAATTTCAGTGAATTACGGGAGTTTAAAACCCTCACAGACCTCCCTGGTAAGTCATTTTTCAACGTTCATTTGTCCAAAGTAAAACTAACAGTCGATTCCGAAAAGGATTACCAGAATCAGGTCGAGAGAATTAGAGCCACAGCTCCTTTTGCAAAAATTGAGAATAAAGGGTATGTCAGAAGATTAAAACTAAATTTTATCTGTGATAACGAGGAGCACCGGGAACATATTTTAAACAAGGTCCAGAATGAACTCAGACAAATAATTTCAGATGGAATCGCTTGTCAAACCATCAGGAAACACACCTCACTGATATATGCTAAAAACTTCACCTCAGAAGATGAGCGTGACGTAATACTGGATAACTTGAAAAAATTTGCGGAAAAATATGAGGGTGTTTTAGATCTTTTTGTGGATAGTCGTTTAGGTACTACAAAATATGAGTTTTTGAAAAATGAAAATCTTGAAGCTGAAAGCGAAAAAGAAAGATTTAAAGAGGTGAAGTTTCAGTCTTTTGTTTTCTTGAACCCCGATGAAAAGCAAGAACTCCAGGCAAATATTGATAAAGATGGAATTGACGCAAGATTTTTCGGAGGTTTAACCATGGGTACACTTCGCAAAAAAGTAAAAAATAAACTTACTTTTCGAATCACCGATTTATTTGAAAGTAAACTGAATGCTAAAATTGAAGAAAGGTTAGAAATTGAAGAATTAAAAGAAGGTTTTATTAAGCCTATTTTCCCAGGCGATTTAACGAATATTGACAGAATGATAAAAGCGATGCGTAAAGTAACTGCACCTGGAGGAAGAGCAGGTTATCCGGTCAACCTAAACCTTTCTAATTTTCTCTTTAATCCTAAAGAGGTTGTTGCTTCATCAAGCGAGTATGCCGAAACAAGGTCAAGAATATTACAGAATCTTAATGAGCCGCTGCTTAAAAATCAGGAAAAACAAATTGAAGCCGTTACAAAAACGCTGTTGGCAAAAGACATGGCATTAATTCAAGGACCACCAGGGACAGGGAAAACAACGGTGATTGCAGAAATAATTTGGCAGGTTTTATCTGATAATCCCAAAGCCAAAATTCTGATTACTTCTCAGACCAACTTAGCGGTTGACAATGCTTTGGAAAGGTTAAAAGGAAAAAAATTGGTTCGTCCAATCAGGATCGGCAGAAACGAGAAATTTGAAGATGAAGGAAAGGTCTATTCTTTCGATAGGATTAATGAATGGAATACGGCAAAAAGCAACTCCATCGATGAAACATATGCTGCGGATAACGCTGTAAATAATTGGATTGAAAATGTAAGTAAATCATGTAGCGATGATCCTAAATTTTCTAAGGCAGTAAAAAAATGGAAAGAAGTATTAGAAAACAGGGAACCGGTCATAAAATCTTCTTTTAGAGAAAATTATATAAGAAATATAAACGTATTTGCAGCTACGTGTAGCGAGTGTGGGAGCGGCAGGTTTGCTGAAGCATACAGAACAGCCGTTGCAGGCGATAGTGAAGCGCCGCTCGAGCCAATGTTCGATTTAGTGATCATGGATGAGGCCAGTAAAGCGACACCACCGGAATTGGTATTACCACTTACTTTTGGTAAGAAGGTGGTAATTATTGGAGACCATAAGCAGTTGCCGCCAATGTTGGATGAAAAAGAATTTAGTGAAGCTCTTGAAAATTTAGGAGCTCGTGAATTAATAGAGGATTGGACGACTGCGGATTATAAAACATCTCAATTCGAGAAACTCTTTAAAAATGCGCCCAAAAGTATCGTTGCTAGTTTAGATACACAATTTAGAATGCATGAGCAGATAATGAATTGTATTTCACAGTTCTACGAAGATCAGGAAGAACTCGAAAATGGTTTGATCTGCGGCATAAAAAACGAAATGGATATTCCTGATTTCGCAAATAAAGCCAGCAGATGGCATGGCCTAACAGTTACCCCACTTATTTCTCCTAAAAATCATGCAATATGGGTGAACGTAAATTCAGAAGAAAATCGTGTAGGAACTTCTTTCGAAAACCAGGGAGAAGTGAATGCAGTTAAAACAGTTCTCAAAGCACTTACTCAGGCTCAGGGTTTCGATGAATATTTAAAAAATTGTAAAAAAGAAGAAGATAAAGAGATTGGCATTATCACGTATTATATGCCTCAAATGCAGGCAATTAAAAATTCGATATATGAAAATTTGAATAAAAATCAACTAAGCAACTTCGAGCATTTTAAAAGTGAAAATGAATTTTATTTGCCTTTTAGAATAAATACAGTCGATAGATTTCAGGGGATGGAACGAAATATTGTAATTATTTCTACAGTGCGAAGCAACAGACAAATTGTACGCGAAAAAAATCAGGACGTTATAAGGCCGAACTACGCGCTTGGATTTGCAAAAGAATTGCAGCGTATTAATGTTGGTTTTTCTAGGGCTAAGAGGTTGCTGATAGTAATTGGTAATGAAAAGCATTTTTCGCAAAAAGCAGAATATGAAAAAGCCATCTCAAAAATGCATAAAATTGATATTTCCCAACTTGAAAATGTGTTATTATGAGTACTGTAAAATTATCAAAGTTTGCACTCGAACAAAATTATCCCATTTCTGAATTAATCACATTTATGAACCAGAATGGTTACAGCAAAAAAGAAGATACTTCTGAAATTATTTCTGAACAGGAAATAGAATTTGTAAAGAATAATTTCAACTCATACCTAAACCAAACAGGAATTGGTTCTGAAAATGATAAGAATAATTTTATTGACGGCATTACGAAAAAAGAAAGCGTCGATACCCCAGTTCAGTTAAAAGTAATAGAGGCTGCAAATAAAGAAAAACTCTTAATTGAAAGAATTGTCGGTTTTACTGATTTTGAATGGGAATTTCTAATCGCAAAGTATAATGGGACAGTTTCACAACCGGTACCGTTTACAATTTTTGATGAAGTGATTTGCGATTTATTGCTCGTTGAAAATTTATCTAAGAATAAACTTGGGAAAATATTAGGGTTGAATACCGTTGATAATCCTGCCGAAAATGATGTTATTGAAAAATCCTTGCAATCTCTTCGAAATGAAGACATGATCGCCGGAGACGACAATGCTTTATCGCTAACCGAAACAGGTAAAGAGTATGCGAAAAATGGGGTAAAATATTCCTTTTTCAACCGCGATTTCAGTATATACTTTGACTTAACAGGCAGAAATATACTAAACCCTAAAGTAGAGTTAAAGAAATTAAAAAGCGAAAAGCTTCAGGATGAAGTAAAACAGGTTCCAGCTACTTTAGAGCAGATTAAACAGTTTGCGATTCTGCAGGCGCCGGAAGTACATTTCCCGGACAAAAAATACCTCCTTCAGGACGCTTCTTTATTGAAAGCACAAAAATACAAGGCGAAAGTTTGGGTTATCTTTTTGGAAAATTTTAAAGATAGTTCACTTCGGGTTTTGGTATTTGATGAAAGTCAAGGAAAAATTATAGATCAGTTATCAGAAGATCTTAATAAGAGAGAGGCGATCAAGAACCAACTTTTTGAAAGCCTTATACTCGCTTCTGATGAATTGGAAATTACGGATGAGAAAAAGACCAAGGAACAAATTGAAGAAGAGCAACTGTTAATTGAGAAACAAACATTGATTGACAGTGCGATTCAGTCAAACGATATTCATGGTGCTGAAAAGATAAAAGAAGAGATAAAAAATCAAAAGAGAAATTTCAATACAGTCGAATTTGAACTTGAATTGAAGAAAATATTTGATAAAAATAATAATGAACTTTGGTTTATTAGCCCATGGTTAAAGTACGGAGCCATTAGATATCGCATTAATTACTTTGAAAAGCAGTTAAAGCAGGGAGCAAAAATATTCATCGGTTACTCCGAACCGGAGAGACAGGATGCGGTTATGGTTGATCCTCGGGCTGGCGAATTGTTGGCCAATCTTGAAAAAAAATATTCAAATTTTTATATCCATCATTTACCCCCATTTCATATTAAAAATGTCTGGATTAGAAATACTGATTCAGAAAACACACTGTATATGGGCAGTTTTAATATCTTGTCATACCATGTTGATAAAGGAAGTAGGAATATAAGACAGGAACAAATGATGAAACTTCAATGGGATCCGGAAACAGAAGAAATGCATAAAGATTTTGTGCACAAGTTTGGGGGAAAATATATTACTCGTGAGTGTGAGAAATTTAATTCATTGCAACAGGCCGTTCCAAATCCGATAACAAAAGAATTTTTACTTAAGATAAAAACGATAGACCATTTAAAATTAAATCCATTCAGAAATATAGGTTTTGAAGAATTTGATAGTATTTTAGACGTTCTGGAAACTAAGAAAACTGAAGCACTAAATGTATTCGGAAAACAGGTGTTTCTGGAAGAATTTGGCAACCTTAAACTCAATGTAGATAAACTTTATAATGTAAAAATTAATAAGAGCACCAAAAAAGGATATGTAGAAAGTTTCGAAAATTTAATAGAAGAATTTGATTACCTAAAAGAGGAATTCAATATGGAACTGTCAGATCTGTTCCAAAAAATTAATAAACTAAAAACATTGAATTAATCCCCGCTCGGCCACAGCAAATAACATAATTGCAATTATAGTCAATCTGCCTAAGCAAACCGTTGCCCTCCGCTCCACTGCGCTTCGTTACGGGCAAACCAGCACCATTATCACCTATAATTGAAAATTATGTTAAATGCTTACCGTTTGTTTGGGCAAAGCCCGCACAAGCCAACGCCTTCCAGCTGCCAATGTATTTATAATTTAGTAGACCCTTTTACCGTTCCAGTGCGCTAATCGACAGTCCAGTCTTGAAAGGTCCATGTGCCTGCAGTCCATATTCTGCTTTTTTTCAGCGGAAAGTGTAGTAGCAGAATAGGCACTTCGGCACCGCGCACAGCAGTATTCCGGGCAACAAAAAAATGCGCATGCCATCGCTTTCCCTTTCCCCGCTTTGCCACCGCTCAAGCATTTTTTCACCTCCCTACATACCGCTGTCTTTCCAACCCCTCTAAGCAAGATTATAACACAATGAAAAAGCTATCTCTTAAAAACACAAGACCTTTCATTAGTTGGTTCAGGAATTGTAAGTATCTGAAAATGAAGAATGCAATACTTTTAGCAATAATACTGGGATTACTTATTTCATGTAAGCTTCCTAATGCAACAACTGATTCAGGCTCAGAGAATGATAAGTCAGAAAAAGCAATCCTTCCTCCATCGTCGGTTGTAAAAAATTCTGCCGATCAACTGACGGTTGATTCTTTGCCCAAAAACGTTCTTATTAATTTTCAAAATGACTCTATTCCTTTGGCTGATATCAAACAGATACAGAAATTACGCATACTGAATAATACTTCTGAACCTATTGTTTTCGGGGACGATTTTATATTAGAATATTATGCAAATGGCGCTTGGAATAAAACCAACAACGGCAGGCAGTTTAAAAGCGGTCAATATAGTTTGACTCCAGGTCGGGAATATATGGTGCCCACGGATTTATACTTCTATAGTTCTATCTATAGACTTGGCAGATACCGTATTTCAAAACCTTATAGGAATTCCAGTTCTCTTTCAATTACACAGGATCAAACTAATTTTGCTACTTATGAATTCTCGGTGTTCACTCCGCCATTTAAAAATATGGAACGTAAAGTATTTATGAGTTTGTCAAAAAACACCGTAAAGATCTCAGAACTCAACCAACCAATTCCTTTCACCATCATCAACAATTCTTACGATGAAATTTTCTTCGGTGAAAGGCAAACTGTTGAAAAATATGATGGAAAAAATTGGAATAAGATTCCGTTTGATGGGATTATAAATGACATCGGTTATAGTCTTTATGTAGGTACACAAACCTCTGAACATTCTTTAAATCTGCGCCCGGTACAATACAAATACAAACCGGGCCGTTATCGGTTGGCAAAACCATTTAGCATACGAAATGAAGAGAGTATTAAAACTGCATGGAAAGACTTTACATTGTATGACGAATTCCTGATAGTTCCATAACAATACAATTTGCATCCAGACTTTTCCTCCATTCATCCATGTTACTCCAGCACATAGCCGGCATTCACTTCACGGACGTGACCGGCCGCTTCGTTCCTGCCGTCTATACGCTTCCGTCACCGCGCACAGCAGTATGCCGGCATACCGGAAATTGCATATTTTATTTTAGCTCCGGTACACCGTCATACAGCTGTCTTTTCCCTTGCTGTCCACCGCTTTGAAAGAAAAACCGTTCTCACAATTAGCCATGTACCGGGAGTCAATAAACTGCGTTGTTTCAGCGGAAAAGCTCAGTGGCAGTTTATCCACTCTCGGTACCGCGCACAGCAGTATGCCGGTGCATCGTTCCTCCGCACCGCCATACCGCTGTCTTTCCCTCCGCTGAAGAGATTTAGACAATTACCGCTTATAATTCCCGGAGTTTAATAATAAGCAAAACTCCTGTTTCACCTCCCGAAAGTCCCGGATAAGAAAAAATAAAAAAAAAGAAAGTAAAGTTATAGCGTCGGAAAAATGCCCTGACAATATCAAGCCCTTGCGGGTTTTTTGAAAAAAATATTGTCGTTAAAAATGCTACGCCTATATTTTTTTCAAAAAAATATTGCATGTCATTTTTCCTCCACAAGAGTTAGGCACTTTCTTTTTTTCCTTTTTTTCTTTTGAAAAATTTTCCCCGCAGCATAATTTTTTAACCCAAAATTATGGTTACCAACAAAGTACGGACGTACTCAGTCCACCGCCCAGCCCCTGAACAGGCAATTTTTATTCTTAACCGTGGCAGAAATGCCGGAAAACCGCTCCGCGAACCGTGCCCGAACTGCTTTATCATCTACTGCAGCAACCAGGAAGAACAGGAAACCGTTTACTGGACATTTTACGCCCTCTGGAAAAACGGATTCTTTCACCCTTATCTCTGCGGCAGCGTCATCGAAATGCTTCGGCTCTTCGAGCTGAAAAAACTCCTGCAAAACTTCATCCAGCCCGGCATCGAAAAAGCTACCCGCAATCCCGAAATGATCCACAAAATCAAATCCATCCACGACCTGGAACAGAAGCAAGCAGAACAATCCAAACTGCTCAGTCAGCTCCGCGCATCCCTCATCCAGAAATATTATTACTCAATCTTAAAACAAAAAATTCCCCGGAGGGAATTTTTTGTTTTAAGTGCCACTTATTCCACTCCTTAGAGCACCTTAAAGCATACTTATTTCACCCCTTTTAACAAAACGGTGCAAATGAGTGCAAGCAAAATCTAAAGCACCGAAAAGGCCTGTCATTACAACAGGCCGTCTAACCAAATAAATTACAAAAATGGGATTTAAGTGCTATTTAAGCGCTTCTGCAGCTGGATCTCCGGACGATTTTCCGGGAATTTTCCGGGAATTTTCGCCGTACTCTTCCGAGCTGATTGCCGTCTGACTTACCGCACCGAGAATGGTTCCGCCTAAAAGCAAGTAACCTCCAATGGAAATTACTGCTGCAGGTAAGGCAACCGGCGCCGCCACAAGGGCACCGCCGACAGCCGACAAACTGAGACCAACATTCCGCACAATGCGGAACCATTTTGGAGTGGGTGCAGACATTCTGCTTACTAAATTCAGGTTTCTATTTTTCATGATCGTGATTTCTTATTTCGTTAATTTCTAATTTATTGATCCGTTGTTCCAGGTATTCAACTTTCTTGTTCTGGATATCGTAAGAAGTTTTGAATTCTGTTTTGATGATCAGAGCCATGGTCTTGACTTCTGACATATCTTTTTCCATACTCTTGAAATCGGTGTGCAGCTGCTTGATGAAATAAGCAACGATACCCAGCAGAACACTGCTGATAAAACCGAACATCACACTCAACGTTAATTCACTTCCCATGATGATTCTGTTTTAAAATTGAAAATTGTTCTTGATCTCAATCTGATTATCCTTGCTTTTGGCTGCCGCCAAAAGTTTAGGATAAACCAGCCGGTACGCATCGCGGCTCTGCAGGATCTGATAGTCTCCGTCTTTTTTGATGTAACTCAATCCGACGAGTGGACAACCTGCCGTATGTTCAATCGTGTTTCCGGTATGGATATACACTAAATCGAAAGTCGGCAGATCATCAATCTCAATCATGCCCTTGTGCATTTCACCGTATTTTTGGGAATACGTTCTGTTCATTCCACCTGTGGTGTTGACTTTCAGCTGAAATTTTCCCTCCGGAATTGCGGTCTTGCTTTTAATCTTTACCTGACGAATATTATCCTCCAGGAGAAAGCATTGAAATATGCCATCAATATAAAGATGGGAAAGGGTGCTTTCTTTGCCCTGTGCTACTCTTACTATTTTCGTTTTCATTCTGTATTGTATTTTAATTTTACAAATCAGTGATAAAAAAAAGGCTTCCATTTTCTGGAAGCCCTTTCATGATCACATCTTAAAACACTTCCTCAATTTTGAGACAGTTACCGGTTGCGAATGGATAATAAACCCCATTTACTTCCTGGAAGAACTCAATCCCGATACACTGAAGAACAGAAACGGTATTATCCAGAGTTGGTAAACCTGGCAAATCTGCCGTAATGGTATCACCGGAATAACTTTCATTAAGCGGGATAAACGGCGATCTGGAAACTACACTCAGCTCATTGTTCACCGCGTCGTCCGGTTCATAAGTTCCGGTAACCGGGTTATACGAAAAGTCTGCGATAACAGCCAGTGCATGAAGCAAACGAAAATGCGAAGCACCTGCAGGAGCAGCGATCAGTTCCACCGGCAGAAACTCCTCAACAATCAGATCTGCAGTATTTCTTGCAGGATCGTGATTTACCTGATAAGGAGCATTGAAAACACCGTTGATGGACTGGTTCTTATTGAACTCAAACCCGGTGAGATAATTTCTCTGAGTGGAGATTTCTACCTTTCGGTAACCTCTGGCTTCCGTTCCGTCCTCCAGGTTGATTTTCTTCATGATCGAAGTTAATCTGCCTGTCACCTGGGTATCGGTAAATTTCCCCATCAGCTGGGAAAGAGCGGTTCGCACCGCCTTTCCGGCGATGGCGCAGCCACCGAACTCGTTCATGTTTTCGCGCGTACGCTCAAACTCCGGAGCTGTTTTTACCTGTTCTGCGGTAGGTCCGCCTACCATGCCGGCAAAAAATCCTTTTTGCCCTTTGATTTTGAAATGTCTCACGTCGCCGATAGTTCCGACGTACTTCATGAGACCTTTTTGTCTTGCCATAATATTAAATTTTGCAATTGATAATTTGAAGAAAAACACTGTTGTCTAGACACTTATAAATTTCTTGAATTATCTTTACAAATACAATAGTCAAAATACTGTAAATCAATGCATTACAACGAAATTACCCCCGAGAACACTCAGTCGGACGTCAGCAAAACTGTAAATTCGTCTACAAAGTATTTCCTGATTCCGGAGATTATTACCGAAACCTATTGGATCGTTGAAAGGGTTCTGGATGGCGACACATTAATCGTGAGAGAAGAATTCGGTCAGGTAAGCAAGGAAATCCGACTTTACGGCCTCGATGCACCGGAAGTCCACATGAGCCGCAAAATGCGCGAGGATGAAGCGAAAAGCCACTTGCCTGCAGCTTTCTTACAAGAACTCGGACTGCAGAGTTTAGATTACGTGTTCCAAATGTGTCCACCTGGAACACGCATCACACTCCTCATCGAAAAGAAAAACGAACTCGACTTCTGGCTGCGGCAGTTGGCTTATGTCATTCTGCCTTCAGGGGAATGCCTGAATGAGCTTTTAATAACAAATGGCTGGGCAAAAGCCAGCCATTCTTATTATTGTTCCATGCTTAGTGAATATCAACAGTTAAATTTTGAAGCAAAGCAGCAACACCGCGGAAACTACCTGTCAGTCGATGTTCTCTGATTTGTTGTACTTATGTTGTACCAAAGGAGGTGAAAAAGTAAGAAAGTACCCTGTTAAAAGGACTTTGCAAACGGACTTGTATTAATATCTGTTATCCCTAGTCATTCCAACCGTAGGATTTCCATTCTTTTTCTTCATCATAATATTTTTCTGTTACTAAAAAACCTCTATTATATTGAACAATAAAGTCAGTGCCTCTTAATGTGTAGTATTCGATTCCAAAATTTTTAATTGGACTGGAGTTGATTGTCATCTTTTTTTCTCGAATTTTCTCAATTATTTGATTAGCTCTGAATCTTTGAATTTTATCAACAGTGAAAGTTGACACTATTTGTGATATTAAGAAAATCGGAAGTAAACAAAGTATTAAAGTTGACTGTTGCTTACGTACATTCTTCTTGTATTTTAAAATATTAAAAATGAAAATGGGTAATGATACTATTAAAATAATACCGAAAGGAATCAGTAAGAAAAACATTTGAACTACAACAGCATAGCTTATAAATGGGGTCATAATTCCCAAAATCATAATCAACCAGATAAAATGCTTCAGCTTAATTGTCATTCGTAGATTTTTGTTTAAAACATTCCGATAATCAAATATCCAAATTAAATTTCGATTCTACTAATCTTAAATTGTATAAATTTTTGATCAAATATTGATAAGTGATATTGGTAATTTGTTCTGTAATTAAGGTAAGTAGTTTGTTATTATTAGAACATAATTTTGTTGTAATCATATTTACTGAGATCAATGATAATATTTTAAAAGAATTGCTCTCTTCAAAGAAATCAAAAAGAAGAAGTGTTTCAAACATTTGTTTGATAACAATATGTTAAATATTCATTAAAATTATTTTTTAACTTATTGGATATCAGTAATAATAGTTTTTCTTGATTATATTTGATAGATTTTATTATTGAATACATAAGGTGTATTTTATTTTTAATCAATAAATTTGAACGTTTGTTTGAAAACACATCTAAAAAATTAGTATTTATGAGGAATATCGCGCTTAGCTTTTTTGTTGTTTTAGGTCTTTTGACATCATGTTCCAAGTCAGAGAACAAAGACGAGAAAAAAGAATTACCGCCTCAACCATATCAATATATCGTTGCAAAAAGTGGTCCCGCTGAAAATTTGACACAATATCCTGCCAGACTGGAAGGTATAGAAAATGTAGAGATCCGTCCGAAAATAGACGGTTTCGTGGAGAAGATCTATATCGATGAAGGCAGCCAGGTCAGCAAAGGACAATTACTTTTTCTTATCAGAAATCCTCAGTACGAACAATCTGTTTTAGCAGCGCAAGCGACCATGAACAGCGCAAGAGCAGCAGTTGCTACTGCTCAAATGCAAGTGACAAAGACCAAACCTTTGGTTGATAAGAAGATCATCTCTGCCTACGAATTGCAGTCAGCAGAATTGGCACTCAAATCTGCGAAAGCATCTTTAGCAGAAACTCAGGCTCAATTGACAAATGCTCAGGTCAATGCGGGTTATACAAAACTTTACAGTCCAGTGAGTGGCGTTGTGGGAACCTTGCCTTACAAAGCAGGAAGTTATATCAGCACAGCTACGACGCAACCTTTGACCACGGTTTCCAATGTTTCAAAAATATTCGCTTATTTTTCAATCAATGAAAAACAACAGTTGGACTTCTTCAAACACGCAACTGGTGCAACCATCAATGAGAAGCTTAAAAATTCTCCTTTGGTAGAATTGATTTTGTCAGACGGAAGCAAGTACGACGAAAAAGGTAAAATAGAATCCATCAGCGGATTGGTCGATCCAAATACAGGTTCGTTCTCAATGAGAGCAACGTTCCCAAATCCAAAGGGTTTGATAAGAAGTGGTTACAGCGCAACCGTTCAGTTGCCAAATAATATGGAGAATGTGTTCATTGTTCCTCAATCTGCGACTTATGAACTTCAAGGTAAGATCATGGTTTATCTGATCGGTGCGGACAACAAGGTGAAATCTACCGAGGTCAAAGTTGAAGACCTGCCAGATGGATTGACTTACGCAGTGACTTCCGGATTAAAACAAGGTGATAAGATCGTTGTAGAAGGAATTGGTCTTCTGAAAGACGAAACTGTGGTTGTCCCGAAAGAAACGACGCTTCAAAACGTGATCGCTAGAAAATAGTCTTTCAAATATTTCATCATTGTCAAAAGTGAGAATTTGAAAGCTTTCAATTTTGGAAGTCTTTTATCTTTCCTCTTTTTTCTTTTAGTCTAAAAAATATGTTTAAAAAATTTATAGAACGCCCGGTATTATCCACCGTAATTTCCATTATCATCGTAATTCTCGGTGTTTTGGGGATTGTAACCTTGCCGGTTTCCCAATATCCGGATATTGCGCCGCCAACAGTGGTTGTGAATACAAGTTACCAAGGTGCAAATGCCGACGTTATTCTCAAAAGTGTGATCGTTCCTTTGGAGGAGCAGATCAATGGTGTAGAAGGGATGACCTATATGACCTCTTCTGCGACCAATGATGGTTCTGGTTCGGTAACGGTTTATTTCAAGCAAGGCGTGGATCCTGATATTGCAGCAGTAAACGTTCAAAACAGGGTTTCCAGAGCCAACTCACTTTTACCTAGAGAGGTGACACAAGCCGGGGTTACCGTTTTGAAGAGGCAAAGTTCCAACGTATTGATCTTCTCGCTTTACAGTGAGAATCCTGCGTATGATATGACCTTCCTTCAAAATTATACCAATATCAACATTGTTCCGCAGATCAAAAGGGTAACAGGTGTTGGTGATGTGACGGTTTTCGGTTCCAAGGATTATTCGATAAGAATTTGGTTGGATCCAAACAAAATGGCCGCTTACGGACTTGTGCCTTCGGATATCAGTACGCTTTTGGCTGAGCAGAATATCGAAGCCGCGCCAGGAAGTTTGGGTGATGAAAGTGACCAGAGTTTCCGATACACTTTGAAGTATAAAGGTAGATTGACAGAGATTCCGGAATTTGATAATATCATCATCAAAGCAACTGAGAATGGGCAAACTTTAAGGCTGAAAGATGTCGCAAGAGTAGAACTTGGTGCTCAGGATTATACAGGAAGCAGTTTCACAGATGGTAATCCATCTATTGGTATGGCGGTAGCACAAACAGCCGGTTCCAACGCACAGGATGTAATTAATCAATCGGTCGCGGTTCTTGATAAAGCCCAGGAATCTTTTCCTAAAGGTGTGAAGTATGTGGCTCTTGTGAACGCGAATGACTTTTTGGATGCTTCTATTGAGAAAGTGATCCATACATTGTTTGAGGCGTTTATCCTTGTATTTATTGTTGTCTTCCTGTTCCTACAAGATTGGCGTTCCACGATGATCCCGGCAATTTCGGTTCCGGTTGCGATTGTGGGAACGTTTTTCTTTCTAAGTATCTTCGGATTTACCATCAATCTATTAACGCTTTTCGCCTTGATTTTGGCGGTAGGTATCGTGGTCGATGATGCGATTGTGGTCGTAGAAGCTGTTCACAGCAAACTGGAACAGGGTGAGAAATCACCGCTTCGTGCTTCCGTGAATGCGATGGACGAGATCAGTGGTGCGATCATCAGTATTACTTTGGTAATGGCTGCGGTTTTCATCCCTGTGAGTTTTATCTCCGGTTCAGCAGGGGTTTTCTACAAACAGTTTGGATTGACCTTAGCGATTTCTATTATATTATCAGCCGTAAACGCATTGACATTGAGTCCAGCTTTATGTGCGATTTTCCTTAAGCCACATTCTCACGAAGAGAAGAAAAAGAATTTCCTGGAAAGATTTTTCACCAATTTCAACATCATTTTTGATGCGATGGTAAAACGTTATACGCGAGGGATTTTATTTTTATTAAAGAAAAAATGGATGGCCTTTGCGGGATTGGCAGTTTTTGCTGGGATCTTTGTTTGGCTAATGAACACGACACCAAAATCATTCGTTCCAAGTGAGGATATGGGTGGTGTCTTTATGGATATTTCGCTTCCAATCGGTTCCAATGAGAATCGTACGAAGGAAGTCATGCAGAAGGTAGAAAATATCGTTAAAAAGCAACCAGAAGTTCTTCATATCTTCAAAGTTTCTGGCCGAGGAATGATCAGTGGAAGTGGCTCCAATAACGGTATGCTCATCGTAAAAATGAAAGACTGGAAAGACAGAACCGATAAAGGAACCGATCTTCAATCTTTTGTTGCGAGGATGTACAAAGAAACTGCCGGGATCAAGGATGCTAAAATGACCTTCTTCGGAAGACCTACATTGCAAGGTTTCGGTAATGCTGCCGGTTTCGAAATGCAGATCCAGGATCAAAAAGGTGGAAGCATTGCTGACCTGACGAAAGTGACCAATGATTTCATTGATAAGATGAATCAACAGCCAGATATTCAGAAAACGTTTACATCGTTTAACCCGAATTATCCGCAATATATGATCGATATTGATATTGCTGCTACCAAAGCTGCAGGACTTTCTATCAATGATATCTTGACGACAATGCAAGGTTATTATGGTGGAGTCTATGCATCCAATGTCAATCTCTTCGGAAAACAGTACCGTGTAATTTATCAGGCGCCTTTTGAAGATAGAGAAAACCTGGAAAGTTTCAGTATGATCCAGGTTCGTAATTCTAATGGCGAAATGGCACCGCTAAGCAGATTCATCACAGCAAGAAAAGTTTACGGTCCACAGGCTATTGGTCGTTTCAACTTGTTTACTGCGATCTCTCTGAACGGTACACCAAATCCTGGTTTCTCTTCCGGAGACGCGATCAACACTGTAGAAAGAGTAGCGAAAGAAACTTTACCTCAAGGTTACGGCTACGAATTTTCTGGGTTGACGAGAGAGGAAGTTACCGCAGGAGGACAAACTGTTTACATCTTCATCTTATGTTGTGTATTTGTTTATTTCCTTTTGGCAGCGCAATATGAAAGTTATATTTTACCATTTGCTGTAATGTTGTCATTGCCGGTCGGTTTGGCTGGAGTAATGATGTTCAGCAGCTGGATTGGAGGTTCCAACAATATTTACACGCAGATCTCACTCATTATGTTGATTGGACTTTTGGCCAAGAATGCGATTTTGATTGTAGAATTTGCCCTCGATGCTAGAAGAAAAGGTTACACTATTGCCCATGCAGCCATCAGTGGCGCGAAACAAAGACTTCGTCCGATTTTGATGACCTCATTCGCGTTCATTTTCGGTTTGATTCCGTTAGCGATTTCAACCGGCGCTGGAGCTGTAGGTAATCAATCCATTGGAATTGGAGCGATTGGAGGAATGTTGTTCGGAACGGTCTTCGGTGTATTCTTTATCCCGATTTTGTTCGCGGTATTTATGTATCTGCAGGAAAAAGTGAGTGGCAAAAAAGACGTTGAAAAATACGAAGGCGAACTAAGCGAATAACCAAAAGTTGAGAAAAATGAAACGCAAAGCGTTCCATATGACCTCTTAAAAATTAAATCTAACAGATGAATTTAAAAAATCTAATCATATTAGCAGGTGTCGCTGGTTTCTTTTACTCGTGTAAAGTCACAGATACTTATAAAAACCCCGAGGTTGAACAAAGCCGACAGGACAATCTCTTCCGACAAAAAACCAATAGCGACAGTATCTCTGTAGCAAATGTAGCCTGGAAGCAGATTTTTACAGATGAAAAACTTCAAGGGATTATTAATAAGACCATTCAAAACAATCTGGATTTGAAAATCGCAGTGACCAGGATTCAGGAAGCTAGCGCAGTTTTCAATCAATCCAAACTGCAAAACCTTCCAAGTTTAGACGGTGTTGCTTCTGTTACGGAAACTAAAAATAGTGGCGCAGCACAAGGTGGCAATTTTGTAATGCCCGATCTATTGGTTTACAGACTAGGGATTTCAACTGGTTGGGAAATAGATGTTTGGGGAAGGGTCAAATCTATGAAGAGGTCTGCCTATGCAGGATTTCTTCAATCTGATGCAGCGAAAAGGGCAGTTCAGACGCAATTGGTTGCTCAGGCCGCCAATTTGTATTATCAATTGATCTCTTTGGATAAACAGTTGGAAATCACAAAACAAACCATCGAACTTCGTAAAAAAGATGTGGAAACTGTCGAGCTTTTGATGGATGCAGCTTATTTGACCGGAGCAGACGTGGAGCAGAGCAAGGCCAATCTATATTCAGCGCAGTTGACGGTTCCGGATTTGGAATTGCAGATCCAACAGACAGAAAATGCCTTGACTATTTTGATGAATGACAATCCACAATCCATCGAGAGAAATTCCATCGACTCCCAAGTCGTTTACACTGATTTGAAAACCGGAGTTCCTGCATCACTACTGAAAAACCGTCCCGATGTTCAAGCTGCAGAATTGACCTTCCGTCAGGCTTTCGAAAACAAAAATATGGCAATGGCACAGGTTTATCCTACCATTAGCATCACAGGAACTTTGGGATTATCGTCCAGAACTTTGGAGAGTTTTTTCACTAATTCTTTGTTTTACACACTTGGAGGAACGGTAACGCAAAATATCTTCCAAATGGGAACCAGAAAAGCACAAGTCAGAATTATGGAAGCCCGTAAAATGAATGCTTATTATACATTCGAAAAGACATTGTTGACGGCAGGTTCCGAAGTTTCAAATTCTTTATTGTCTTATCAAAAAGCAAAAGAAAAAGAAACCACGAGACAACTCCAAATTCAGTCTTTGGAAAAAGCCTTGGAATACAACAAAGAATTGTTAACCTACTCATCCAATACTAATTACGTCAATGTTTTGACTTCCGAACAGTCCTTACTGCAAGCAAGACTATCCGGAGTTAATGACAAATTGCAACAATTGCAAGCCGTTACCGAATTCTATCGTGCACTTGGTGGCGGACAATTTTAGACACTAAATTTTTACTCCTTATATTTTAAAGTCTGACAATTTTTGTCAGATTTTTTAATTTTAAGAAATCATTTGCACTGTTTTAAAATAATTTAATTTTTATACTGTCAATAAAATTATTAGTTTGGTATAACATAAAAAAATAAAACTATGAGCAAATTTTCAATCGAAGCTTTCGTCAACGAGACCAAAGAAAATCCGCAAGAAAAAGACTATTTCGAACTGGAAAAACCAGAACTTCTGGAGATCAATCTTAGTAATCAGGCCGTATGGACAAAGGCAGGAAGTATGGTTGGTTACGTTGGGAACATCAATTTCGAACGACAAGGAATGTTGTCTGGCGGACTCGGTAATCTTCTCAAAAAAGCAATTTCCGGCGAAGGCACAAAACTGATGAAAGCAGAAGGTTCAGGAAGACTTTACGTTGCAGACAACGGCAAAAAGGTAAGGATCCTGCATCTGGACAACGAGTCCATCTCTGTTAACGGTAACGACGTTCTTGCCCACGACCAAAGCATCAAAAGCGACATCAAAATGCTGAAAAGTATTGCAGGAGTTATGGCAGGCGGACTTTTCCAAGTGAAACTTACGGGAACCGGCTACATCGCTATCACCACACACGGACATCCTTTGACTCTTTTGGTTACGCCAGATGCACCCGTTTTCACAGACCCGAATGCAACAGTCGCATGGTCCGGAAACCTAACACCAGAACTTAAAACCAACGTTTCCCTGAAAAGCCTTATCGGCAGAGGAAGCGGCGAAGAATTCCAAATGAAATTCTCAGGCAACGGTTGGGTTTTGATTCAGCCTTACGAGGAAGTTTACGTCGTAACAAAATAAATTACTAGGAGCTTAATCCCGCTATCCGCTATATCTTTTTTGTCTTCAGCGTTTTGTCATTAGTAGAACATTTGCAGAAAGACAAAAAAGGATGCCGCTACTATCGGGGCTATAAATTACCAAAACCTCAGGGGATTTTCTCTGAGGTTTTTCATTTTCGGATTTGATAGGAGATAACTTATATTCTATTGATAATTTTGAACACAGTTTTATATCAACAATGATAAGTTCCGTAGGAGCCACCTGTCAATAGAGATCACGATTAACAAAATTAGATAGCTCCGAAGGAGTGAACTATATATAGAATTTCTTAAGAAGAGATTGATAAAGCTCCAGCGGAGCAGCCTGTCAATAGAAATCTCAATAGTCAAGATTGATAGAGCTCCGTAGGTGCGAACTGTCAAAATCCATTCAAAAATCTCAAAAACTCACTTGACATTTCCCAACAATTATCATTTGATAAAACACTAAATTTGCCTTATGTCTGCTTTAGAAAAATTCGGGGTTGAGATTTTTACACAACATAATATCTTTGAAAGAATCTCCGCCGAAAAGCCTTTCCGTCCCGATAATCCTGCTTTTCTCTTTATCAGAAGCGGTTCTATCAAACTACGACAACATTTCAGCGACCTCGAGTTGTCAGCGAATATGTTTATGGTCACCGACCCGCAAACGGTTTATGAACTGATTTCTGTGAGCGATGATTTCCAGTCGAGGATGGTTTCTTACAAACGGGAATTTATTTCAGCCTTATCTCTGAAATTCAACCGGTTGATTACGTATCGCTACTTTCGTCAGCAGATGAACGTAGGCGTTCCTTTTCATCAGGATGATATGGATGTGGTCTGGAAAAGCGTCAATTTCTTAAAATATATTCTCGATTCCACGACAGAAATGACTTACAAAAAAGAAATGGTGGAACATTTGTTCTCTGTTTTTTGTTACCAAATGGCCGGCATCATAGGCAGTGAAGACAATATTGCAATGAATCAAATGTCTAGACAGGAAGAGATTGTTTTCATTTTTCTCAATGATTTGGCTTCTCATCATCATAATGACAGAACGGTAGAATTCTACGCCGAACGCCAGTCAATTACAACCAGACATCTTTCATCGGTGGTTAAAGCCGTGACAGGACGGTCGCCAAGTCAGGTTATTGCTTCTATTGTGATCAATGAAGCGAAGGTGTTATTAAACTCTTCTAATAAGCCGGTTTCAGAGATTTCTACAATCCTTGGATTTAGTGATCAATACTCATTTTCCCACTTTTTTAAGAAGTATTTAGAGGTGAGTCCTTCACAATACCGCCATCAGTTCGAAGTATAGAATCTTACATTTGAGCATCTTTTTCCAAGTATCAAACATTTGTTTGATATTGCGTTTTATGTACCTTTGTACAGAAAAACAAGGTAAAATGACAAATAATGTAAAAACAGCACTATCACTCGTGATGGTTATTTTTCCTGCGCTGTTTTTTTCACAAGAAATAAAACAGATGACAGCGAATGAAGTCGCCGAACTGGCGCTTCAGAACCACTATCAGTTAAAAGTTTCTGCGCAGAATATCAATATAGCCAAACAACAGACGGATATTGCCAAACTTCAGAAACTTCCTACGATTACGGCTTCTACCACTCAATTCTATTTGGGAGATGTATTGGCTATCGACAAAGATTTTTCAAATTCAACTACGATCCAGATGCCGCATTACGGTAGTACGTACGGCGTGCAGGCAACTCAACTTATTTTCAAAGGTGGGCTCGTTAATAAGTCAATTGAACTGGCTGGTCTTCGTGAACAGCTTTCTGAATTGGATTTAGAAAAGAATAAACAGGATGTGAAATTCTTAGTAATATCCAATTATTTAGACGTTTATAAAACCATCAATCAGGAAACCGTATTTGCGAATAACAAAAAATTGGCTCAGCAGCGTTTGAAAAACATCAATGATTTTTATAAACAGGGAATGGTAACGAGAAATGAAGTCATCCGTGGTGAATTGGCTATTAAAAATCTCGACCAAAGCATTCTGACTTTATCCAACAATCGAAAAATACTTAATTATAATTTGAATATCGGCTTAGGGTTGCCAACCGATACCGAAATTATTCCTGTTGAAAATTTAGAAAATAAAGAATCGGGAATCGGTATGGATTATTATTTTAATCTTGCTCACGATAGTAACCCACAATTGAAATCTGCGCAAACCAACATCGGTGTCGCTGATAAAAATATTGAAATCATTAAAACAGATAGAATGCCGACACTTTCCGGTTTTGGAGGTTATACAGTTCAAAGACCGATTACCAATAGAAATCCAGTGGTTGATATGTATGCCAATGGATGGCAGACGGGAATTTCTTTAAGCTATAATATTGATAATTTATATAAAACCAAAGAGAAAGTGAAGTTGGGCGAATTGCAGAAAACTCAGGCAAATGATGCGCTGACTTTAACGCAACAGAATATTGATATGAACGTCAATGCGTCTTATGTAAAATATCAAGAAGCAATGCAACAAGCTGATATTTTGAACGATGCGAAAAGACTGGCCGAAGAAAACTATAAAATCACTGAAGCAAAATACCTGAATCAATTGGCCGTTCAGGCTGAAATGATTGATGCGCAAAATCAAAAACTTCAATCGGAACTGGATTTTGCCAACGCAGAGATCAATGTGCTGTATCAATACTATAATCTGTTGAAATCTACAGGGACGCTTTAATTATTTAAAACTGAAAATCAAAACAATGGAAAACAAGGAACAAAATACTCAAGATATACAACCAAATGTGACGGTTGAAAAAGCAAAAGTGAAACCAGTGGTTTCAAGTGCTGAAGCTAAGAAGAAACAAAACAGAAAAAATAAGATAAAAGCCATCATTTCAAACGTTATCGTTTTTGTACTGATAGGTTTCGGATTGTTTTGGCTGATTCGTCAGTACTTTCACATCGGTGACAAAACCTACACGGAAGCGGCTCAGGTGGAGGAATTTATCAATCCAATCAACACCAGAGTTTCTGCTTATATAAAAGAAATAAAATTCATCGAACATCAGCAGGTGAAGAAAGGAGATACGTTAGCTATTTTGGATGACCGTGAAATCATCACGCAACTCGGACAGGCAGAAGCAGCCTACCAAAACGCATTGGCTCAGCGTTCGGCAACAGGTTCATCAATCAATACCGTTTCCAACAACGTTAGCGTGATGGAATCAAATATCGCCGGCGCAAAAGCAAGATTATGGAATGCCGAACAGAATTTAGGTCGATACAAAAACCTTTTGGCGGCAGAAGCAGTGACGAGACAGCAATTTGACCAAGCCAAAACAGAATACGATGCCCAAAAAGCAGCGTATGAAACTTTGGTCAATCAGAAACAATCTGCGAACCTTTCCACTACTGAAGTAAAAAGCAAACTGGGAATCAACGATGCCGAAATCAAGCGTACAAAAGCCGCATTGGATATGGCGAAAATCAATCTTTCATATACCGTTATCACTGCGCCTTATGATGGCGTAATGGGAAGAAGAACGATTTCTGAAGGACAGTTGATTCAGCCCGGACAACAAGTTGCGACCATCGTTTTGAACAATCAAAAATGGGTCACTGCGAACTTCTTGGAAAGCCAAATGCCGAATATCAAGATTGGCGAGAAATTAATGATGACCGCAGATGCATTAGGCGGACAACAATTTGAAGGTGTCGTAACGGCCGTTTCAGCAGCAACGGGTTCAAGATATTCAAGCGTTCCGACAGACAACTCAACGGGTAACTTTATCAAAGTACAACAGAGAATTCCCGTAAGAATCGAGTTTACAGATTCCAACAAAAAAGAAGATGTAGCGAAACTAAGTGCGGGGATGAATATGAATGTGAGCGTAGCAAGTAAAAAGTAAAAAGAGCCAAGTTAAAAGGAAGAATGCGGGAAGCGGGGTGATGGAGGTACGTGATTCGTAAACTTTCGACCTTTAGCAATAGAATAAATATTTTGTAAAAGATAAACGCGATACTGGGAAAACTTCCGGCACCCATCTTCAGACTTCCAACCAAAAAAAACAAAAATTATGTACAACAAAGGTCTTTTCAGCGATTGGGTTCCGAAACCCGTGCAGCTCCTGATGATGGTTTTACTGCTTATTGTGGTAATGCCGTTGGGTGGAGTTTACACCGGAAATATCAGTTTTATGGTGGGTGGAACCGGCGTGATGCAGGAATATTTTGTTTGGGCAAATTATGCCACAACGATAGGTATGGGAGCATGTATGCCCGTGGTGATGAGAATGAAAATGCGCTTCAAAGTCCGTGATAAAGTCGTGATTTTATTGGTGTTATTAGGAATATTGAGTTACATCAATTCAACCACCTCAGTGCCATTAGTAATTGTAATAACCTCTCTGGTGATTGGATTTCTCAAGATGATGATCACAATCGAACTGTTTTTGCCATTGATGGTGATGCTGGGCGGACGTGGGATTTTTTACGGCGTTTTTTACACATTTGTTTTGATATTAAATCAAGTTTCAGCCTATTATGCCGTAGAAGTTTCTGTGCAGTATAACTTTCAGCAGTTTTTTGTTCTGGCTTCGGTTTTGTGTTTTGCGATGGCGCTTTTGTGTTGGGTCTTTATGCACGATAAATATTTTGCATTAAAAGTTCCATTGCATTACATCGATTGGCTGAGTATCCTTTTGTTTGTGTCCACCTTTATGTTCTCGGCTTATGTTTTATCATTCGGAAAACAGCAGGATTGGCTCAATTCAAAAAATATTATCAACGCCAGTATCACGGCATTTGTCAGTTTTGCACTGTTGGCCATCCGCCAGATGACTTTAAAAAGACCCTATATTTCTTTCAACATCTTCACAAAAAGCAACGTATTGAACGGACTGTTTATGCTGTTTTGTCTGGGAATGTTTCTAGGGACGACGTCTCTTCAGAATATATTTTCGGTGGGTGTTTTAGGTTATGATCAACTGACGAATGCTAAATTGAATGTAATGATGGCGCCCGGAATTTTCTTAGCAGGAGTCGTGGCTGTATTTTGGTTCAAAAAAGAACGACCTCTCAAGATGTTCATCTTCTCGGGCTTTGCTGCAATGACTGCTTACGCGGTGATTATGTATTTCTCAATGGTGCTGGAATTCAATTATGAAAACTGGTATTTGCCAATGTTCCTGAAAGGTTTTGGGATGGGATCGCTCTTCATTTCGGTTTGGTATTACACCTTAGATAAACTGGAACTGGACGAGATGCTGGCCGCCATCGGATTGGTTTTGGTATGGCGAACATTCCTTGCGGTAGGATTTTTCTCAGCCTTGTTTTCATGGTTTCAGTATCAGTTTCAAATCGTCAGTTTAGGAGATCTAGCCGTTTATATGGACGGAATGACCATTACGCCACAGACGGTGACTGCTAATTTGAAAACTATTCAGCTCAACGCAATGCTTGCTGCCAACAAAAAGATTTTTGGATTTATTTCTATGGCAGGTTTTGGAGTGCTGTTGTATGTGATTACCCATCATTTCGGAAAACGTACAGAATATTTAAGAGTGATCAGACTTCTCAACGGAAAATCGGTCATCGCCAGAAGAAGAGAACGTGAAAGAAAAAAATTAGAAGAAGACATCAAAGGGGCCGCTGGTCCTGCCTTATAAAGAAACCTTGTTTTTCACCCGTAAAGTCTCGCTTTGTTTTCAAAGCGGGGCTTTACTTTTACTTATTGCTTAGCTTCCATTTTTCGTTTTCTCCATTTTCTAATGACGAAAATGACTATTGGTATAATTAGTAGAAATGGCCAAAAAGAAATCAATCCCAAGATGAATCCTACAAAATTATTCCAGCCTTCTGCCACAGAATCAGTAAATTGACTTCCAAATCCTAACTTTGAAGTAACTGAATTTCTTGGTTTGTTTTTAATCAATGTCAATTCCAAAGTGCTGTATTTTACCCTATCATCTATAAATTTTAGGCGTCCTTTTGAGGATTCTATCTCTTCCTCCAGTCCACGGATTTTCTCCTGAATTTCTAAAATGTCTTTAGTCGAAGTACTTTTTTTGACAAGTTCTCTGTACTTTTCCAAATAGGTCAATTTATTTTCCAATCTTATCGTAACATCTGTGTATTCTTCCGTAACGTCTTCTGAACCTACATTTTTAGAGATTACATTTCCCAAATCATTACCGAAAGACTGCATAAGCGCATCGAAATTCTGGTTAGGAACTCGGATAGTCATTTTCAACATTTCCTGTTCTTCACTATTACTGAAAAATTCACCTTCGTTGTAGGCGTTCGTCTTCTTAAGATTTTCGAGAATTGTTTTTTGAGATTTATTGATGTCACCGACTTCGATCTCTAGCCTGCCTTTTTTGATGATTTTCTTTGGAATTGGCTGTGGTTCAGATTCTTTTTGGCTTTCTTCATTGGGCGGTGGAGGAGGTAGTAGATGATTCATTTCCTTTTCATTGGGCACAGAGACCAAAGTAGCATCGGCTGAGACCATCTCATTGTTTTGGTTGTGATCACCACAGGAAAGGACTATCACTACAATGAATAAATATAAATTTCGCATAGTTTTGATAAAATTAATTCTCATGCATCAAAAATGATGCACAAAAAAAGATCTCTTAGTTGAATTCTAAAAGATTTTTTAATTATTTGATAAAGTACTATAATTTACCCTATTTCGATTCCATTGGCCACATCCTCGTCAGGCGTTACGAAAGTTAATTTCCCGTCTGCCTTTGTTGTTAGTAAGAACATCCCTTGAGAAACAATTCCTCTGATTTTTCTTGGAGCAAGATTTAATAGAATCATCACTTGTTTTCCAATCAATTCTTCTGGTTTAAAACTTTCTGCAACACCGGAAACAACAGTTCTGATGTCCACGCCAGTATCCACAGTGAATTTCAGAAGTTTGTCTGCTTTTTCCACCTTTTCTGCAGTAAGAATTGTCGCAGTTCTAAGGTCGATTTTGGTGAAATCATCGAATTGTATCTCGTCTTTTGCAGGCAGTAGGATTTTAGGAATTTGTGCCTCTGCTTCTGCGCCTTCAGATTGTGAAACGGTTTGTAGAGCGATGGCTTTTTTATTTTCCTCTTTTGTGTTCTCTAATTTTTGAATCTGGAACTCTATCGTCGCATCTTCGATTTTTGAGAAAAGAAGAGAAGCTTCATTGATCTTGTGTCCAGTTTCTATCAAAATAGTTTTGGTTTCAATATCACTCCAGTTGAGTTTTTCAACATTGAACATCGTCAACAATTTCTCTGAACTGAATGGCATGAAAGGTTCTGACAATTGTGCCAGGGCCACAGCAATCTGAGCGCCAACAAATAATGAATGTGCGGCCTTCTCAGGATTGTCTTTGATGGTTTTCCAAGGTTCTTCAACCTGAAGATATTGATTTCCAAATCTTGCCAAGTTCATCAATGCTGTCAAAGAATTTCGGAATTCGAAGTTCTCTAAATGTTGAGAGATCTCTGCAGCTGACCTTTTGATCTCAACCAATTCTTCAGCATCTGCATTTCCAGCAGGAATGACGCCGTCGTAATATTTATGGATCAAAACGGCCACTCTATTGATAAAGTTACCAAAAATCCCTACCAACTCAGAATTGTTCTTGGTCTGAAAATCTTTCCAGGTGAAATTGTTATCTTTAGTTTCTGGCGCCGAGGAAAGTAATGCATAACGCAAAACGTCCTGTTGTCCAGGGAATTCTTCTACATATTCGTGTGCCCAAACAGCCCAATTTCTTGAAGTTGATATTTTTTCATTCTCAAGATTCAAAAATTCAAAAGCGGGAACATTGGTCGGCATGATGTAATCGCCATGTGCCTTCATCATCGCAGGGAAAATGATGCAATGGAAAACGATATTATCCTTCCCGATGAAATGGATGAGGTCAGATTTTGGATCTTGCCAATAATCTTTCCAATTCTTACCGGTTTTTTCTGCCCATTCTTGGGTGAAAGAGATATATCCAATTGGCGCATCAAACCAAACGTAAAGCACTTTTCCTTCTGCATTTGGCAATGGAACAGGAACGCCCCAGTTCAGGTCACGCGTCATTGCTCTTGGTTTCAAACCGGCGTTCAGCCAAGATTTCACTTGTCCATAAACATTGGTTTTCCAATCGTCTTTATGACCTTCGATGATCCATTCGTTTAGGAAAGTTTCGTAGTCATTCAAAGGCAAATACCAGTTTTTGGTTTCTTTCAGGATGGGAACATTTCCACTCAACATAGAATGCGGATTGATCAATTCTGAAGGCGAAAGGGTAGAACCACAATTTTCACATTGGTCACCATAAGCATTTACGTTGCCACAATTCGGGCAAGTTCCTACGATATATCGGTCTGCCAAGAACTCGTTGGCCTGCTCATCAAAGTATTGCTCAGAAACTTCTTCTGTGAATTTCTCCTTATTATATAGTGTTTTGAAAAAATCCTGACTGACGTCATAATGTTTTGGAGATGTCGTTCTAGAATATTCGTCAAACGAGATGCCTAAGTCAGAGAATGATTTTTTGATAATGCCGTGGTATTTGTCCACGATATCTTGTGGTGTAACACCTTCTTTTTTTGCTCGGATGGTGATTGGGATACCGTGTTCATCGCTTCCACAAATGAAAGCCACATCTTTTCCTGATCTTCTCTGGAATCTTGCGTAGACATCTGCCGGAATGTAAACTCCCGCCAAATGTCCTATATGAACCGGTCCGTTTGCGTAAGGCAAAGCTGCGGTGATCAATTTTCTGTCTGACATTATAATCTGAAATTAGATTTGCAAAAATACGATTTTCCGTTTAAAAATCGGGGCTGTTTTGATTTTATTAATTTGATGATGAATGTTAAAAAGTGTTCGAATATCGATAATCATAATTTTAACATTTGTTGGTTTTAATTTCATTTTTCATTAATATAGGATTAATAATGGTTAATTTAGGAGAAGAAAACGTTAAACAATTGTTTGAAAAAATGTTAAAATTTCACATTTGATGAAAAAGTGTTAATTGATATAATGTGCTGATATTTAATATTTTGAATGTGTAATTTCGAGTATTTTTCTGAATTATTTAGCCGAAAAATAATAATATTAAAAATATTTTAACATAATGTTGTTTTTTTTATAAATTGCGAAACAGGATCCAATGTGATTCTGAAACAAATTTGAAAATAATATAAACCTTAAAAATTTATTTTTTGTGAGAAACTATAATGTACTAAAAATTGCTCCCGCATTCTTATTGCTCGGATCAATGCTACATGCACAACAAACCACAGATACGGCGAAAAAAGAGACCGAGATCGAGCAGGTTGTGCTGATTGGTTATGGTAAGCAGAAGAAGTCCGATTTGACCGGGTCCATTACTTCCGTTACAGCGAAAGATTTTAATGGTGGTGCCAATAGTCCTGCTCAGCTTATCCAAGGTAAAACACCTGGTGTAACTATTGTGACTAATGGAGGAGCGCCTGGCTCTGGAGCTTCTATAAGAATTAGAGGAATTGGGTCTCTTAATGGTTCTCAATCTCCATTGATTGTGATAGATGGTGTTCCTCAGGATTTCAGCGGGATTAGCGGTGCCTCCGATCCTCTTTCGCTTATCAACCCGAATGATATCCAAAGTTTTGATATCTTGAAAGATGCATCTGCTACTGCAATCTATGGTAATAGAGCTTCCAATGGGGTAATCTTAATAACGACAAAACAGGGGTCTTCAGGAAGACTAAAAGTGAATTTTTCTACCATGATGTCTATGTCTACAAAAATGGGAAATGTTCCAGTTTTGAATGGTGATGAATATCGTGATTTTGTAAATAGTTTTGCAAGTGCTACTTATAAAGATTATCTAAGTACTAATAATACAAATTGGCAAGACAAAATATATCAAAAGGCTTGGGGTACAGACAACAATCTCTCATTGTCTGGTGGAATCAAAGGTTTACCATATAGATTGTCAATAGGATATAATGACCAAAATGGTATTGTAAGAACCAACTCTTTTAAAAGGACTTCGGTCGGATTGAATTTGAATCCTAAATTTTTTGATAACCATTTGGCGGTTAATGTTAATCTAAAAGGTACTTTTACAGATAACCGTTTCCCTGCAGGTGGTGTGATTGGAAGTGCAACTTATTTTGATCCTACGCAAACTGTGTTGTCTGGAAATTCTAATTATGGTGGTTACTACGAATGGTTGTTAAATAACAGTCTAAACGTAAACTCCAATGCTAATCCATTAGCACAATTGGAAGGTGTTAGAGATTTGTCATCTGTATGGAGAGGTTTGGGAAATATCCAAATCGATTACAAGTTCCACTTCTTACCTGATTTACATTTCAATGTAAATGCTGGATATGATTATGCAAAAGGCACTGGATTTACCGCAGTAAGTCCAATCTATAAATCAGGCTTTGCTGCATTGGGTTCCAATAGAGATTACTCTATTGAAAAGCAGAATAAGTTGTTAGAGACTTATTTTAGCTATGTTAGGAATATCGAAGCAATAGATACCAATTTGGATTTGACCGCTGGATACTCATATCAAGATTTCCACACAACAGCTCCTTATATTGCTACAATCCAAGGAAATGGACAAATTGCGTCTTCTGTAAATGCAGTGGATAGAAAAATGGTTTTGCTATCATTTTACGGTAGGGGTATTTTTACGGTAGCTAACAAATATATCCTTTCTGCTTCAATTAGAAGAGATGGTTCTTCCAGGTTCTATAATGGGACAACAGATAATCTGTGGGGGAATTTCCCAGGTGTCTCTTTAGCATGGAAGATCAATGAGGAAAACTTCTTGAAAGATACTGGAATTAATACCTTGAAACTAAGAGCTGGATGGGGTAAAACAGGTAATGAAGCTTTAGGAGATAATTATTATCCTTCATTTGCCAATTACACACCTAGTGCACCTGGCGCGGAATATCAATTTGGTTCTCAATATTACTATATGTTAAGACCAGATATCTATAATCCAAACCTTTCTTGGGAAACTACAACAACGCAAAATATAGGTATAGATTATGGTTTTGCTAAAAGTAGAATAACAGGATCCATAGATATCTATCAGAAAAAAGCTAAGGATCTCTTGGTTGATGCGCCAATTGCTGCAGGAGATTTAAGTAACCACAATCTTTTGAATGCTGGTACAATGGATAGCAAAGGTATTGAAGGATCAATTACTGTAATTCCTATCAAAAATGAAAATACCACTTGGGAAGTTTCTTTCAATGCAACACATTACAACTCCAAGATCAAAGAATTAGTACAAGGTGCAAACGATTCTTTCTTCATCGCAGTTGGAGGTATCGCTGGTGGTGTAGGGAATAATATCCAAGCTCATGCTGTAGGTTATAATCCTTATTCTTTCTTGGTTTATCAGCAAGTATACGGTGAAAACGGAAAACCATTGGATGGTGTATATGTAGACAGAAATGGCGATGGCGTAGTTAATGCGAGCGATATGTATTATTATAAGTCGAATCAGCCAGATGTTACATTGGGCTTCAATACCAAATTCTCTTACAAAAATTGGGATGCGGGACTAAGCGCAAGAGCAGTGATTGGCAACTACGTTTATAATAATGCTTCATCTAACAGTTCATTGCAATCTGCAGCTACCAACAACTATCTTCAAAATGTTTATTATACCGCAGCAGAATATAGATTCAATACACCTCAGTTGTTCTCGGATATCTTTGTGGAGAATGCTTCATTCTTTAGATTGGACAATGTTAGCGCGGGTTATACCTTTAAAGATATTTTCTCAAAAGGTTCAAGCCTAAGAGTTTATGGAATGGCGCAAAACGTTTTTGTAATTTCAGATTATACAGGTGTTGATCCAGAAGTTAATGGAGGTATTGATAATGGGTATTATCAAGCTCCAAAAGTATATTCTTTAGGGTTTAACTTTAATTTTTAATAAGAAAAAAATGATACATAGAAATTTTAAAATATTAACAATAGTAGGCGTTTTAGGACTTGTTTCTTTGACTTCTTGCGTGAAAGATTTAGAGCAAGAGCCAAGAATAGGAATGACATCTACAACTTTATATAGTGATTTTGCTAATTATCCTAATGCTTTAGCAAAGGTTTATGGTGGATTTGCTAGTGGTGGACAAGAAGCGAATGGTGGTAATTCTGATATCAACGGTATTGACGGTAACTTTTCTCAATATACTAGGATGCTTTTCACATTACAGGAATTACCGACCGATGAGGCTGTGATTGCCTGGAATGATGGAAACCTTCACACCATGCACAAAATGACCTGGGATTCTTCTAATGAATTTATTAGCGGTGCATATTACAGGATCTACACACAGATTGCAACATCAAATGAATTTTTGAGAAATGTAACTGATGAGAAACTTGCAGTTAATAATATTTCGGGTGCAAATCTTACAGAAGCAAAGTATATGAGAGCTGAAACAAGATTTTTAAGAGCCCTTTCTTACTACTATGCATTGGATCTTTTTGGAAATGTTCCTTTTGTAGATGAATCTTATTTGCCAGGATCGATCAATCCACCTCAAAGAATTAGTAGAGCTGACCTTTTTAACTTCGTGGAATCAGAATTGCTTGCAGTTTCGAATGATTTGAAAGATGCCAGAACCAACGAATATGGTAGAGCGGACAAAGCTGCTGCATGGGCATTGCTAGCTCGTCTATATCTTAACTCATCTATTTATAATGGTACAGATCACAATGCAGATGTTATCACTTACACCAACAAAGTGATACAATCCGGATTTTCTCTTAAATCAAAATATGCAGATCTATTCCTAGCGGACAATGACGTTAATAATCAGGAGTCGATTTTTTCTATTCTTTTTGATGGTGTGAACATGCAGACATCTGGTGGCTCTACTTACATGGTACACGCAGCAGTTGGTGGGACTATGCCTGCAGAATCTATGTTCGGTATCAACGGTGGTTGGGGCGGTATTAGAACTACGAAGGCTTATGTAGGCTTATTTACAAATAACGAAGATCAAAGAGGAAATTTCTATACTGATGGACAAACTTTAGAAATCAATGATCTAGGTAACTTCAATGATGGTTATGCATTTGTAAAATATAAAAACTTGACAAGCACTGGTGCTTTTGGATCTGATATTGCAAAAAATCTTTGTGACGCAGATATTCCATTGTTAAGACTTTCGGATGTTTATTTGATGTATGCAGAGGCTACATTGCGAGGTGGTGCTGGTGGTAACCTTGCTACAGCTTTACAATATGTGAATAGCATTAGAGCAAGAGCTGGATATACAACTACATTGTCGTCTATCAACCTGGATTTTATTTTAAACGAAAGAGGAAGAGAGCTGGGATGGGAGCTTACTAGAAGAACAGATTTGATTCGTTTTGGAAAATTCACTACTGCCGCATATCTATGGCCTTGGAAAGGAAATATTAAAGATGGTGCTGCAGTTGGAGATTATAGAAACCTTTATCCTATTCCTGCCAAGGATCTTATAGCAAACCCAAATTTAGTCCAAAATCCGGGCTATTAAGAAATAACTTATTTTTGAGATGAAAACAAATATTTTAAATAAAATAATCCTCGGTTTTTTGGCTATCATTACTATGACAGCCTGTGATGACAGGGAAATAGTACAAGTTGAAAATTCTACTGATCCAATAGTTGTAGATTTGTCTGCACAAAATCTATTTCTCGATCAAAACTTTCCTAATAATCCTGCACTTACCATATCTTGGTCTGCTGCAAGTTATTCTGTTCCAGTTTCGATTAGCTATAGTGTAGAAGTTTCTGCTGATGAGGCATTCACTGCACCTTATGAAGTAAGTAAGGTAACAGAATCCAATAGAACTGTAACCTACACAGCTAGCCAAGTAAATAGTGCTGCGCAAGCGATTGGTTTGAAGGAAGACATTGCTGCTAAGATGTATGTAAGAGTGACTTCTTATTTAGGGTCAGGTGATTTAGCTACTAAATCTAATGTTACCTCATTGATGGTAACTCCGTACAAATTGGTTTATCCTGATTTTTACCTTGTGGGTGAAGCTGGTTATATGGGATGGACTGCAACTTCCGCTCAAGTATTTCACAAAAAAGATAACCTTTCTTATATCTATACATACCTGGAAAATGGAAAAGATTTTAGATTTTTGGGACAAATGGATTGGAATCCAATTAATTACAGCTTAGATGTTGCGGGTATCAAGGATGCTTATAAATACTTCAAACAGACTTCGACAAATATTACGAAATCTGGTAATGATGAAAATATGACATTTACTGGCGAGACTGGGATTTATAAAGTAATTATTGATGCAGATAAAGCCGCACAATCTCTTAATGCCACGGTTTCGAAAATCCAGACTTTTGATGTTCCGCAACTATATGTATATGGAAACATTGCAGGAAATGGAGGTAACGCTCAGAATGCAATTGCCATGACAAAAGTTAGTGCAGGTATTTTCGAATATACCGCAACATTAGCAGCTGATACAGATTTCAAATTCTTAGGGCAACAGGCAGAAGGTGATTTAGAGTGGGGTAATATCTCAGGTGAAGGAAATACTGGTTTTATTGGACCGATAGGTGATGAAGGTAGTGTTAAATTTACCGGAGATGGTAGCTCTTACAAAATTACCGTGAACATCAAAGCCGGTACTTATAAAATAGTTAAACAATAATTTTCCAGTTAAATTATTAAAATATGAAAAATATTATAAAGTCAATTATAGCAACTCTATTGATAGCCATCGTTTTTGTAGCATGTACCGATGATGCAGATAGAGATTGGACTTCCCCAGAAGCTAGTTTCAAATTATATAATACGACTCTTGGAAGTAGCGTATTGTACGAAACTATGGAAAACAATCCTTTTGTCTTGACATGGGATAAAACAGGGTCTTCAGAATATTCAGTTGTTTTCTCTCTTAAAGAAGATTTTTCAAATAAGGTTACTTTAGGAACTTCAACCACTAATACTTTTGCCACTACAATTGGAGATATTAACAATAAATTTCTTCAGGCAGGAGCGTCACCCTATTCTGCTTCTACTATTTATGTAAGAATTGAATCAGGCTCTGAGGTATCTAATACAATTTCTTTTGGAGTAACACCTTATCCGGTTGCTGGTCCTATGATTACTGCTCCAACTGCGGGAAGTATTGTAACTTTAGATGTAACCAAACCAGAGGAATTAGTAAAGATAAACTGGAATGATTATTCATCTGGTGTTGATGTAAAATATACTATCGATCTATCCAAAAAAGGTGGAAGTTTCATCAACTTAGGTACAGTTATTAGTACGGTTGCTGCTCCAATAAAAACACTTGAATTAACAAGTAAAGATTTTGTATTTGCACTATTGAATGCAGGTGCTTCAGCTAATGTACAATCAGAATTTGATATTAAAGTAACTGCTGAGACAAAATCTACAGGTGGTACAATTACTTTGGTTTCAAATGTGGTGGCATTCAAAGCAACACCTTATGAAGTGACTTCTTATCTTTATGCTCCTGGTGCTTACCAAGGCTGGAACATTGATACAGCAGAAAGTCTAATTTCTCCAAAAAGCGATGGAATCTACACAGGTTATATCAAATTCGTTGAAGCAAATTCAGAATTCAAGATCACACCTGCTAGAACATGGACCAATAGTTATGGTACAGATGATAACATTAATCTAATCTACAACGGAGGTGGTAATATTAAAGCTACCAATACTGGTTATCAGAAACTGACAGTTAATACAAACACACTTGTGTTTTCTTTAGAAGCCTATTCGTGGGGGATCATTGGTGATGCTACACCTGGCGAATGGTCTGCAGATACGGACATGACTTGGAACAGTACAAACCAAACATGGGAAATAGCAAATGTTGCCCTTGTAGGAGGAAAAGATGTTAAATTCCGTTTGAATGACGACTGGGGAACAAACTATGGTGGCAGCAACGGAAATCTTGCAGCTGGAGGTGATAATATAAAGGTTACAGAATCCGGAAATTATAAAATTGTAATGGATCTTGTAAATCTTAAATATACGCTTACTAAACTATAATTTTTAGTAATATTCAATAAGAAAGTGTTGCCTAGTTGCAACACTTTTTTTATATTGTAGAACATATATAAACCTTAGAAAAAATGAAAAAATTCACCATTGGAGCAGCTTTGCTCTCTATGATGTTTACAGGGATCAATGCCCAAAGTTTGAAGTCCCCGGACGGCAAATTCGTCGCAAATTTTCAACTGAAGAACGGCGTTCCATTTTATAATTTAAAGTACAATGGAAATGTTGTTGTAGAAGATTCCAAATTAGGACTGAGACTTTTCAAAGACTCATCCATCAAGTTCGCTTCCGAAATTGCAAAACCGGAAGATGCAAGTTTTGACCTCAATAACGGCTTCACAAAATCTGCCGAAAAAAGAGATTCCAAAAATGAGACCTGGCAACCAATTCTGGGTGAGAAAAAAAATTATATCAATGATTATAATGAATTGGCGGTTACATTAAACCAAACTTCTTCTGACAGAAGCATCGTTATCAAATTCAGATTGTTCAACGACGGTTTAGGTTTCAGATACGAGTTTCCTCAACAGAAAAACCTGAATTATTTCGTCATCAGAGAAGAAGATTCCGAAATCGATTTCCCAACAGATATGAAAGCTTGGTGGATTGTTGCAGACTACGATTCTCAGGAATACCAATACCAAACCACAAAAATATCCGAGATTCCGACGCAATGGCCAAAAGCTTTTGACTCAAACGCTTCTCAAACCTTAGTAAAAAATGCTGTTCAGTCGCCTTTGATGTTGAAAAAAGAAGGCAAAGAACCACTTTATGTGAACGTTGGTGAGGCAGCAGTTCTGGATTATCCGGCTTCTCATCTGGAAGTGGACGCTCAGAATTTTAAATTCAAAACACATTTGACAGCCGACAGACAAGGTGCAAAAGGTTACATCCAAACACCTTCCACAACACCTTGGAGAACCATCATCGTTTCGCCAAAAGCAGAAGTGGTAATGGATTCCAAAATGATGTTCAACCTGAACGAACCTACAAAATACAAAGACACATCTTACATCAAACCAACCAAATATATGGGCGTTTGGTGGGAAATGATTATCGGAAAATCCCAATGGGCGTACTCTACAGCAGAAAACGTTCACATCGGAAAAACCGATTTCTCAAAATTGACACCCAACGGAAAACACGCTGCAAACAACACAAAAGTCAAAGAATACATCGACTTCGCGTCAGCAAACGGTTTCCAAGGCTTGTTGATTGAAGGCTGGAACACAGGCTGGGAAGATTGGTTCGGACATTCCAAAGAATTCGTTTTCGATTTCATCACGCCTTATCCGGATTTCGATTTGAAGATGTTGAACGATTACGCGCATTCCAAAAACGTAGATTTGATTATGCACCACGAGACTTCCGGTTCAGCTTCAAACTACGAAAGATGGTCTGACAAAGCGTTCGAAACGATGAACAAATACGGTTACAAATCCGTAAAAACAGGTTATGTAGGCGACATCATCCCAAGAGGCGAGCACCATTATTCTCAATGGACCATCAACCATTATTACAGAATTGTCGAAAAAGCAAACGACTACAAAATTATGGTCAATTCCCACGAATCCGTTCGTCCAGGTGGAGAAAGCCGTACTTATCCGAATTATATTTCTGCAGAAGCCGCGCGTGGAACAGAGTACGAAGCGTTCGGCGGAAACAAGCCTGACCACCAGACGATTCTGCCTTTCACCCGTTGGATGGGCGGTTCTATGGATTACACGCCAGGGATTTTCCAAACCAAACTGGACTACTATTTCCCAGGCGACAAACGTTTCGTGCAGACGACTTTGGCGAAACAATTGGCGCTTTACGTCGTGATGTATATGCCTCTTCAAATGGCGGCAGATTTACCGGAGAATTACGCGAAACATATGGACGCATTCCAGTTCATCAAGGACGTTGCGGCAGATTGGGACGACACCAAAATCCTTTCCGCAGAGCCCGGCGATTACATCCATACGGCGCGTAAAGCAAAAGGAACCGAAAACTGGTTTGTAGGCGGCGTTACCGACGAAAATCCAAGAGATTACACCGTAGATTTCTCGTTCCTCGACAAAGGCAAAAAGTACGAAGCAACAGTTTACGAAGACGGTAAAGACGCCGATTACATCAACAATCCGCAGAGTTATAAGATCTACAAAAAGACAGTGGACAGCAAAACCAAACTTCCAATCCACTTGGTAAGAAGCGGTGGTTACGCCATTTCCCTGAAACTGGTAAAATAATTAAAAATTCCCCTTCCCTGAAGGGGAGATTTCCGAACTTGTTCGGAAATAGGGGGTAGTTTTTTAGGAGCTATTTCCCGCTTTCCGCTATTACTCCTCGCGCCAAAGCTTTTCCCAAGGCTTGCTGTGGGGTAACCGCTGCAATCGGGGCTATGGGTTTCTACTTCAATCAAAACTTTGTCAAGGTTTTAACGCTTTGACAAAGTTTTTCTTAAATTTTTTTTCAAAATCCTCTGATATGAATTGGATTTCCAAACTTTTCAACAAACAAAATATATTTCTTTTCCTTCTGATTGGAATGGTCATTTTGGCGAAAGTCATTCCGTTTCACGAATCCTACAACCAGTATTTCAATCTGGCTGGATTTATAGATTGGGGAATCGCTGGGATTTTTCTGTTGTATGGACTGAAACTAAATCTGAAAGAAGTTGTAAAAGATGTCTCCAACTGGAAACTTCATTTGCTGATTCAGTCGGGAACTTTCATTATTTTTCCATTGTTAACGTTGCTATTTTATCCGTTTTTAAAAGATACAAATTATGAAAATATTTGGCTTTCAGTTTTCTTTTTAGCTTGTTTGCCATCAACGGTTTCATCGTCAGTCGTAATGGTTTCCATCGCAAGAGGAAATGTCACTTCAGCGATTTTCAACGCATCGATTTCAGGAATCATAGGCATTGTAATGACACCACTTTTGATGAGTTTTTTCCTGACATCAAACGGAGAAGGCGGCAATCAATCCGAAATCATCCAGCAATTGTTATTGAAAGTTTTGCTTCCAATCATCTTAGGGATTTTACTCAATCCAATCTTCAAAAAATGGGTAACCAAATATGCGAATGTCATCTCAGAATTCGACAGACTGATAATTTTATTGATTGTTTACGAAAGTTTTTCCACAGCGTTTATAGAAAATATCTTCGTTTCTGTGCCTTCATTTGTATTCGTTGCTTTGGCTTTGAGTGTTGTCTTTTTGTTCTTTGCAACCTACAATATTCTGAAATTCATCGCCGAAAAACTGAACTTCAAACCAAAAGATGTCATCACAACCACATTCTGTGGTTCCAAAAAATCCTTAGTTCACGGAAGTTTATTCCTTTTGGTTTTAGGAATTCCGGACGAGCAGAAAGTTTTGTTTTTGCTGCCGGTAATGATCTATCACAGTTTCCAATTATTCTACGTCAGTTGGCTCGCCAACAAAATAGCAAAAAGAGCAGAAATTGTTGAGAATTAATTTTAGAATCACATATAATCTCTGATGAGTTTTACGTCTTTGCGAACCTTAAAAACAGTTAGATTTTAAAAAAAAACTTTGCGGACTTTGCGTTAAAATTTATCATTATTATCACAGCAGAATTTCAAACAATTTAATTTTCAATATTATCTGAATTTTTATTAAATTTAATATAGACCTTTAAAAAAATATTTTATGAAAAAAATAATCACATTTTCTTCAATCATCCTTTCCTCCATTTTCTATTCTCAGGTTCAGAAAGTAGAACCTGCATTTTGGTGGAGCGGAATGAAGAATCCGGAACTTCAACTTTTGGTTTACGGAAAAGACATCAACAACCTTCAACCCGAATTCTCCAACGGCATCAAAATCAAGGAAGTTAAAAAGGTTGAAAACCCAAACTACCTTTTCGTAACCATCGATACCAACGGAATTCAGCCCGGAAAAACCAAACTGAATTTCAAAAACGGAAACAAGACCGTTAAAACCATCGATTACGAATTCAAACAAAGACAGCAGAATTCTGCCAACAGAGATTCTTACACTTCCTCAGACGTAATGTATCTGGTAATGCCAGACCGTTTTGCCAACGGCAATCCGAAAAATGACAACACACCGGACACAGCCGAGAAATCTGACAGAACAAAAACTGGCGGCCGTCACGGCGGTGATATTGCCGGAATTGTAAAAAATCTTGATTATCTAAGCGAACTGGGCGTTACCACACTTTGGAACACACCTTTGTTGGAGGATAACGAGCCAAGCTTTTCTTACCACGGCTACGCACAAAGCGATTATTACAAAATCGACCCACGCTACGGAACCAACGACGATTACAAAAATCTGGCGGACGAACTTCACAAGCGTAAAATGAAGCTTGTGATGGATTATGTCACCAACCATTGGGGTTCAAAAAGTTGGATTATCCAGGATTTACCTGCAAAGGATTGGATTCATTATTGGGAAGAAGGCAAAAATGGTTTCCAAAGAAGCAATTACAGAATGACCACGCAATTCGACATCAACGCAGCTAAAGTGGACGAAGCCGCTTGTATGGATGGCTGGTTCGACACCACAATGCCGGATATGAATCAAGGTAATCCAATGATTGTCAATTATATGGCTCAGAATGCAATTTGGTGGATAGAATATGCTGGGCTTGATGGATTGAGAGTTGACACTTATTCTTACAACGACAAAAAAGGAATCGCTGAATGGACAAAACGCATCACAGACGAATACCCGAAATTCAATATCGTTGGTGAAGTTTGGATGCAGGACCAGGCGCAAATGGCGTACTGGCAAAAGGATTCCAAAATAGCAGCGATAGAAGGTTATAATTCTCATTTGCCTTCGGTAATGGATTTTACATTGTTTGATGCAGTTGGTCAGGCTTTCAAAGAAGAACCGGGCTGGGATGCAGGAATGCAGAGAGTTTATGGGAATTTCACCAATGATTTCCTTTATCCTGATATCAATAATATCTTGGTCTTCGCAGAAAATCACGATACAAATAGATTAAATCAAACCTATCCAAATGTTGCAGATTACAAACTCGCGATGAGCTTGATTTTAACCGTTCGTGGCATTCCGCAATTATATTATGGCTCCGAAATCGGAATGGCGGGCGACAAAGGAAAAGGCGGCGACGGCGAGATTCGTCAGGATTTTCCAGGTGGTTGGGCTGGCGACAAAAACAACGCTTTCACAAAATCCGGAAGAACAGCTTCTCAAAGCGATTACTTCGATTACACCAAAAAAATCCTGAATTGGAGAAAAGGAAACGAAGCGATTCACTATGGGAAAACTTTGCATTACATTCCGAATAACAATGTTTATGTTTACTTCCGTTACACCGATAACAAAAGGGTAATGGTGGTTATCAATAATAATAAAGAAACTCAAAATCTGGATTTGAAGCGTTTTTCCGAAGGTCTTAATAATTTGACAAAAGGAAAAGACATCCTTTCTGACAAAGATTTTGATTTGAAAACAAATTTGTCCGTTGCTGGAAAATCTTCATTAATTTTAGAGCTTAAATAGAATTAGTTTTATCGTTTTGAAATGGCGAAAAATAAAAAGATAAATGTTCAAGGAGTTGATATTGTTTTATATGAAGACAATAGCAGTGATTTTATTTCTTTGACTGATATTGCAAGGCATAAAGATTCTGAAAATACAGATACTATTGTTCAGAATTGGATGAGAAATAGAAATACTATTGAACTTCTGGGTTTTTGGGAAATGATATACAATCCCGATTTTAAACCCCTCGAATTCGAGGGGTTTAGGAAACAGGCTGGACTGAACAGTTTTGTAATGACACCCAAACGCTGGATAGATAGCACTAATGCAAAAGGAATTGTTTCAAAAGCAGGAAGATACGGAGGAACTTTTGCTCATAAGGATATTGCTTTGGAATTTGCATCGTGGATTTCTATAGAATTTAAACTGTATGTAATCAAAGAATTCCAACGCCTCAAGGATGATGAGAACAACCGCCTGAATCTCGAGTGGAACTTACAAAGAACCATTTCCAAAATCAATTATCAGATTCATACAGACGCCATCAAAACTAATTTGATTCCTAAAGAAATCACAAAACAACAATCTGGTTTTGTTTATGCTACCGAAGCAGACTTGCTTAATGTGGCACTTTTTGGAATTACGGCTAAGGAATGGCGAGATAAAAATCCCGATAAAAAAGGAAATATTCGAGATGAGGCAACATTAGAACAATTGGTAGTTTTGAGTAATCTGGAAAGTATCAATGCATTATTTATCCAGCAAAATCTGTCTCAACACGAAAGACTTGTTCAACTCAATAAAGTAGCCATCACTCAAATGAAATCTTTACTCGAAAATAATAAACTTAAAACTTTAAAATAGATTATGAAAAAATATTTGTCTCTATTACTGTTTCTAATTCTCTCTGTTTCTATTCCTCTTTCTGCCCAGAAAAAAGGCTTTTACGAAAATGTTCAGAAGAAAAATGTCAACAAATTATTGGATGATTTCAACACGCTTGCTGCCAATGCGGATTTCGATAAATATTTCGATTGCTTCGCAGAAGAATCTACTTTCATCGGAACAGATGCAACCGAAATCTGGAACAAAAAGGAATTCAAAGATTGGGCAAAACCATTTTTCGACAAGAAAACAACCTGGAATTTCAAATCTTTGAAACGAAATATCTATTTCAGCAAAGACGGAAATTACGCTTGGTTCGATGAAATTCTTGATACGCAAATGAAAATCTGCCGAGGTTCCGGAGTTGTCGAAAAAATAGGTGGCAAATGGAAAGTGAAACAATACGTTCTTTCGGTAACGGTTCCAAATGAAGTGGTGGACGAAGTGACCAAAATCAAAGCACCAATTGAAGATGCTTTAATTCAAAAATTAAAAATCACAAAATGATATCAAAACAAAGTAATACGATATTTACAAAACGTATAAAACCAAATCTTTCCATCGCTCAGATTATCAATATGAGTATGGGATTTTTGGGCATCCAGATGGCTTTTGGATTACAGAACGGAAACGCGAGCCGTATTCTCGCAAACCTTGGTGCTGATGTCCACGAACTGTCGTGGTTTTGGTTGGTAGCGCCTGTTACAGGATTGATTGTTCAGCCAATCATCGGTCATATGGGCGACAACACCTGGAGTCCGCTTGGCCGTAGAAAACCGTACTTTTTGATTGGTGCCATTCTCTGTGCGATTGGATTGGTTCTCCTTCCAAATGCCGCTTCGGTAACGCATATGATTGCGGCCAATGTTTTGTTGCTTGCCGTTATTTTCCTGGCGATGATGGACTTTTCTGTCAACATTGCAATGGAACCTTTCCGAGCTTTGGTCGGTGATATGTTACCGAAACATCAGGGAACTTTAGGGTTTTCTATCCAAACTATTTTGATTGGTATCGGAGCTGTTATCGGTTCAGAAATGCCAAACTGGCTGACGAAATTAGGTGTTTCTAATGTTGCACCGGAAGGCTACGTGGCAGATAATGTGATTTACGCTTTCTACGTTGGAGCAACAGTTCTGATTATTTCGATTCTTTATACGATTTTCACAACTAAAGAATATTCTCCAGCAGAGTTTGCAGAATTCGAAGGTGGAAAAGATGTTGTCGAAGAACATTCCAAATTCTCTGATATGTTCAAGGATTTTGCGAACATTCCAAACCTGATGAAGAAATTGGGAATCGTACAATTCTTCTCTTGGTTTGCACTTTTTACAATGTGGGTTTTCACCACCAGTGCTTTGGCGACGCATCATTTCGGACTGTCTCCGGAAGATACCAAGTCTGTTGAATTCAACAAAGCCGGCGATTTGACAGGACATTTGTTCGGACTTTATAATCTCTTCGCAATTCCATTTGCATTTTTGTTAACGCCGATTGCTAAAGCGATTGGAAAAAAACAAACCCACGCTTTGGCTTTGGCGAGTGGTGGTTTGGGATTGATTTCTATGTATTTTATTAAAGATACTTCGATGCTTTGGATATCGATGGTAGGATTGGGATTTGCTTGGGCAAGTATTCTGGCAATGCCTTATGCAATGTTGATTGATGCAATTCCACAAAGAAAAATGGGCGTTTATATGGGGATTTTCAATTTCTTCATTGTCGTTCCGCAAATCATCAACGGTGTTTTCGGAGGACCAATCGTTTCAAAAATTTTTGGAAATATGGCGATTGATTATGTAGTCGTAGGTGGTGCTTGTATGTTGTTAGGCGCTTTGATTACTTTGATTTTCATCAAATCTCAGGAAGAAACTCCGAAAGAAATTGAAGAAGAAATCCAGCAGGTTCATTTTTAATTTAATCAATTAATTTCTAAATATAAAATCCACCAATCGGTGGATTTTTCGTTTTTAAAGAGAATTCGAAGGATTCAATATCAGTAGCCATAGGTGAAACCTATGGGACAAGATTAAATCTATGGCATAAAACAAAAATATTCTACAAATTTTTACATTCTTACGATATAGTTTTACATTTTTACAGATTAGTTCTTACTTTCTACAGTTTTGTTTTACATTGTGTTGATGTTGTTTTATGTTATTACGATGTTATTTTATATTCTCACAATTTAGTTTTCACTTTCTGCAGCTTTGTCTTACATTCTTACAGATTAGTTTTCACTTTCAGCAGGTTATTTTTACATTATCACGATGTAGTTTTATATTCTAGCACTGTATATCTATATTTTTTCAATTCTAATATCCATCAATTTGAATATTAATTCGAAAAACCGATAACCAAACTCAAATTTTAGACATCGTAATTTCTAAAGCTTTCACAAATTGAAAATCAATACTTTATGAGTGTTTTTTGTTTTAATGAATATCGTATAAAAATCAACATTCTATGTGTTTTCAATACTTTTAAAAAGAATTTTTTGTGAAAACATCAATTTTTATTGAAATTAGTTTATACATTTGTACCGTTGAAAACAAACAGATGAATAGCACAATCATTATTCTTGTCATTCTTGTCATTATCGGATTCCGATGGTGAGTGATGGCTTGTACTAATTATTGAATTTGAAATAATACAGACCATTCTCACCACGAGGATGGTTTTTTATTTTCATCAATATAACAAACAAAAATAAAATCGATACAAAATGTATTACAATGACGACAGTGTTCTCTTTTTTGATGGGGAATATGTAAAAGCAAAAGATGCCAAGACCGACTTGTACGGTCAATCGTTACACTACGGATATGCTGTTTTCGAAGGGATTAAATCTTATAAAACCGCAAACGGAACTAAAATTTTCAAAGCAGAGGAGCATTACGACAGACTAAGAAGGTCTGCCCAAACGATGATGATTCCCTTCGATTATTCTACCGAAGAAATGGTGGATGCAACCTACAAATTATTGGAAATTAATAAATTATCAAACGCATACATTCGCCCATTGGTCATTTGTTCTCCAAATATGGCCTTGTCAAAAGGTCAAAAAAGTTTTCTCGTCATCGAGGTTTGGAATTGGGATAATGGTTATATGGCCAATCAAATGAGAATTATGACATCATCATTTGAACGTCCAAATCCAAAGGCTTTCAAAGTTGAAGCAAAAGTAAGCGGTCATTATGTGAACTCGATTTTAGCTTGTCAGGAAGCTAAGGATAAAGGTTTTGATGAAGCTCTGGTTCTCGATGCGGACGGAAATGTAGCCGAAAGTTCTGGTGCCAATATCTTCTTCGAAAAAGACGGCAAACTTTTCACGCCTGCAAAAGGTAGTATTCTTCCCGGAATCACACGAGCAACAGTTTTCGAAATCTGTGACCAGCTGGGAATTCCTTACGAGGAGAAATTCTTCAAACCAGAAGAAATGAAAGGCGCAGACGCTGGTTTTTTCTGTGGAACAGCCGCCGAGATTGTAGCATTGGGTTCTCTTGATGATGTTCCTTTCAAATTGAATTGGGAAGAAAGTTTAGCATCTAAAATTCAAACAGCTTACCGTCATTTGGTGTTAGAAGAAGATTATTCTTATTTAAAAACAGACTTGCAATATGTGTAACGTAGAACTTAATAAATATTCGAAAACGCTTACAAAAGACCCCACGCAACCAGCCACTCAGGCGATGTTTTACGGAATTGGTTTCGAAGAAGAAGATTTCGACAAAGCACAGATCGGGATCGCAAGTATGGGCTACGACGGCAACACTTGCAATATGCACCTGAATGGTCTTGCTGAGATTGTAAAAAAGGGAGTCAAAGAACAAAATTTAGTGGGATTGATGTTCCACACCATCGGAATCAGCGACGGAATGACCAACGGAACCGACGGAATGCGTTATTCGCTTGTAAGCCGTGACATCATCGCAGATTCTATCGAAGCGGTTTGCGCAGGACAATATTACGACGGACTGATTACCGTTCCGGGTTGCGACAAAAATATGCCGGGTTCTTTGATGGCGATGGCTAGATTGGACAGGCCTTCAATTATGGTTTATGGCGGAAGTATTGCGCCCGGAAATTACAAAGGTCAGGATTTGAACATCGTCTCAGCTTTCGAAGCTTTGGGAAATAAAATCGCAGGGAAAATTTCTGACGAAGACTTCAAAGGTGTGATAAAAAATTCCTGTCCAAGCGCCGGTGCGTGTGGCGGAATGTACACAGCAAACACAATGGCTTCCGCAATCGAAGCACTCGGAATGAGTTTGCCGTATTCTTCATCTTATCCGGCTTTAAGCAAAGAAAAAAAAGAAGAGTGCCAATTCGCCGGTCATTACGTAAAAATATTACTTGAAAAAGATATCAAACCATCCGATATAATGACACCAAAAGCCTTCGAAAATGCTTTGAGATTAATTATGATTTTGGGTGGAAGTACCAATGCAGTTCTACATTTTATTGCAATCGCAAAATCAATTGGTTACGATTTGACTTTGGATGATTTCCAAAAAATCAGCGATGAAACGCCATTTTTAGCTGACCTCAAACCAAGCGGAAAATATCTGATGGAAGACCTTCACAATGTTGGCGGTGTTCCTGCTGTGATGAAATATCTATTGGATTTAGGCTTGCTTCACGGCGATTGCTTAACTGTAACTGGGAAAACCATTGCGGAAAATCTGGAACACGTCACTTCTATTATCGATAGACAACAAAATATCATTCACGACATCAAAAACCCAATTAAAGCAACTGGTCATATCAGAATTCTGTACGGAAATCTTGCGGAGAAAGGTTCTGTTGCGAAAATTACAGGTAAAGAAGGCGATTATTTCAAAGGAACAGCCATCGTTTTCGACGGCGAAAAAGAATTTATCAAAGGCATCGAAGACAAAAAAATCAAAGAAGGAAATGTAGTCGTTATCAAAAACGAAGGTCCAAAAGGCGCTCCCGGAATGCCGGAAATGCTCAAACCAACTTCAGCTTTGATGGGTTCTGGTCTCGGTAAAAATGTAGCCTTGATTACAGACGGCAGATTTTCCGGAGGAACGCATGGTTTCGTTGTCGGTCATATCACGCCGGAAGCCTTTGCCGGAGGATTGATTGGCTTGATAAAAGATGGCGATGTGATAGAGCTGGATGCTGACAAAAATACCATCAATGCACTTCTCTCAGACGAAGAAATTGCCAAAAGAAAAGCCGAGTTCCAACAGCCGGATTATAAGGTGAAACGCGGAGTTCTTTACAAATATGCCAAGTCTGTCGCCGATGCATCACAAGGTTGCGTCACCGATTTGTAAAATTATAATGAATGAAATATTATTTTGGGCAGCTATTTCCGTCCTCCACTCCCAAACCTAACGGAGTGGTTCGACGAAGTCAATCTTTTTTGCAGACGATTTCAGTTTAAATATAACTTGATTAGCACGCAAAAAAGGATTTCCGTTCAGGCCGGGCTGCAATCGTATTGCGTTCCAAAATAATATTTTCAAAAAGAATCCGAAGGACTCAAAATAAGTAGCCGTAGGTGAAACCTATGGAAGAAATGAAAACAAAATCGTAACAGAACCTGAAAGGTTCAAATACCAGTAGCCGTAGGTGAACCGATGGAAGGACGGAACAAAAGTACACCAGAACCCAACGGGTTTAATATCAATAGCCGTAGGTGAAACCTATGGAAAGAATGAAATAAAATCAACCAGAACCAAAAGGGTTCAATATCAATAGTTAAAACTATGATAGAAATAAAAAGACATCTAAAATGAATGAAACCATTTCAAAAATAGAAAACACCGAATCAGATTCTCAGAAATCGATAGAAATATCCGGTTCCAAAGCTGTTTTAGAAGCGTTGTTGCAGGAAAATGTACATACCGTTTTCGGTTATCCAGGTGGCGCCATAATGCCAATCTATGATGCTCTCTATGACTATTCCGACAAACTGAAACATATTTTGGTTCGCCACGAGCAAGGCGCAATCCACGCGGCTCAGGGATTTGCAAGAACTTCCGGGAAAACAGGCGTTGTCTTTGCAACAAGTGGTCCTGGCGCTACCAATTTGGTGACAGGTTTGGCCGATGCAATGATTGACAGCAATCCGATTGTCTGTATCACAGGTCAGGTTTTTGCCTCACTTTTGGGAACCGATGCTTTTCAGGAAACCGATGTCATCAATATCACAACGCCAGTCACAAAATGGAATTATCAAGTCACTGATGCAACGGAAATTCCCGAAGCGATTGCCAAGGCATTTCACATCGCAAGCACAGGTCGTCCAGGTCCGGTTCTAATTGATATCACCAAAAATGCTCAAATGCAATTATTTGAATATTCAGGTTACAAAAAATGCAATCACATCCGAAGTTATCGTCCTGAACCGGAAATCAGGAACGAATATATCGAGCAGGCCGCAGAACTTATTAATCAAGCCAAAAAACCATTCGTTATTTTCGGACAAGGCGTCATTTTAGGAAAAGCGGAAGAGGAATTCAAAGCTTTTATTGAAAAGACAAATCTTCCAGCCGCAGCAACTGTTATGGGATTAAGCGCCTTGGAAACCACTCATCCGCTACACGTGGGAATGTTGGGAATGCACGGCAATTACGCCCCAAATGTTATGACCAACGAATGCGATGTTCTGATTGCAGTCGGAATGCGTTTCGATGACCGGGTGACTGGACGTCTGGATAAGTATGCGAAACAGGCTAAAATCATTCACCTTGATATTGACCCTGCCGAAATCGACAAAAACGTGAAAACCACAGTTCCGGTTTGGGGAAATTGCAAAAAGACTTTACCAGTGTTGACGGCTCTTCTCAAAGAAAATGACCATTCAGCCTGGTTAAATGAATTTCGAGAACTTGAAAAAGAAGAAATCAAAGAAGTCATTCAGGAGGAACTCGATCCAACAACTAAAGTGTTGACAATGGGAGAGGTCATCAAAGTGTTAAATGAACTAACAAATGGAGATGCAATTGTTGTGACAGATGTTGGTCAGCATCAGATGGTTGCAAGTAGATATGCGAAGTTTAACCAATCAAAATCCTGGGTGACATCCGGCGGTTTGGGAACAATGGGATTTGGTTTGCCAGCTGCAATCGGAGCTTGGTACGGGGCACCGGAAAAAACAGTGGTTGCTATTATCGGAGATGGCGGATTTCAAATGACGCTGCAGGAATTGGGAACGATTATGCAGTTCGGAGCTAAAGTCAAAATTATGATTCTCAACAACGAATTCCTGGGAATGGTGAGACAGTGGCAGCAATTATTCAATGAAAAACGCTATTCTTTCGTGAATATCACAAGCCCGGATTTTGTCGCAGTTGCCAAAGCTTACTACATTGATGGACAAAGGATTTCGGATAGAGAAGGTCTGAAACCTGCCTTAGAAACAATGCTGAACCACGACGGCGCCTATCTTCTGGAAGTAATGGTGGGAAAAGAAAACAACGTATTCCCAATGGTAACGCAGGGTTCATCAGTTTCTGAAATTCGTTTAAAATAAATTTCAATCAATAAGAACCCGAAAGGGTTCAATATCAGTAGCCGTAGGTGAAACCTATGGAATCAATTACGGAATCAATAAAAAACAAATGGAAAAACAAGAATTTACCATCACATTATACACCGAAAATTCTGTAGGATTAATCGGCAGAATTTCAGGGATTTTCTCACGAAGAAAAATCAATATCGAGAGTTTGAATACATCACCTTCCGAAGTTGATGGCATTCACAGATTCACGATTGTCATTAATGAAAATGATGAGGTCGTAAGAAAACTTTGCAGACAACTAGAGAAGCAGATTGACATTATGAAAGCCTACTTCAATACAGACGACGAGATTGTCTGGCAGGAACAGGCACTTTATAAAGTTCCTGCAAATGTCGTCACAGAAAAGGTTTACGTAGAAAGATTGCTTCGTCAATACGGCGCATCTACAGTTGTGATTCGGCAGGATTACATCGTTTTCGAAACAGCAGGACATCGTGAAGAAATAGACCGACTGACCGAAGAACTCAACAAATACGGTCTCATCGAATTTGTCCGGGGCGCAAGAATCGCCATTATCAAAAACAGCAGAGGAATCCACGACAAAGTCCTCGAATTCGAAAGAAGAGAACCTTCCGCCGAAATTGTAGAAAACGAATTCCTGGACAAACGAGATGACGTTTTCACAATGTAAATAAAAAAACTTATCTAAGCGTAAGCGCCTTAGTGAATTTAAAACATCGAATTAAAAAAAGCTTTGCGCGCTTTGTGTTCAAAATTCGAATCATTTATCAATAATCATTTATCAACAATAAAAATATAATGGCAAATTATTTCAATACCTTATCACTCAGAGACCAGTTACATCAGTTAGGACAGGCAGATTTTATGGACAGTTCTGAGTTTTCTGACGGCGTTTCCGCCTTGAAAGGAAAGAAAATCGTAGTGGTAGGATGTGGCGCTCAAGGTCTTAATCAAGGTCTGAATCTCAGAGACAGCGGATTGGATGTATCTTATGCATTACGTCAGGAAGCCATCGACCAGAAAAGAGATTCCTGGAAAAATGCAACCGACAATAATTTCAAAGTAGGCACTTATGAAGAACTGATTCCAACAGCGGATTTGGTCATCAATTTAACGCCCGACAAACAACATACTTCTGTAATCAATGCCGTTCAGCCTTTGATGAAAGAAGGCGCAACCTTATCCTATTCTCACGGTTTCAATATTGTGGAAGAAGGGATGCAAATCCGTAAAGATATCACGGTAATTATGGTCGCTCCAAAGTGTCCGGGTTCTGAAGTTCGTGCCGAATATCTGCGTGGCTTCGGTGTTCCGACTTTGATTGCCGTTCATCCCGAAAATGACCATCAAGGCAAAGGTTGGGCAGAAGCAAAAGCCTACTGTGTGGGAACTGGCGGTCACAAAGCCGGAGTTCTTAAATCATCATTTGTTGCAGAGGTGAAGTCCGATTTAATGGGTGAGCAAACCATTTTGTGTGGACTTTTGCAAACCGGTTCTATCCTTTCGTTCGACAAAATGGTCGAGAAAGGAATCGATGCAGGTTACGCTTCCAAATTGGTTCAGTACGGTGTTGAGGTCATTACAGAAGCTTTAAAACACGGTGGTGTGAGTGGAATGTTAGACAGACTTTCAAATCCTGCAAAACTCAAAGCTTTCGAATTGTCCGAGGAATTGAAAAACATTATGCGTCCACTTTTCCAAAAACATCAGGACGATATCATCTCCGGCGAATTTTCCAAAACAATGATGGAAGATTGGGCAAATGGCGATGCAAACTTATTGAAATGGAGAGCAGAAACAGGAGAAACTGCTTTCGAAAAAACACCTGCTGGCGATGTGAAAATAGATGAACAGGAGTATTTTGACAACTATCTTTTGATGTCAGCCTTCATCAGAGCCGGCGTGGAACTGGCGTTCGAAACGATGGTGGAAGCCGGAATCAAACCGGAATCCGCTTACTACGAATCGCTTCACGAAACACCTTTGATTGCCAACACCATCGCCAGAAAAAAACTCTTCGAGATGAACCGTGTGATTTCAGACACCGCAGAATACGGCTGTTATCTTTTCGACCAGGCTTGCAAACCTTTGCTGGCGGATTTTATGAAATCGGTGGACACAGATTTGGTCGGAAAAGACTTCAACGAAGGGAAAAATGCGTCGGTTGACAATGCTCAATTGGTTCACGTAAACGATATTCTGAGAAATCACCCTGTAGAAATCGTCGGCCGAAAACTTCGTCAGGCAATGACTGCGATGAAGTCTATCAAAACAGTTTAAAATAATAATTTGGACAACTTAATCCGCCTTCCGCTCCCAATCTTTTCACTCCACTTCGTTGCGTAAAAAGGATTTCCGCTCAAGTCGGGTTGCAGATTCAGTGTAAAAGAAAAGTTGTCCAAAAATTCAAATATTGTCATTCCGTAGAAAGTCAAATGAAACGGTTTTTTTTGGAATGATAATATCTGAAATAAAATCCTTGATGAGCGAAGCGTCTTTGCGACACTTAATTGTTTTCAAAAAAGAAAAAAACTTTGCGACTTTGCGTTTAAAAATAAAAATAATGTCAACCCAAATCATCCAAATTTCAAATCTAAACTTCCAGTACGGCAACCAAGTCGTACTGAAAGATTTCGACTGGGAAATATCTTCACAAGAATGTTGGATGTTAGGCGGATTAAGCGGAAGTGGAAAAACAACTTTAGCCAAAATCATTTCCGGCGAAATCAAAAACTTCGAAGGAAAAGTGGAGGTTAATTTTGATGAAACTTCAAAGTTGGCAAAGAAAGTTCTGTACGTTTCCAATTGGTTTCAGTTCAGCAATCTGGAAGGCGACCGCAATTTTTATTATCAGCAACGTTATAATCAATTTGCTAAAAACGATACGTTAACGGTTTTCGCAGAACTCAATCATTTCGGAAACGAGGAAAATCTGGATTTCAAATTATTAGAATCTTATCTAAAACCATTTGGATTTGAAAATTTCAAAAACCAGCAATTGATAGAACTTTCCAGCGGCGAACACAAGAAATTACAATTGCTGAAAGCACTTTGGCTAAAACCTCAAGTTCTGATTATCGACCAGCCTTACACAGGATTAGATGTCAAATCGAGACAGTTTTTGAATCAGGCTTTTGATGATTTAATTCAAGAAAATGTCACATTGATTTTAATTAATAATGACGATGAATTTCCAGAAAGTGTTCAATATTTTGTAGAAATAGAAAACGGAAAATTAGTTCATCAAAATTCTCCAAAAGACTTTTCCAAAGGCGAAGAAAGAACACCAAAATCACTGCCTTTTTTTCTTCAAAACAATAATGGAAATCGTAGAGAGAACTTAATCAAATTAGAAAAAATCAATATTTCTTACGGCGAAAAACAGGTCCTGAAAAACATCGATTGGGAAGTGAATTCCGGAGAACAATGGCTGTTGCAAGGTCATAACGGTTCAGGAAAATCAACGTTGTTAAGCTTGTTAAATGGCGACCATCCGCAGGCTTATGCCAATGAAATTTATCTTTTCGGGCGAAAGCGGGGAAGTGGCGAAAGTATTTGGGACATCAAAGAAAAAATCGGAATGATTTCTCCCGAATTGCATTGGTATTTTGATATGAATGCGAATGTCGGACAAACCATTGCTTCTGGTTTTTTTGATTCGATGAGTTTGTATCAGAAACTAAGTTTTGACCAGCAACAACAGTTGGAACAGCTTCTCTATTTTTTCGATTTGAAAGAAGATAAAAACAAGAAATTAAATACACTTCCACTCGGAAAACAACGCTTGGCTTTACTCGCAAGAACCTTAATCAAAAAACCAAAACTTCTGATTCTGGATGAGCCTTGTCAGGGAATGGACAACGAGCAGACGCAATATTTCAATCAGGTGATTGATGATTTGGCAAGTCAAGGACAATCGTTAATTTACGTTGGATATTTTGAATCTCAATTACCAAAAAAACTCAGCCACAAACTCGTTCTGGAAAATGGAACCACAAAAATCAAAATCAAAATCAAAGAATCTGTACTATAATGAAGATGAACGAAACGCTAATATTTCCAACGCTGGAAGCGGTAAGAGAAGCCCGGAAAAGTATAGAAAATGTCGTGAATTACACGCCTTTGCAATACAATGCGAGATTGTCAGAAAAATTTGGAGCGAATATTTTCCTCAAAAGAGAAGATTTGCAACCAGTAAGGTCGTACAAATTGCGAGGCGCTTATAATAAAATTAAAACGCTTTTTAACGAAGGCAAAGTTTCTCAGGGAATTGTTTGTGCCAGTGCTGGAAATCACGCTCAGGGTGTGGCTTTTTCCTGCAAGCAACTTCAAATCAAAGGAACTATTTTTATGCCTGTTACCACGCCGAAACAAAAGTTGGAGCAAGTCGAAATGTTTGGTGGAAATTTCGCTGAAATCCGATTGGTTGGTGATACATTTGATGCTTCAAAAACTGCGGCTTTTGAATTTGCGGAAACTTCTGGAGCGGCTTTTATTCATCCATTTGATGATGTTCAGATTATCGAAGGTCAGGCGACTTTGGCTTTGGAAATTTTGGAACAACAAAAAGAAAATATAGATTATGTTTTCATTCCAATTGGCGGCGGCGGTTTGGCTTCCGGAATTGCAACGGTTTTTGGTAAATTGTCAAAAGAAACTAAATTGATTGGCGTAGAGCCAAAAGGCGCACCTTCAATGAGATTGTCCATTCAAAATGATATCAATACAGAGTTGTCGGAAATCGATAATTTTGTGGATGGTGCAGCGGTGAAAAGAGTAGGCGATTTGACTTTTGAGATTTGCAAAAAATCACTTACAGATTGTATTCCTGTGGATGAAGGGAAGATTTGTGATACGATTCTTCAATTGTATAACAAGGATGCAATTGTTTTGGAACCGGCAGGAGCGCTTTCTATTTCGGCTTTGGAACAATATCGGAATCAAATCAAAGGGAAAAATGTGGTTTGCATTGTCAGCGGAAGTAATAACGATATTACCAGAATGGAGGAAATTAAAGAACGTGCTTTGCTTTACAATGGTTTGAAACATTATTTTATGGTCAAATTTCCGCAACGTCCGGGTTCTCTTAAAGATTTTGTTCTGAATGTCCTAGGCCCCAATGACGACATCACCCATTTCGAATATACCAAGAAAAACTCAAGAGAAACGGCTTTGGCAGTAGTCGGAATAGAGCTTTCCAATATTTCTGATTTTAATGGTTTAAAACAGAGAATGCAAAATCTCGGTTATTTTGAATCTTATCTTAATGATAATCCTGATGTCTTGAGTATGCTTGTTTAAGAACAGTTTTAGCGAAGTTAAATCTTGGCGCTTTTGCGTTAATAACTCGAGAAAAATATAAACTCTGTCCATTGACAGAGTTTTTCGTTCTTATCGTACATCAATGTGCAAGGATTTTGAAAGCTGGAAATTTGTGTTATTAAAAAAGTCAACACATTAAATCAATTTAAAATGAAAACAGTTTATCATAGATCAGACAGCAGAGGTTACGCCAATCACGGTTGGTTAAAAAGCCATCACACCTTTAGTTTTGCTAATTATCAGAATCAAGAAAGGATCCATTTTGGCGTTCTCAGAGTTTTGAATGACGATTTTGTTCAAGGCGGAATGGGATTCGGCAGACATCCGCACCGCGATATGGAAATTATCTCTATTCCGTTGGAAGGTGAGTTGCGTCACAGCGACAATATGGGCAACTCCGGAATCATCAAAAAAGGCGATATCCAAGTGATGTCTGCCGGAACCGGAATTATGCACAGCGAAGAAAATGCAACAGAGCAACCCGTAAAATTTCTTCAGATCTGGATCATCCCGAATAAAACCGACGTTACGCCAAGATACGACCAGGTCAGCATCGAAGAGAATTCTGTTAAGAATGATTTCCAACAAATTCTATCTCCTAATGCAGATGACGCAGGCGTTTGGATACATCAGGACGCTTGGTTCAATTTGGCAAAGTTTGACAAAGGTTTTTCCAAAGAATATAAAATCCATAAGCCTGGAAACGGCGTTTACGCTTTTGTCATCAAAGGTTCGGCGAAGATTGGCGAGCAGGTTCTGGATGAGAGAGACGGTTTGGGAATTTGGGACACAGAAAGTTTTGTTTTGGAAGCAGAGAAGGATTCCGAAATCCTATTGATGGAGGTTCCAATGCAATTGCCTCAATAATTTCAAACTTTATATTTTTTTTAAGAAATTACTGAAAAAAGGTTACAACATTTGTCCTCAAAAAATCTTAAATTTGGCACTTTAAAAAGTGAAACTGAAAACTGGATGAATTGTTAGAATATCAGAATTCTTTAACCACAAGAAAATGACTTTTAGCATTGCATTTAATAAAAAAGAATTAAATATTTACAAATGAGATTACTTATTGTAGGAAACGGTGGCCGTGCTTCAGCCTTAGCTTTGAAATTGAGCGAAGACAGCAGAATTACAAAGATGTATTTTGCGCCAGGAAACGCCACTACCGAAAAATTGGGAGAAAATATCAACGAAACCGATATTTTGGCACTTAGAGATTTTGCAATTCAACACAAAGTGGACCTTACCATCGTAGGCCCGGAAGCACCGCTTGTAGAAGGCATCGTGGACGAATTCAAAAAAGTAGATCTCAAGGTTTTCGGTCCTTCAAAAAAGGCAGCTTCTTTGGAAGGCAGCAAATCATTTTCTAAGAAATTTATGCAGACTTACGGTATCAAAACCGCAAAAGCCGTCATTTTCGATTCGTACGTAGAAGCTAAAGAATATTTGCAAACTCAGGAATTTCCTTTGGTGATCAAGGCTAGCGGACTTGCTGGCGGAAAAGGTGTTGTGATCGCAGAAGACCTGGAAGAAGCAGAAGGCACGATCCACGATTTTATGATCAAAAGGATTTTCGGAGACGCTGGTATTCAGGTAGTGATCGAGGAATTTCTTCAAGGTTTTGAAGCTTCGATTATCGGGGTTTCGAATGGTGAAAAATTATTTCCATTCGTTGCTGCAAAAGATTATAAAAAAGCTGGCAACGGCGACAAAGGTCCAAACACAGGTGGTATGGGTTCTGTAGCACCAAGTCCGGAATATACGGAAGCGCACAATGCAGATTTTATTCAGAATATTATGAATCCGACGGTGGAAGGTCTTAAAAAAGAAGGTCTTAGCTTCAAAGGATTTATTTTCTTCGGATTGATGGTTACCAAAAATGGGACTTACCTTTTGGAATACAATATGAGATTGGGAGATCCGGAAACTCAGGTTCTTTTGCCACTTTTGGAAAACAATTTGGTAGATGTGATCGAGGATTGTCTTCACGGCAGAGAATTGGATCTTAAATTTAAGAATCAAAAAGCAGTTTGCTTGGTAGTTTGCTCTGGCGGTTACCCAAAAAACCACGAGACTGGTTATGAGATCACGGGTGTGGAGAAAGTGAAAAACAGCACCGTTCTTTACGCTGGTGCAGATTACAGAGGCAGCAGAGTGGTTTCCACAGGCGGACGAGTGTTGAACATCGTGGCTTTGGGAGATACTTACGACGAGGCACGCAAAAAAGTTTACGAGGACGCCATCCCAGTACACTTCGACTACGCCTTTTACCGAGACGATATTGCGAAATTTTAAAATATAAAGAGATGTTGGGCAACTAGCGTCTCTTTTTTTTAGGAGCTTGATCCCGCTTTCCGCTGCAATCTTTTTTGCTTTACGTGACTGTGCGAAATTGAAGCCAGCAGATGCAAAAAAGGATTTCCACTGCAATCGGGGCTATGAGCGATTCAGTAAATTAATTAAGAATTAAGAATTAAGAATTAAGAATTAAGAATTAAGAATTAATTTCGCTATCAACTATCAACTATCAACTATCAACTATCAACTATCAACTATCAACTATCAACTATCAACTATCAACTATAAAAAGATGCCTTGGAATCCTGACACATACGACCAGTTCAAAACAGAACGCTCAGCGCCCTTTTTTGACTTACTGAATCTCGTAGATTCAAAACCAAATCTGTCTGTCATCGACCTGGGTTGCGGAACAGGCGAACTGACTTCAGGGATCCTAGGTTATCTGGAAAATCCAAATATCACAGGAATAGATTCTTCTGCAGAGATGTTGGAGAAGGCAGAAAAACATTCCACGGAAAATCTGCATTTCTTCCAAAGAAGCGTGGAAAAACAGTTGGAGTTGGATGAGAAATTTGATCTGATCATCGCCAATGCAAGTTTGCAATGGTGCACAGATCATGACGAACTTTTCCCAGACCTCATTTCAAAACTCAATGAAGATGGTCAATTGGCGGTTCAAGTGCCTTCCAATCATGACTTCATTGTTCACCAGTTGCTGTCAAAAGTCGCAGAGCTGGAACCTTATAAAAAAGAATTCAAAGGTTGGGTCAGAGAATATCCAGTTTTGAAAATCGATGAGTACGCAAAAATACTTTACGACAACAAAGGAACAGACATCAATGTTTTCGAAAAGGTCTATCCACACGTGATGGAGAATTCAGACGCCGTTTTTGAATGGGCTTCAGGAACAGCCATCATTCCATTTTTGGAAAAATTACCAGAAGAATTGAGAGGAAATTACAAAGCGGATTACAAGGCAGAACTTAAAAAAGTGTTTCCAGGTTCGCCTGTTTTCTATCCATTCAAAAGAACATTTATTTACGCAAAATTTTAAAAATATTACATCAACTATATGCAAAACGGAATTATCATTTTAGACTTCGGTTCCCAGTATAACCAACTTATCGGAAGAAGGATCCGTGAGATGGAGGTCTATTCAGAAATATTACCATTCAACACGCCAATGTCAGAAATTCTTGAAAAAAAACCAAGAGGGATCATCCTTTCTGGCGGACCAAGTTCTGTGAATGCAGAAAATGCACATTTGGTAGAAAAAGAGATCTACGAACAGGGAATTCCAGTTCTAGGAATCTGCTACGGAATGCAATTGACCGCACATCTTTTGGGTGGTAAGGTAGCGAAAGGCGAGAAGGGTGAGTACGGAAAAGCACATTTGGACATCGTAAAAGAAAACGAACTACTGAAAGGTGTTTATCAAAATTCCATCGTTTGGATGAGCCACTTCGATGAGGTTTCAGAATTGCCGGTTGGTTTTGAACTCAATGCAAAATCCGGCGTGATCGCTTCCATTTCAAATCCGGAAAAGAAAATCTATGGTGTGCAATTTCACCCGGAAGTTTCGCATTCTGAGGAAGGTGGAAAGATGATCGAGAATTTCGTTTTCGGAATCTGTAAAGCGGACAAGAACTGGAAACTGACCAATTATATTGAAAAAACAGTTGCTGAGATCAAAGAAAAAGTTGGTGACAACAAAGTGATTTTGGGACTTTCCGGCGGCGTAGATTCGTCAGTAGCTGCAGTTTTAATCCATAAAGCAATTGGTGACCAACTGAATTGCATCTTCGTGGACACTGGCCTTTTGAGAAAAGATGAAGACAAAAAAGTGATGGAAAATTATGGAAAACATTTCCATATGAACATCAAATTGGTGGAAGCTTCCGAAAGATTCTTATCCAAATTGGCTGGTGTAGATGACCCAGAACAAAAAAGAAAAATCATCGGTAACGAGTTCGTTCACGTTTTCGATGAAGAATCCAAAAAAATCGAAGGTGCCAAATTCTTAGCACAAGGAACAATCTACCCAGATGTCATCGAATCTCAATCTGTAAAAGGGCCTTCGGCTGTCATCAAATCCCATCACAATGTGGGTGGACTTCCGGAAGAAATGGAATTCGAATTGTTGGAACCATTGAGAGAATTGTTCAAAGATGAGGTGAGAAAAGTAGGAGAGGAATTGGGTATTCCGCACGAGTTGGTTTACAGACATCCGTTCCCAGGACCAGGTTTAGGAATCCGAGTTTTGGGTGAAGTTGATGCAGAAAAAGTAAAAATTCTACAAGAAGCGGACGATATTTTCATCGAGGAATTGTACAAAAATGACCTTTACGAAAAAGTATCTCAAGCGTTCGTGGTTCTGCTTCCAGTAAAATCTGTCGGCGTAATGGGCGACGAGAGAACTTATGAATATACAGCGGTCGTTCGTTCTGCAAACACCATCGACTTTATGACCGCAACTTGGAGCAGATTGCCTTACGAATTCCTAGATACGGTTTCTAGCAGGATCATCAATGAAGTTCGTGGAATCAATAGAGTAGCTTACGATATTAGTTCAAAACCACCGGCAACGATTGAGTGGGAGTAAAATTAATACTCTTAAAAAATAAAAGACCTATTCAAATTTGAATAGGTCTTTTATTTTTTATTAAGTTGATAACTACAAATTATCTCTTCCTTACATTCTCCAAAATATCCGGAAAATAAGTGTCGGATAGATGTTCAAATTCATCACCACGCATAAACATGGAGGCATCCACTTGGTCATAGGTTTCTCGTCCGGCCGCAGCAATCAATTCGTTGCAAGTGTGCAAAGTGTTTTTATGGAATTGATAGACACGTTCTGTTTTGTCATTGGTGTCAAGACCTTTGATCAGCATTTTATCCTGTGTAGCCACGCCTGTTGGGCAAGTGTTGGTATTGCATCTCAAAGCTTGGATGCAACCGAGTGAGAACATAAATCCTCTCGCATTGTTACAAAGATCCGCACCCATTGCAACGGCTCGCAGGATATCCAATGAGGTCAACACTTTTCCGCTGGCAATGATCCTTAATTTATCTCGAACTTCATAATTGATCAGTGTTCTATTGACGAAGATCAAAGCAGGTTCCAAAGGCATCCCAACACCGTCAGAAAATTCTGGTGGCGCCGCTCCGGTTCCGCCTTCTGCACCATCTACGGTGATGAAGTCTGGATAGATATTCAGAATGTTCATCTGCTCGCAAATCTCTTCGAACTCTTTGGTGTCACCAATACAAAGTTTGAAGCCTGTTGGTTTTCCGCCAGATAATTCACGTAATTGATGGACAAATCGTAACAAACCTTCAGCATTGGAAAACGCGCTGTGGGAAGGTGGCGAAAGAATAGTGACACCAGGTTTTACATGGCGAATTGCTGCAATTTCCGGTGTGTTTTTCACGCCTGGCAAAACGCCGCCGTGACCAGGTTTAGCGCCTTGGGATAATTTGATCTCGATCATTTTGACATTCTCAAGATTCGAATATTTGGTGAACAACTCCGGGTTGAAGTTACCATGGTCATCACGACATCCAAAATAACCCGTTCCAATTTGCCAGCAAAGGTCGCCACCTTCCAAGTGGTGTGGCGAGATACCACCTTCGCCTGTATTGTGATAGAAATTGCCTTTTTTGGCGCCACGGTTAAGAGCCTGCTGGGCACGATCACTCAAGGCACCAAAGCTCATGGCGGAAATGTTGAAAAGCGAAGCATTGTAAGGTTGCTTGCAATCTTGTCCGCCTATGGTCACTCTCGGCAATTCTTCTTTCGGATGTTTGGCGTAGATGGAGTGTTTGATGCCTTCATATTTGCGGTGGTTGATCTCGAGCTGAGTTCCAAATGGGACGGTGTCGCCAACATTTTTCGAACGTCGGTAAGCTGCAGATCTTTGATGTCTAGGAAAAGGTTTTCCATCGGTTTCTCTTTCTATAAAATACTGTTGGATCTCTGGTGATATTTCCTCAAAGATATATCGGAAATAACCGAGTACAGGGAAGTTTCTCAGGATCGCATGTTTCGTTTGATACGTGTTGTAGATTCCTAAAATATATAAGAATGTCAATAAAATTGGAATCCATAAATGGTTTTTTAAGAGCAAAGCTGTCGTCCAGGTCACTATTAAAACGACAATTCCCCAAAAGATGAATTTATTTCTCATGTCTTTTTTGAATTTTTAATTCTCATTAAATATAAAACCATTCCAAAGATATTTGAAATGGTTCTATTAAATAAATTTAAGTAATTCTTACTGAACTTGCTTTACTTCGATATAATAATTTTTATCAAAAGCCACAGGTTTATCAGATCTCAAAGTCACAGTTTGCGATTGTTCTGTTGGTTTCAGTTCTTGTCCGTCTGCAAGTCTGATTGGCAACTTCAAATCGGGAATGACGTTGGTCCATTTATAGGTCAACTGATTTCCGGTCTGTTTGTATTCCAAAGTTGGGATCTTGATGGTTCTCAAATATTGGGTGAAAATAGTTGAAAGGTCAATTCCCGATTTTTCTGAGAAATATTTTTCTATCTGTTCTGTAGTGACCGTCTGATGATAGAAATCTTTATTAAGTCCTCTCAAGATCTGACGGAATTTCTCATCATTATTGATCACCTGGCGAATCGTATGCAACATATTGGCACCTTTTGGATACATATCGCCACTGCCTTCGTTTCTGACTCCGTAAGTCCCAATGATCGGTTTGTCGTTTTGGATATTCTTTCGAATTCCCTGCAGATATTGATTGCCATCAGCTTTCCCGAAAAGATGATCTACAAATAAGGTTTCGGAATAGGTCGTAAAACTCTCGTGGATCCACATATCCGCTTGGTCTTTTGCCGTGATGTTGTTCGCAAACCATTCGTGTCCAGTCTCGTGGATGATGATGTAATCCCATTTCAGGCCAATTCCAGTTCCGGAAAGGTCTCTGCCTAGGTAGCCATTTTGATATTTGTTTCCGTATGCCACATTACTTTGATGTTCCATCCCAAGATGCGGAGATTCTACCAATTTGTAAGAATCCTTATAAAAAGGATAAGGTCCAAACCAATGCTCAAAGGCTTTCATCATTGCTTGTACTTGTTCAAACTGTTTCTTCGCTTTGTCAAGATTGTAATCCAAAACCCAGTAGTCAAGGTCTAGTTTTCCCTCTTCACCATCGAAGGTATCTTTGAAGTTGACATATTTTCCGATGGATGGGATGATGGAATAATCGTTGATCGGGTTTTTCACTTCCCAGGTCCATGATTTTTTGTCGCCAACATTTTCTTGTTTAATTAATCGTCCGTTTGCAACTCCAACCAAATCTTTCGGTGTGATGATCTTGAAGGTGATCCCATTGTTTGGCTCATCACTCCAGATATCTTTTACAGGCAACCAAATACTTGCGCCAATACCTTCGTCTGCGACCGTCATCCAAGGATTTCCATTTTTATCTTTGTTGAAGATCCATCCGCCGTCCCAAGGTGCGTGTTTCGCTATCAAAGGATTTCCTGAATAATCGATGTCAATGGTGTAGGTTTCTCCTTTTTTGAAATTCTTTTTGGTGGATAGGAAAATGAAATCACCATCCACTTTTTTGTCAGTCATAGGAAAGCTTGCGGTGATCTTATCAGCTTTCATCGGCTTTTGCAGGTCGATCTGGAAAGTGGGGTTTTTTACATCTTTCTCAATGGTCAAGCTGATCTTGTTGCTACCTTTGATGCTTTTTGTGTCGAAGTTGGGCTCCAGAACAATATCATATTTTTTAACATCCCAAAAGTCTCGGAATTCTGTATTAGAACCTTTTAGAGTATCAATTCTAGTGGTTTTCGCATTTTCAAAAAACTGAGCTTGCGAAACGCCAGAGATAAGGATGGAGAGAAGTACTAACTTTTTCATTTTTAATTTTCTTGCTTTAATAAGTTGATTGGAGATGGTGAAAAGTTACAAAACGATGTCAATTAATTATTTTGGGAAGTCGATCACAATATTCCAAACCTAAGAACCCACGCTTGAAGGTAAATTCGACGGTTTTGTTTTTTGAGAAAAAATGGAGGTAGAGAACACATAATAAATTGACTCTTACTCTTTCGCCGCCCTGCAAATGAATATAATAGATAACCGTTTTGCTTTCGTAGGCCGTTTTTACTTTATCGATCTGCTTTGTCACGACATGTCTCTCAAACGTTTTTAATCTATTGATCAAAAAATAAAATAGATCGGTGATAAACATTTTTGTCATACCAAATGCGCCAGCCAACATAAAGATGGAAACGAGTATAAATCCTAACATGTCCTCTGTTTTTTCGGTGTAGAAGTCGGGTTCGAAGATAAAATAATACGCAATCAGGAAGATGACAATAGAGATACTTGGGATGTATTCTATCCTTCGCCAGAATTTTGGTTTTAGGAATTGTTCTCGCCAGACAAAAATATCTATTACCAACAGAAAAATGAATGGAACCAGCATCAATGGAAACAGACGGTCTATTCCCATTTCATTGATATAATAAACGGCAAAAACTACTGGAATACCAAGTATGTTAATGTAGTTTCCGCTGAATAAACAGAACAAGATCCAAACGAATGCGATTAAAAATATTAAAAAGAACATTGGATTTCTCTGTTGATATTTTGATTTTAAATTACATTTTCCAAATAGAAATGCTTGGTTTCCTCGATGATCTCATCAATTTGTTCAAGTGTCAAAGCTTGGAGGAACTTGGTCTTAAATTCTTTGAAATGAGGAATTCCGCGGAAATAGTTGCTGTAATGCTGTCTCATTTCCACGATTCCAGGTCGTTCGCCTTTCCATTCTACGGACCAAAGCGCGTGGTTTTTCACCGCTTCCAATCTCTCGGAAATCGTAGGTTCTGGTAGGATCTCGCCAGTTTCAAAAAAATGCTTGACCTCGTTGAAGATCCAAGGATAGCCAATGGCGCCACGACCGATCATGATGCCGTCGCAGTTATATTTGTTTTTATATTCCAAGGCTTTTTCGGGAGAGTCTATGTCACCGTTTCCAAAGATCGGGATCTCTATGTTCGGATTGTTTTTGATTCTTGAGATGTGTTCCCAATCGGCCTCGCCTTTGTACATTTGAGAACGGGTTCTGGCGTGGATGGTCAAAGCTTTGATCCCCACATCCTGTAGTCTTTCGGCAACTTCATCGATGTTGATAGAATCCGTATCCCAACCCAATCTGGTTTTCACGGTCACTGGCAAATGGGTAGAATTTACAACCGCTTTCGTCAGTCGGACCATCAGGTCAATATCTTTCAAGACTCCGGCTCCGGCACCTTTGCAAACTACTTTTTTCACTGGGCAACCATAATTGATGTCCACGATATCTGGCTCAACAGTTTCCACAATTCTTGCCGACATGGCCATTGCTTCCTCGTCACCACCAAAGATCTGAATTCCGACAGGTCTTTCGTAATCGAAGATGTCCAACTTTTTTCGACTCTTGATCGCATCACGGATCAAGCCTTCTGAAGAGATAAATTCCGAGTACATCAAGTCAGCACCATGCATTTTGCAAAGTTTTCTGAAAGGTGGATCACTTACGTCTTCCATCGGCGCCAGCAAAAGCGGAAAATCTGGAAGTTCTATGTTGCCAATTTTAACCATGGTGCAAAAATACGAATTACATTTTGGATTTTATTACAGGATATTTTTCTGTATTATACATAATAATATTCGAATAATGATAATTTATTATTAAGGTTTATGATGTTTGGTAGTGTTATTCATTATGAAATAGCTAAATTAGTAGCTTGTTTAATAAAAATAGTAAATATGAAGAAGATCAACTCTCTCAATCGCGGAATTACAATTGCCGCTTTTTTTGCGTTCTCATTTATTCAGGCTCAGAATTATGAGTCTGTTGTCAAAGGTTATATCTCTGCAAATCAAAAATATAATAAGTTCACAGCAACTGAGATAAAGGTAATGAATTCTGATAAGTCAGAAAGTTTGAAAGGAACTGTTGTCAATGTACAACAGACTTATGATGGGATTCCTGTTTTCAATGCGATTTCATCTGCACTGGTAAAAGATAATAAGGTTGCTTATTTATCAGACAATTTTTCTGATGTTTCCTCTGCAAAAGTTAGTTCAAAAAATGCGGGAATATCAAGTTCAGCCGCATTTGATTCTATGCTAAAAAACCTGAAGCTTAAAAACAGCAGAAAATATACCTTCGAAGCTGGTACGGAAAATAGCATCCAAAGCAAGGTCGTTTATTATCAGAAAGATAACCAATTGATATTGGCTTACGAACTTAACTTTGAAGAGGCAGACAGCAGTAACTATTGGAATGTGCTTGTAAACGCAAGCAATGGTGAGATCTTGGAAAAAAACAATCTTTTAGTGTCTTGTAAATTTGATACCCATTCTTACACAAGTCCAGAAAGAATTGCTAACATTAAAGCTGAACAGAAAACGGCATTGTCACAGACCGATAACAAAATATTAGCACCCGACAATGCATCGTACAGAGTTTTTGAATTGCCAATAGAAGCGCCAACATTTGGAGAAAGAACAGTGGTGTCAAATCCTTGGTTATTGGATTCCTCGCCAGAAGGTTGGCATTCTGATGGAACAAACCACTATACTTACACCAGAGGTAACAATGCTTATGCCTACACAGATTACAACAATACAAATTCTGTAGGTGATGTAGCCGAAGGTGGTAGCAGCAGGGTTTTTGATTTTCCTTTGGATATCAATACGCCGCCAGCACAATATACGAATGGCGCAATCACTCAGCTCTTCTATATGAACAATAAGATGCATGATATCTTTTATAAGTATGGATTTACAGAATCTGCAAGAAATTTTCAAATGAATAATTTTGGAAAAGGTGGTGCAGGTAATGACTACGTAAGAGCAGAAGCTCGCGATGGTGGAGGAACAGATAATGCCAATTTCTCTACCCCGGCAGATGGAGGTGTACCAAGAATGCAGATGTATCTTTGGGGACCCAAATCTCAAAGCTATATATCATACAATTCTCCTTCTGATCTAGTTGGGAGAAATCCTGTTGTCGGTATTAATTCAGAATTCGGGCCAGCTATTTCTACAAGTCCTGTAACTGCAGATGTTGCTCTTGTTGATCCTGTAAAAGGCTGTACAACACTTAGTAATACTAACCTGACAGGCAAGATTGCATTGATAGAACGAGGAGACTGTGATTTTGTGGTCAAATTTAAAAATGCACAAAATAAAGGAGCTATTGGTGTGATTGTATATAATGCAACCAATTCTCCTGCAGTTGGTAATATGGGTGGTACAGATGCATCCATAACAATTCCGGGTGTTCTCATGGAAAATGTGGAAGGTGAATTGATAAAGTCAAAGTTGGCTGCAAGCACTGTCGTTAATGTGAATATCAAAGACGAAAGTATCTGGGTGGATGGTAGTTTGGATAACGGGATTGTTGCCCACGAGTATGCTCACGGTATCTCCAACAGAAATACAGGTAATGGATATTCTTGCCTTAGTACAAGTTCTGATAATGAGCAAATGGGCGAAGGATGGTCAGATTTCTTTGCATTGATGTTGACCAATCGTCCTGGTGATAATGCAGGTGTGCCAAGAGGGATTGGAACTTTTGCTATTGATGAGCAGACCAATGGGGGTGGTATCAGGCCTGTTCAATATTCTCCAGATACAGAAATTAATGGTTATACCTATGGTAATACAAACGGAATGACCTATGTTTCGAGTGGTGTTACTTATGTCAACGTCCATTCAGTTGGTTTTGTATGGGCAACCATGCTTTGGGACCTACATTGGAAAATGGTAGAGAAATACGGTTATGCATCAGACGTAGTAGCTGCACCTAGCTCAGGAAGCGGACGTGTACTTCAGTTGGTGATGGATGGTCTTAAATTACAAGGTTGTAATCCGACATTTGTAAAAGGTAGAGATGCGATCATTGCTGCAGACCAGGCTACGACTGGGGGTGCGGATAGATGTTTAATATGGAATGTCTTTGCAAAAAGAGGTTTAGGTGTCAACGCTTCTGCTGGATCCATTATTGGAACGGGAACAGGTATGAATGATCAGGTTGAGGATTTCACAGTTCCTGCAGATTGTAACCTTGCGGTTGCTGACGTTCAGAAAGATAAATTCGTTGTTTATCCAAATCCTGCTAAAAACGAAATTCATATCAAAAGTGGCTCAACTACTTTAGGAAAAACTTTAGTCAAGATTTATGATGCTTCTGGAAAATTAGTTTTGGAAGATAATCTTAATCTTTCGGATAATAGTGTAATTAATGTTAGTTCGTTGCCAAACGGGGTTTATCTCGTGAAAGGTTCAGGGCTTGGTGTTGATTTCAGTGAAAAGGTGATCATCAAAAAATAGTTGTTTCCTTAATAATTATCATACAAAGACATCCTGCAAAGGATGTCTTTTTTATTTATATTTGGACAAAATTTGAAAATGAAAAGGACTTTTATAGTAATGTTATCTTTTATAATATTCTCGTGCTCCAAAAATGAAAACTCAGGAAATAAAAATGTCATTGTTGAAGAAGAAAATCCAAAACCAAAAGTGGTTACCGACCCGATCGCAGAAGGGAAATCTCTGATAGAAGGTTCTGATTGTCTTGGCTGTCACAAATTGGACGAAAGGTTGATTGGGCCATCTTACAAAGAAGTGGCTGAGAAATATGAGAATACACCAGAAAATGTAGAAATGCTGGCAGACAAAATCATTAAAGGAAGTTCTGGCGTTTGGGGCGATGTTCCAATGCCAGCGCACGGATTCAGTAAGGAGAATGCGAAGTTTATGGCGCAATACATTTTATCTTCAAAATAATGACCGAAAAATCCAGCCTTCACCCCAGAAATATCCACCGAAATTCTTACGACTTCGAAGAATTGATTGTCGCAGTTCCCGAACTCAAACATTACGTTTTCAAAAATGATTACGATACGTTGACGATTAATTTCAGTCTTCCACAAGCCGTGAAATTACTCAACAAAGCCTTACTTTTGAAATATTACAATGTCAAAGATTGGGACATTCCGGAGGGTAATCTTTGTCCGCCGATTCCTGGTCGCGCAGACTACATCCATTATTTGGCAGATTTATTAGCCGAAGAAAATGGCGAGATTCCAACAGGAAATTCAGTGAAAGGTTTGGATATAGGAACTGGCGCCAATCTCGTTTATCCCTTGATTGCGAATAGTTCGTACGGTTGGGGAATTTTGGGAACCGATATTAACAAGGATTCTCTGGAAAACGCACAGAAGATTTTGGACAGCAATCCAGATTTATCAGAAAATATTCATTTGAAATTCCAACCAGATTCTGATTTTATCTTTAAAAATATACTTTCGCAAGAAGACAAATTCACATTCTCAATGTGCAATCCGCCTTTCCATGAATCTGCCGAAGACGCATTGCAAGGCAATCGCAGAAAAACCAAAAATCTTAGAAACAACAAAGTTCAGAAACCAATTCTCAACTTCGGCGGAAACCAGTCAGAGCTTTGGTGCGAAGGTGGCGAGGAGGCTTTCATCAAGAAAATGATCAACGAAAGTATCCAGTTCAAGTCGCAGGTTTTGTGGTTTACCACTTTGGTTTCCAAAAAAGACAACCTCCACCAGCTGACAACTTTGCTTAAAAACCTGAATGTCCCAGAATTCAAAACCATCGATATGGCACAAGGTCAAAAGATCAGCCGGATCTTGGCTTGGTCATTTGTCCCGACAGAAAGAAGGAAAGATTGGTTTTAGATTAATAAAAAAATTTGGGCAGCTTTTCCGCCTTCCGTTCCCAATCTTTTTGCCCTAGCTTTTCCAGCCGCAAAAAAGGATTTCCACTCAAGTCGGGCTGCAGTTTTCGGTACAAATCACCAGTTTGCATAACATCCAATTTTGTCATTCCGCTTCAAAACCCCAAGGGTTTAATCTCAGCAGCCGTAAGTGAAACGTATGGTGCACGCAAAAAAACTCAAAATAGTTTCAATAAGTTCAAAAAAAACTTAGCGGACTTTGCGTTCAAAAAAATCCAATAAGTTTTCTTTTGTGCCTTTTGTGGTTCATCCAAAATTTAACTTCCATAAACATTTTAAAATCACTATTTTTGCAATTCCAAAAAATTGAATTAAAATGTCATTATCAGAACAGGAAATTATCCGTCGCGAAAAATTGCAAAAACTGACCGACCTGGGAATAGATGCGTTCCCGGCCGCTGAATACAAAATCACCGATTCCACAAAATCTATAAAACAGAATTTCCAAGAAGGGAAAAAGGTAGTGATTGCTGGGAGATTGATGTCCAGAAGAATTCAGGGAAAGGCAAGTTTTGCAGAATTGCAGGATTCCGAAGGCAAGATCCAGGTTTATTTTAACCGGGACGAGATCTGTACTGGTGAAGACAAAACTTTATACAACGAGGTTTACAAACATCTTCTTGACATCGGTGACATCATCGGCGTGGAAGGTGAATTGTTCAACACACAAGTTGGTGAGATGACTGTTAAGGTGACCAATTTTCAGATCTTGACCAAGACACTTCGTCCACTTCCTCAGCCAAGAACTGACGAAAATGGCGTAGTGCACGATGCGTTCAACGATGCAGAATTGCGTTACAGACAGCGTTATGTAGATCTGATCGTGAATCCTAACGTTAAAGAAACTTTCGTTAAGAGAACAAAAATGTACACTGCAATGCGTCAGTTTTTCAACGATGCTGGTTATATTGAAGTTGAAACTCCTGTTTTACAGGCTATTCCTGGCGGTGCTGCGGCAAGACCTTTTATTACGCATCACAATGCTTTAGATATTCCTTTGTACCTAAGAATTGCTAACGAATTATATCTGAAAAGACTCATTGTCGGCGGATTTGACGGTGTTTACGAATTCTCAAAAAACTTCAGAAATGAAGGGATGGACAGAACGCACAACCCGGAATTTACAGTGATGGAAATCTATGTTGCCTACAAAGATTATTACTGGATGATGGATTTCACAGAAAGAATGATAGAGCATTGCGCAATTGCAGTGAACGGAACTACGAAAGCCAAATTTGGTGACCAAGAAATTGATTTCAAAGCACCTTATGCAAGAGTTTCTATGACAGAAGCTATCCAAAAATATACCGGTTTTGATATCACTGGAAAGTCTGAGCAGGAATTATTCGACTTCGCAAAATCTATCGGAATTGAAGTTGATGAAACAATGGGTAAAGGGAAATTGATCGATGAGATCTTTGGTGAAAAATGTGAAGGCAACTTTATTCAGCCAACTTTCATTACCGATTATCCAGTAGAAATGTCACCTTTGACCAAAAAACACAGAAGTCAGGATGGTTTGACGGAACGTTTCGAACTTATGGTTTGCGGTAAAGAAATCGCAAATGCTTATTCTGAATTGAATGATCCGATCGATCAAAGAGAACGTTTCGAAGATCAATTGAAATTAGCCGAAAAAGGCGATGATGAAGCTGGGCAATTCATCGATGAGGATTTCTTGAGAGCTTTGGAATACGGAATGCCGCCAACTTCAGGAATGGGAATCGGGATGGACAGATTGATCATGTTCCTCACCAATAATCCATCCATCCAGGAAGTTCTTTTCTTCCCTCAAATGAGGCCAGAAAAAGTGGTTCCAAAAGTAGAGTTGGGAGAAGATGAAAAAGTAATACTAGAAGTTCTAGGCTCTCAAGAAGCGCCATTTGAACTTAACGAAGTGAAAACTCGTTCTCAATTGTCCGGAAAGAAATGGGACAAGGCTTCTAAAACTTTAACTAAGAATAACTTGGTGAAAGTGGATAAGATTGATGACGTTTTGTGGATGAAATTAGTTTAATGATTTCTTAAAAATATTGATGACCCTACTTTTAAAAGTAGGGTTTTTTATTAATTAAGTATTAATATTTTAATTTGTGTAACGAATTAATAATTTTAGTCGTTTTCGCAACATCATTGTATTAAGGTTTCAATTTCTGTTTTATTTAGTATCTACTATTGTAAAATTACAGTGATTTCTTAAATAAATTAATTTATAAAATTTTTACTTCGTATTTGATAGGGTATGTTTGAATTAAAATAGTTTTTCTGAACTAATTCTATTTCTGTGGATTCTATATCTAAGTTTTACTTAATCTAAAAATAGATTTTAATTTTATGCATTGATTTTCAAGTGTTTAATTAATTCCAATGTTAATTTAATTTTAACAAATCATAGTTTAATATTAAATTAATGTAAACTATTGATAAAAATTATGTTATTTTATTGATTTTTATTCTAATTATGTTTTATATAATTACTGAATTGGTAATTTAAAATCATTTTTCTTTCTTTTTTCATTAAATTTGATAGTATCCAAAAAGAATGAAGATGAAAAGAGCTAAGGAAATTTCTCAAAATTCAAATCCAAAAAATCAAGGAGTTTATTTACCCGAAACAGAATTCGATTCGTGCGGAGTTGGTTTTGTGGCTAATATCAAAGGTGTCAAAAGTTTCAAAATCGTCAGCGACGCAATTACAATGCTGGAAAATATGGAGCATCGTGGCGCAACAGGTTACGAAAGTAATACTGGTGATGGCGCGGGGATCCAACTTCAAATTCCGCACGAGCTACTCTACGATGAAGCACTCAATTACGGAATCGACCTTCCCGAGCCAGGTCATTATGGACTCGGAATGCTTTTCTTTCCACAGAACAATTTCATTAGACAGGAATGTAAAGAAATTATAGAGCAATCTGCCGAAAAACAAGGTCTTAAAATTTTAGGTTATCGTCCGGTTCCTGTCAATAATTTGGATCTTGGAGATTTAGCGAAAAGTGTCGAGCCTGTAATGGAAATGCTTTTTGTCGAACGCCCGTACGATACGGAAACTGAAAAAGATTTGGAAAGAAAACTCTTTGTTTTCAAAAATTACATTTCGCATCAAATCATGAGCGTGACCAGCAATGATCCGATTGGTTTCTATGTCGCTTCATTCTCTTGCAAAAAATTGATATATAAAGGACAATTGCGTTCTGTCCAGATTCGAAATTATTTCAAAGACCTCACGGATCCGAGACTTCGTTCCGCTTTTGGAATGGTGCATTCCCGTTTTGCTACAAACACAAATCCTACTTGGAGTTTGGCGCAGCCTTTCCGATTTCTAGCGCATAATGGCGAGATCAATACGATTGGCGGAAATCTCAATTGGCTTCGTTCTTCCGAAAAAACATTCGAAAGTCCCAATTTCACAGCACAGGAAATGGATATGATCTTGCCGATCACAAAACCTGGCCAATCGGATTCTTCTTATTTGGACAATATGGTCGAGTTGCTTTATCACTCAGGAAGATCGTTGCCACATACGATGATGATGTTGATTCCGGAAGCTTGGGATGGTCACGACCAAATGGATCCTTACAAAAAAGATTTTTACGAATTCCACGCCTGTATGATGGAGCCTTGGGATGGTCCGGCTTCCATCTCGTTTACTGATGGCGATATTATCGGCGCCACTTTGGATAGAAATGGACTTCGGCCTTCAAGATATTGTGTGACCTCGGATGATCGCGTGATTATGGCTTCAGAATCTGGTGCTTTGCCTGTTGATCCTCAAAAAGTAATTAAAAGAGGTCGTCTCCAACCTGGAAAAATGTTCTTGGTTGATATGAAAAAAGGCGAGATTGTCAGCGATGAAGAACTGAAGAAAGAGATCTGTACCTCACAACCTTACCGAGATTGGCTTGATAAAATGAATATCAATATCAACGAATTACCAAGTCCTAAAATTCGTTTCAATAAGTTACAGTCGGAAGATATTTTTCGATATCAAAAAGCATTCGGCTATTCCAGAGAAGATTTGGATGTTGTTATCAAAGAAATGGCAGAACTCGGAAAAGAACCGATTGGCTCCATGGGTTTCGATGCACCATTGGCTGTTCTAAGTGAAAAACAGCAACATCTCAGTTCTTATTTCAAACAATTATTTGCTCAGGTTACAAATCCACCAATTGACCCGATCCGTGAAAAGTTGGTAATGTCTCTCACGACGATTATCGGCGGAAGCGGAAATCTTTTGCAGGAGGATAAAAACTTTGCCCATTCTATAAAACTGGACAACCCGATTCTTAATAATGAACAATTAGAGAAACTTCGAAGCGTTGATACAGGAAAATTCCAGTCGAAAACAATTTATACGTATTTCAAAGCTGACGGAAAAGATGGAAATCTAAGAAAAGCGATTGACAGGATTTGCCGTTACGCAACAGATGCTGTTGACGACGGTTTTGAAGTGATTGTGCTTTCGGACCGTTCGATGGATTCTGGTCACGCGACGATTCCTTCACTTTTGGCTTGTTCGGCTGTTCATCATCATTTGATTCGTAAGGGTGTTCGCAGAAAAGTTGGTTTGGTGATGGAAGTGGGCGATGTTTGGGAAGTTCATCATTTTGCAGCTTTGCTGGGATTCGGGGCTACAGCTATCAATCCTTATTTGGCTTTGGCGAGCATTAGAGAGATGTTTCATAAGAATGAATTTGGTAAAGAAACTGACCTTGACCAATTAAAATACAATTACAAAAAAGCGGTCGGTGATGGATTGTTGAAAATATTTTCCAAAATGGGTATTTCAACTTTGCAATCTTATCACGGTGCGCAGATTTTTGAAATCATTGGTATTGATAAAGCTGTTGTTAATACTTGCTTTACTGGCGCGATTTCCAGAATCAATGGCGTTGGTTTTGACGAAATTGCCAAAGAAGCTTTGGTAAAACATTTTAATGCTTTTGGGACAAAACTTCCACAAAAAGTATTGGAGCCAGGCGGAATCTATCAATGGAAACCGGAAAATGAATATCACCAGTTCAATCCGCAATCTGTCCATCTTTTGCAACAGGCCACTTGGACTGACCGTTATGATTTATTCAAAAAATATTCAAGAACTGTCAATCAATTATCCGAGAAAGCTTCATTGTTAAGAGGTTTGATGGATTTCAAAAATGACCGGGAAGCCATTTCGATTGAAGAAGTTGAACCTTTAGAAAATATTTTGAAACGTTTTGCAACTGGCGCAATGTCTTTTGGTTCGATTTCCTGGGAAGCTCATACAACACTCGCGATTGCAATGAACAGAATTGGTGCAAAAAGCAATACGGGTGAAGGTGGCGAAGATGAAAATCGTTATACCATTAATGAAAATGGAGATGATATGCGTTCGGCAATTAAACAAGTTGCTTCTGGTAGATTTGGAGTTACGGCGAGATATTTAGCCGAGGCTGAAGAGATTCAAATCAAAATGGCGCAAGGTGCAAAGCCGGGCGAAGGTGGACAATTGCCAGGATTCAAAGTGGATGAATGGATTGGAAAAACCCGACATTCTACGCCAGGCGTTGGGTTGATTTCGCCACCACCGCATCACGATATTTACTCGATTGAGGATTTGGCGCAATTGATTTTTGACTTGAAAAATGCCAATCGCCACGCAAGAATTTCAGTCAAATTGGTTTCAAAAGCGGGCGTAGGAACAATTGCTTCGGGTGTTGCAAAAGCAAAAGCCGACCACATTCTAATTTCTGGTTATGATGGCGGAACTGGTGCTTCTCCTTTGAGTTCGACAAGACATACAGGTTTGCCTTGGGAATTGGGATTGGCGGAAACGCAACAGACTTTAATTAAAAATAAACTTCGCCAGCGCGTCACTGTTCAAGTTGATGGTCAGGTTAAAACTGGACGCGATATCGTCATCGCAACTTTACTCGGTGCAGAAGAATGGGGGATTTCCACATCTGCACTGATTGTGGAAGGTTGTATTTTGATGCGAAAATGTCATCTCAATACTTGTCCAGTTGGTATCGCAACTCAGAATGAAGAGCTTCGGAAAAAGTTCAAAGGCAAGCCGGAGCATTTGGTTAGTTATTTTACTTTTCTGGCGATGGAAGTTAGAGAGATAATGGCAAGCTTAGGATTTAGAACGATTGACGAAATGGTAGGGCAATCCCAATGTTTGACCACGAAAAAAGATATCTCATTCTGGAAACATAAAAACATTGATTTAAGTCCAATTCTTTTCAAGCCTGAAACGGATTTACCAATTATTAAAAATGAAACTCAAGACCACGGAATCGACGATTCGCTTTCCTGGAAAATGTTGGAAGCTTCAAAGTTGGCGATTGAAGAAAATGGAACTGCGGAAGCTAATTTTAATATTAAAAATACGGACAGAACTGTCGGAACAATTCTCTCTCACGAATTGACCAAAAAATATCATTCAGAAGGAATGCCTGAGGATTCTCTGAAATTCAATTTTAAAGGAACAGCTGGACAAAGTTTCGGTGCATTTTGCAACAAGGGAATCACGATGATTCTCGAAGGCGATGCGAATGATTATTTCGGAAAAGGACTTTCGGGAGCTAAACTGGCAATTTATCACGATAAAGAATCTGTCATCAAAGCGCACGAAAATAGCATCATCGGAAATGTCGCTTTATACGGTGCGACTTCGGGGAAAATCTTTGTTTCCGGAATGGCAGGTGAACGTTTTGCGGTTCGGAATTCCGGTGCAACTGCCGTTGTAGAAGGCGTCGGTGACCACGGTTGCGAATATATGACTGGCGGAACGGTGTTGATTCTTGGTGGCGTCGGAAGGAATTTTGGGGCAGGAATGAGTGGTGGAATTGCCTATGTTTGGGATATTGAGCGTTCGTTGGAAGAGAATTTTAACCCTGATATGGCGAATCTGGAGGAAATTACGGAAGGTGATAAATCGATTGTTAATGATTTGATTAAAGAACATTTCGAAATGACAAATAGTGAACTTGCTTCATACTTGTTAAGTGACTTCGAAAATAATCTGAAACATATTATTAAGGTTTACCCGAGAGATTATAAAAAAGCGATTGAAAATAAAATAAATGAATTGAAATAATGGGAAAAGCAGACGGATTTTTATTGTACGATAGAGAGTTGCCGAAGAAACTTCCTGTGGAAGAAAGGATTCAGCATTATAAAGAATTTTACAAACCGATTTCCGAAGATTATCTTCATAAGCAATCGGCGCGCTGTATGGATTGTGGCGTTCCGTTTTGTCAAAGTGGTTGCCCGCTTGGGAATATGATTCCGGAATTCAATGAGGCGGTTTATAAGGAGCAATGGGAAAAGGCTTATCAATTGTTAATTTCGACCAACAATTTCCCTGAATTTACTGGAAGAATTTGTCCAGCGCCTTGTGAAGGTGCTTGCGTTTTGGGAATCAATAGTCTTCCGGTTGCGATAGAAGAAGTTGAAAAAAATATCATCGAAATTGCCTTCGAGAAAGGATTTGCTAAACCAATTATTCCGAAATTCAGAACGGAGAAAAAAGTGGCGGTTGTTGGCTCTGGGCCTGCAGGTTTAGCTTCGGCTTATCAATTAAATCAAATGGGACATCAAGTCACGGTTTTTGAACGTGACCCTGAAATTGGTGGCTTATTAAGGTTTGGAATTCCGGATTTCAAACTGGATAAAAATATCGTAGAACGCCGTGTTCAATGGATGAAAGAAGAAGGAGTTGAATTTAAAACGAATGTCAATGTCGGTGTCAATTATTCTGTGGAAGAACTCAATCGGAATTTCGATGCAGTTGTTCTCGCTTTGGGAAGTACGGTTCCGAGGGAATTGATGATTCCGAATCGTGATGCAATAGGTGTTCATTTTGCGATGGATTATCTTTCTCAAAGCAATAAAAAAGTCAGTGGAATTCAGTTTAATGAAAAAGATATTGATGCAAAAGGTAAAAAAGTCGTTGTAATTGGCGGTGGCGATACTGGTTCGGATTGTATCGGAACTTCAAACCGTCAAGGCGCGGAAGTCGTGTATCAAATCTATTACAAACCAATGCAACCAACCGTACGTGACGCAACAATGCCTTGGCCAACAATGCCGATGACTTTGCACATCACGTCTTCTCACGAGGAAGGAGTAGATAGAAAATGGTCCGTCAATTCCAAAGAATTTGTGAAAGATGAAAATGGAAACCTTACTGGAATTCGTCTCGTAGAAGCGGAATGGACAAAAGATGCTGACGGAAAATGGAATCTCTACACAGAAAAACCGAATTCAGAATTTGTTGTCGATTGTGACCTCGCTTTCATCGCTTTAGGTTACACGCACGTTGAGCACAAAGGTTTGGTGGAAGATTTGGATATCAAGCTTGACCCGAAAGGAAATCTCATCGGAAACGATAAAGAATTCAAGACCAATCAAACAAAATATTTCTCTTGTGGCGATGCGAGAAAAGGGCAGAGTTTGGTTGTTTGGGCAATTGCTGAGGGAAGGAAATGTGCGCAGAAGGTGGATGAGTTTTTGGGTGATTAGAACTGTTTATAGTATGTTAATTTTATTAGTCGGGCTTTTTTAGCTCGATTTTTTTATGAATTATGGAAAACCGTAAAGTTTATTTTAGTTGTTGTATTAAATTAGTATTTTCAATTTGACTATGGTAAAAAAGACTTTTGTAATAGAAGGTAAGCTAGAAAATTTAGAAGCTGTCATTCAACAATTAATTGAGCAAAATGGTGGTGTAATTGTTTCTGTAAAAAATTCGAAAATACAGTGGACTTACATTTATGGACGTCAAAATTTGCAATGTGAAACAATTATTCGTAAAAATAGTATTACAACTGAGGTAAACAATTTGGATGGAGTTTCATATGGAGAAGGTTTTGTGGTAAATAAATTTTTCAAATTGCTTTCAGAAAAAATGGCAATCCATAAAAAAGAAATTCTAAAGGAAAATAAAATAAAAAATATTGATTCTGAATATAAGTTTTCTGATAATCAAAAAAGTTGGTCTCTTAGTCCTTTAGAGAAAACTGTTCTTGTTGCGGTAGCAATTATCTTATTTTTTGTGTTTACTTTTAGTGGAGATAATAATAATTCTAATCTAGATAATGATATAATTAATAATAGTTTTTCTGAAGCTGAAAATTTTAGTAATAAGAATAAGCAAGATATAAAAGAGACCATTGAGCTTACGAGAGAATTATTTAATGAATTATTATTATTTAAAGATAAAAATGATTTTCATCATTATGGTTTTGGAGGTGCTTACAGGTATAATGATTGGTTGCATAGGGTTGATGAGTTGAAAAATTCTCCTTATGCAAAAACGATACTTATGGAATATGGTTTTGCCTTAGGAGATTTGGAAATGTTAGGTCTTGAGTATGTTGAATCGAAAGGAAAAGAGACAGAATACAGCATTTGGGCAAAAAATAGAATATCCTCAGGTTTGAATCACTAATTCTTTGGAGTTATAAGAAATCGAACTCTCACGGTTCGATTTTTTTCATTTAAAACCTCACACAATTCCCAAGCTTCCTTGTTAAAAACTTCTCCTTTCAGTCTCAATTTAATCCTTTCATATCTCGAAAAAAATCACGATATTTGTAAGCATTTTAACAAAAGAATTTAACAAATTAAAAAGAAATATTCTCAAGCTAACTATTTGAAAGATTGAGTCTTATGTCTTTAATATAAAAAATATGAGTCAAAAAGAATATACAGCGAGTAGCATCCAGGCCCTGGAAGGAATGGAACACGTGAGATTGAGACCATCAATGTACATCGGTGACGTTGGTGTGAGAGGTCTTCACCATTTGGTTTATGAAGTAGTGGACAACTCTATCGATGAGGCGCTGGCAGGCTATTGCGACACGATTAAAGTGACTATTCACGAAGGTGAAAGCATTTCTGTAAAAGATAACGGCCGTGGGATTCCAGTTGATTTTCACGAGAAAGAACAGAAATCTGCACTTGAGGTGGTAATGACCAAAATTGGAGCTGGTGGTAAATTCGATAAAGATTCTTACAAAGTTTCCGGTGGTCTTCACGGCGTTGGGGTTTCTTGTGTGAATGCACTTTCTACTTTGTTGATAGCAACTGTTAGCCGTAATGGAAAACTATATCAACAAAAATATTCTGAAGGAAAAGCTTTGGCAGACGTGGCTGAAATCGGAACGACAGCTGAAAGAGGAACCGAGGTTTTCTTCCAGCCGGATGGAACTATTTTCCAGGAATTGGTTTACAACTATGATACCTTGGCGAACAGACTTAGAGAGTTGTCTTTCCTTAACAAAGGGATTACGATTACTTTGATTGATGAGAGACATCCAAACGAGGACGGAAGTTTCAATTCAGAAGTTTTCCATTCGGAAGGTGGTCTTAGAGAATTCGTAGAATACATTGATGGAAACCGCGAATCCATTATGGAGAACGTGATTTTTATGGAAAGCGAAAGAGAAGGGATTCCTGTAGAAGTGGCGATGCGTTACAACACGTCGTTTACAGAGAATTTGCACTCTTATGTTAACAATATCAATACCCACGAGGGTGGAACGCACTTGGCAGGTTTTAGAAGAGCCTTGACAAGAACGCTTAAAAAATATGCGGATGACCTAGGAATTCCTGCAAAAGAAAAAGTAGAGATTACAGGTGACGATTTCCGTGAAGGATTGACTGCTGTAGTTTCGGTAAAAGTAATGGAACCTCAGTTCGAAGGTCAGACCAAAACCAAATTAGGTAACTCCGAAGTTTCCGGAGCGGTTGATAAAATCGTTGGCGAAATGCTAACTAATTTCCTTGAGGAAAATCCTAACGAAGCGAAAATCATTGTTCAGAAAGTTGTTTTGGCAGCGAAAGCAAGACAGGCAGCGAAGAAAGCGAGAGAAATGGTTCAGAGAAAATCACCAATGGGTGGTTCTGGATTGCCAGGGAAACTGTCCGATTGTTCTTCCAAAGACCCAGCTGAATCAGAATTGTTCCTTGTAGAGGGAGATTCTGCAGGTGGAACGGCTAAGCAAGGTCGTGACCGTCATTTCCAGGCGATTTTGCCTTTGAGAGGTAAGATTTTGAATGTTGAGAAATCAATGCTTCACAAAGTTTATGACAACGAGGAGATCAAGAATATCTACACAGCGCTTGGTGTTTCTGTCGGAACAGAAGAAGATTCCAAAGCTCTGAATATGAGTAAACTAAGATACCACAAAATTGTCATTATGACCGATGCGGATATCGATGGTTCTCACATCTCCACTTTGATTTTGACATTCTTCTTCCGTTTTATGAACGAGATGATTGAGAATGGATATATTTATATCGCGCAACCGCCTTTGTATCTTTTGAAGAAAGGAAACAAGAAAATCTATGCTTACAACGAGAAAGAGCGTGAACAATTCACTTTGGAATTGGGTCCGGACGGAAAAGGTGTTGAGGTTCAGCGTTATAAAGGTCTTGGAGAGATGAATCCTGAACAACTTTGGGAAACAACCCTGAACCCGGAAAACAGAATCCTAAAACAAGTAACGATTGAAAATGCTGTAGAAGCAGATTCAACTTTCTCAATGTTGATGGGCGATGAGGTTCCACCAAGAAGAGAGTTTATCGAGAAAAATGCGGTTTACGCAAGAATTGATGTTTAAATCATTTTTATAAATCAAACCTTCCAATTTTGGAAGGTTTTTTGTTAGGTATTTCCGGACATTGTTTGATATGATTTTTAGGGCAGCTTTATCCGCCTTCCACTCCCAATCTTTTTTGCTCACGTTTTCAGAATAAATTGAAGTTAAGTATAGCAAAAAAGGATTTCCGTTCAAGTCGGGCTGCGGGTTTGGGTCTTCAAATACGTTTTGTCAAATAATTTATAATTTAAAAATAAATAGTTATGAAAAACTTAATCGCAATTTTATCTTTCGGAGTTCTACTTTCGTCTTGTAATAAAACAGAAAACACAAAAGTTTCCAACACGAAATCCGATTGCATAGAAACCAAAAAAGAATTCGCCATCGATTCCTTAAGAGTTCAAGACTCAGTTCAAGTTGCAAAAACCCTGACTTTGTCATTTGAAAAACAAATTTTGCTCTTTCCAAATATCACCAACAAAACCATTTTGGACAGTATTTACAAACCTGCCAACATCACATCCGAGGATTATTCTAAAAAGACTTTGACCAGCGTTTTGGAGGAGTTTAAAGTGGCATCTTTGAAAAAAGACGAATCTCAAGATTATATGCCAGAGTCCAAACAAACTTGGGAAGAATCTTCTGCTATGAAGCTGGTTTCCCATGACAACGATATTTTGACTTTGCAATATTTCGGAGACGGATATTCTGGTGGTGCACACGGCTATTATTTTGAAAGTTATAAAACGTTTGATTTGAAAAATAACAAAGTGATTTCGCAAAACGATATTTTCAAAAATCCGACAGATGTCAATTGGAACAAGATTCTTCAAAATCATTTTGATGAACCTGAGCAAAAAGAAATGCTTTTGGTTGATAAAATTGAACTTAACAACAACTTCTTTTTTGACCAGAACAAAATCACATTCGTTTACAATCAGTACGAGATTACGGCGTATGCAGCGGGTGTAGTTTATATTACTTTAAATTTCAAAGACATCAAAGACCAGTTGAAACCAGAATTTATCCAGCAATATAAAATCAAATAAAATGAGCAGTCAAAACCTGAAAAATTACAAGAAATATTATCCGCTTCATCACTTTATCTTTTATCCGATTTCTATAGTATTACTTGTGATCTCTTTGTTTCAAGTGTTTATTAATATTGATCATAATAGCGGTTTTGTTAGGATTTGGAGCGCAATTTCTGCCGTTGTTATCTTAATGATTGTTTTGTCATTTATGCTTCGTCAGCATTACGCATTGGGATTGCAGGATAGGATTATTATTAATGAATTTAAGTTTCGATATTTCACTTTGACAGGCACTAGACTTGAAAGTCTACCTTACCAATTTTCCGATTCTCAAATCTTTGCACTCAGATTTTCAGAAGACGAAGATTTAGTTGAATTAATGAGTAAAGCAAGTGAAAACGATTGGTCAGCTTCAAAAATCAAAGAAAATATCAAAAACTGGAAAGCTGATAATAAAAGAATATAATGTCCTTTAAGGAAAAAGTTTGATATATTGTCAGGCTGAAGTTCTCGAAGCCATATAAAATAAAAATTCCATTAAAAATAAATAAACAAAATACTCTGAAATCCTCAGAGTATTTTTACTTTTGAACCTATGAACGTAGCCTTCATCATCAATCCATTTTCAGCGAAAAAAAATTACCAGCCTTTTTTGGACGAGCTTTCAAAAAAGGTTGAAGATCTTCTTTTTCTGGTTTCAAAATCTCTGAAAGATACAGATGATTTCATTGATAAGAATTGGAATAATGTTGATGTTTTCGTCGCAGTTGGAGGTGATGGGACGATTTCTACGGTTGCAAAAAAACTCATTCATTCAGAAAAGATTTTAGCCGTTTTTCCAGCTGGTTCAGGAAATGGCTTTTCCAACGAAACCAATTTCAGCAAAAATATCTCCTTATTATTAGATAAAATTAAAAATGAGAAATTCCAAGAAATCGATACGTTTATGGTGAACGAACATTTTTCCATCAACGTTTCAGGAACTGGTTTTGACGGAAAAGTCGTGAAAGAATTTGAAAAGACCAATCGCGGTTTCAAAAATTACATCAAAGTTTCCATCGAGACTTTTTTCAATTACAAACCGATCACGATCAAGTTTTCCGATTCTAAATTTGAACCGTACAACGGAACTTATTTAATGGTAAATGTTGCAAACACGCGTCAGTTCGGAAACAACGCATACATTGCACCGATGGCGAGTAAAAGTGATGGTTTGGTAGATTTGGTTTTGGTCAAGAAGTTTCCTTTGACCTATTCTCCATTTTTCGCTTTCAGGATGTTCACAAAACGATTGAAGGACGACGATTACGTGACGTATCTTCCGGTTTCAGAAATAGATTTCGAAGTCAACACCAGAAACTGGCACATCGACGGCGAATTCAAAAAGATAAAATCCCCGATTTCTATCAAGGTTTTGCCCAAGAGTTTGCGGATTTTGGTTTGATAATTACAATTCTTTTTCAGCATTTCTCAAAAGTTTGATTAAATCCTTAAGCTCATCTTTGCTAAATTCATTTACGCTGTGGCTGTAATATTCTGTTGGAAATATGTAGTAATTGACCCAAGTTTTCAAACTTTCCTTGTAAACTGCGCCAATCTCAATATTGTTCATCAACGTAATTTTGTACTTCTTTTCGGAATCAACAGTTTTCTCATTTTCTTTTTGAGCTAGATTTTCTAAAGACTGAATTATTTTTGGAAGTTCCCTTTTCTCAACGGTCAAGGTCTTTTTGGAAATGCGGTCAAAAGTTTCGTATTCCATCATCATTCCCAAGGAAGTTTCGGTCGTATTATCTGACAAATCTTTCAGTGTGATTTTTTGCAAATTAAGAGTCTTAAATTTTGAAAGATTGACTATTTCCTTTTCCAGAAGAATATCTTTTTTTGAACTTACCGTTAATCCTCCAGAAGTTCGCAAAGGATTTTTAATGATTGGCGGAGATGTTACTTGCGCAATAGAATGTAATCCAAATGATATAAGTAATAGATAATAGACTGATGAGTTTTTTCACAAGATTGTTTTTAGATTTTTGCTAATTTAAAAATATTTTTCAAAAAGTTAAAATCTCCGATTCTTTCATAAAGTTTTACATTCATTTTAATTTTCAAAAAAAATCATTCAATTTCCCTATTTTTGTATCATTCATCAATAATCATTTATCAATTATAACCGGTGCAGAACAAACTCAAAATCATCAACGACCCCGTTCACGGCTTTATCAAAATTCCACACGAGATTCTGTTTGACGTCATAGAACATCCTTATTTTCAAAGACTAAGACGCATTTCCCAAACCGGTTTACTATCATTAATTTTTCCCGGCGCAAAACATACCAGATTTCACCACGCTCTTGGCGCGATGAATCTGATGTTCAAAGCATTGGAAACGTTGAAGCTCAAGGGAATCAAAATCTCAAAAAAAGAAGAGGAAGCGGCGATGTTGGCAATTTTGATGCACGATATTGGCCACGGTCCTTTTTCCCATGCCTTGGAAAACAGGTTGATGGACGATTGGCACCACGAGAAGATTTCTATTTTGTTAATGACCAGATTGAATGAAGAATTCGATGGAAAATTGGATTTAGCGATTGAAATGTTCCAGGGGAAATATAAACGAATGTTTTTCAATCAATTAATTTCCTCGCAGTTGGATGTTGACAGGATGGATTATTTGAAACGTGACAGTTTTTACACAGGCGTTTCCGAAGGCGACGTGAATGTGGAAAGAATTATCTCAATGATGAACGTCAGCAATGAAAAATTGGTCATTGATGCGAAGGGGATTTATTCAATCGAAAATTATCTGACTGCCAGAATGTTTATGTATTGGCAGGTCTATTACCACAAAACAGCGGCATTGGCGGAACACGTTTTGGTTCAGATTCTTAACAGAGCCAAATATTTGGTTTCTCAGAATTTGGAATTGGATGCACCATCAAATTTGAAATATTTTTTGATTAAAAATAAATTTGATGAAGCCACGGAAGAAGACATCAGAAGATTCACAATGTTGGATGATATGGATGTTTTCCAGGCGATAAAAGAATGGACAGAGAATCCTGATTTTATCTTATCCAAACTTTGCAAAGTGGTAATTTATAGAGATTTTCCGAAAAGTATCATTTCATCAAAACCATTTTCTGAAGAATTTATCCAAGAAAAAATTGATAAGACCAATCAATATTTTAATATTGATAATGCAGAAGAATTGGTTGGCCAGATTTCCAGAACGCTTCTGCCTTATGATACTGAAAAACAGCCGATTTACCTTATGAATAAGACAGGTGATACCTTCAAGTTGGAAGAGTCCGAAAATCAGATTTTGTTTGGTTGTATGGAAAATGCGACCACGAAATACATTGTTTATTTCCCGAGAGAGATTTTATAATTCATTATTTTTATGAAAGTCGAAATTAATTTAAAGTAAAATGAACTTTTGATTCGTCATAAAAAATTAATGGATAATTAATAAAATATTTATCTTTGCAAACTATGGAATTTACTGCGCAACAAATTGCAAATTTTATAAACGGGAAAATCATCGGAAATCCCGAAACGGTCATTACAGGCGTTTCTCCTATTGAGAATGGACAGAAGGGACATTTGTCTTTCATTGGACAATCCAGATTTATGGAGTTTCTGGCTGACACAGAATGCGCAGTTCTGATTGTTTCAGAAAGCTTATTAATTGAAGATAAAGAATATAAACCCGTGATTATTGCTGTGGAAGATGCCTATTTGTCCTTCCAGGTATTGATGAATCTCTATCAGGAAATGCAAGGCAGAAGAACTGGGATAGAACCTGGGTCATTCTTCCACGAGACCGCACAAGTAGGTGAAGATGTTTACGTCGGCGCATTCACTTATGTTTCAGAAAAAGCAAATATCGGAGACGGAACACAGATCTATCCTCACGTTTACATCGGAAAAGGTGTGAAGATTGGAAAGAATTGCAAAATTGACAGCGGTGCAAGAATATATGATTATTGTATTGTAGGTGATAATTGTGTGATCCATTCCAACACTGTAGTTGGTGGCGATGGATTTGGTTTCCAGCCGACGGCAGATGGTTTTAAGAAAATTCCACAGTTAGGAAATGTCATTATTGGTAATGATGTAGAAATAGGTTCCAATTGTAGTATAGACCGTGCAACTATTGGTTCTACAATGATAGGAAAAGGAACTAAGATTGATAATTTGATTCAGATTGCACACAATGTGATTATCGGTGAGAACAATGTAATTGCTTCACAAGCGGGGATTGCAGGCTCCACAGTTATTGGTGATTGGAATCAGATTGGCGGACAGGTAGGAATTGTTGGTCACATCAAAATTGGAAATCAGGTTAAGATTCAGGCGCAAAGTGGCGTGAACTCCTCTGCAAAAGATGGAGAAACACTTTACGGTTCGCCTGCGATCAACTATAGTGATTACAGAAGAAATTACGTACATTTCCGTAATTTTACAGACATAGTCAAGAGAATAAACGATTTAGAAAATAAAAAATCAGAGTAAAGGTATCAGGAGCCAAGACACAGTTCTTCCCGCCTCAAAACTATTACAATGAGTGATAAACAAAAAACAATCAGAGAAGAGATCAAACTTTCGGGTATCGGTCTTCACACAGGTAGAGAAGTTAATCTTACGATCAAACCGGCTAAGGAAAACACCGGGTTCGTATTTGTAAGAACAGATCTAGAAGGTCATCCTCAGGTAGAGGCTGACGTCAATTATGTAACCACTACAGAAAGAGGAACTACTCTGGAAAAGTTAGGCGTCAAGATCCACACTTGCGAGCACCTTTTAGCTGCTCTGGTAGGAATGGATGTTGATAATGTTTTTCTGGAAATGAATAGTGCAGAACCTCCAATTTTGGATGGCTCTTCCAAATATTTTGTGGAGGCCATAGAAAATGTTGGTGTTACAGAACAGGAATTGGCAAGAGAATATCTTGTCGTGAAGGAAGTGATGAATTACATCGACCCTTCTACAGGTTCGGAGATCACAGTGATCCCTGCGGACGATTACGAGATTACAACGATGGTAGATTTTGGGACCAAAGTTCTGGGAACTCAAAATGCCAGTATGAAAAATCTTTCCGAGTTTAAGGATGAAATTGCACCTGCCAGAACATTCAGTTTCTTGCATGAGTTGGAGCAACTTTTGGATGCCAATTTGATAAAAGGAGGCGATATCAGCAATGCTATCGTTTATGTTGATAAAGAATTAACGCCGGAAACTACAGAAAAACTTAAATTAGCTTTCGGAAAAGACGAGGTTTCTATCCGTCCAAACGGGATATTAGATAATCTTACACTTAATTTTCCAAATGAGGCCGCTCGTCACAAATTATTGGATGTGATCGGTGATTTGGCATTGGTTGGTGTTAGGATCAAAGGTAGAGTGATCGCTAATAAACCTGGACATTTCGTAAACACACAGTTCGCAAAAAAACTTAATAGACAATACAAATTGCAAAAAAGAAAAAACGTTCCTGATTTTGATCTGAAGGCAGAACCTGTTTTTGATATCAATGGTATCATGAAGTTGTTACCACACAGACCACCGTTTCTTTTGGTAGATAAGATCTTACAATTGTCAGAAACCCATGTGGTTGGACTGAAGAATGTTTCTATGAACGAACCATTTTTCGTAGGTCACTTCCCGAAAGAACCAGTCATGCCAGGTGTTTTGCAGATCGAGGCTATGGCTCAGGTTGGTGGGATCTTGGTCTTGGCAAATGTTCCAGATCCGGAAAATTATTCCACTTACTTTGTGAAGATGGATAATGTGAAATTCAAGAAAAAAGTCGTTCCTGGCGATCAGCTGATATTCAAAATTGAATTGATAGAGCCGATCAGAAGAGGAATTGTGCATATGCAGGGTTACGGTTATGTTGGCGACAGTGTAGTTGTAGAAGCTGAACTGATGGCCCAAGTTGCAAAAACTAAAAATTAATCTATGATTCATCAGCTTACAGCAGTAGATCCTCGCGCAAAGATTGGGAAAAACGTCACGATAGAACCTTTTACAACCATTGGTGCCAATGTAACCGTAGGTTCAGACACTTGGATTGGTCCAAACGTTACCATTATGGAGAACGTGAAGATTGGTAAAAATTGTAAGATTTTCCCGGGAACAGTAATTGGTGCCGTTCCGCAAGATCTCAAATTTGATGGCGAAGACACGCAGGTAATCATTGGAGACGGAACTACGCTTAGAGAATGCGTAACGATCAATAGAGGGACAAAAGCTTTAGGATATACCAAAGTTGGAAACAACTGTTTGATCATGGCAACTTCACACATCGCGCACGATTGCATCGTTGGTGATAATGTGATCATTGCAAATGGTTGCGGGATTGCAGGTCACGTAGAGATTGGAGATTTTGTTGTCATGGGTGGGCTTTCTGCCGTTCAGCAATTTGGAAAGATCGGAAAACACGTGATGATCTCAGGTGGTTCTTTGATCAGAAAAGATATTCCACCTTACGTCAAAGTAGCAAGAGAGCCTATTTCTTATGCAGGGATCAACTCGGTTGGTCTTAGAAGAAGAGGTTTTACCAATGACAAGATCTTCGAGATCCAAAAGATCTATAGAGCCGTTTTCCAAATGAAGATGAACACCACTCAGGCCATCGAATTCATTGAGAAAGAAATGCTTCCAACAATGGAGAGAGATGAGATCATCACATTCATTCAGAATTCTCCTAGAGGTATTGTAAAAGGATACGGATCAAACAAAGAGTAATTGAGAAAAATATTTTCAATATTTGCTTTTCTTCTGTTTTCTTTTAATTTTGCTTTTGGGCAAATTAAAGACTTGAATAATACAGTAGAGTTCAAAAATGAAATTGCAAATTTGAAACCTGTTTTTTTACTTCAAAATTTAAATTCGAACAGTAATTTTTCAAAACAAACCAATTTATTTATCAATCAAAGTCTTCATCAGATTTACGAGAGAAACAACGGTTTCAAGGAAAAAATAGATTTTAAATCTGTTGAAAATACCATTCAAACACCATTTGGAAAGATGAAATATAAAGAAACCAAACGTGATAGAGTGGTTGATGTTTTAAATATAATTTTTAATAAATAGACAACATATATAACTAATGGCAACAAGCAACGATATAAGAAAAGGACTTTGCATAGAATACAGCAATGATATTTTCAAAGTAATCGAATTTCTACACGTAAAACCAGGCAAAGGTCCTGCTTTCGTAAGAACAAAATTAAAATCTGTAACCAATGGAAAAGTGTTGGACAATACATTCTCCGCAGGTCACAAGATCGACGAGGTAAAGGTGATCACAAGAAAATTCCAATATCTATATGATGATGAGAATGGATTCCACTTTATGAACAACGAGGATTTTTCTCAGCTTTATCTTAACAAAGAAATGATTGAGAACTCCAACTTGATGAAAGCGGGAGAAGAAGTTACAATCATCTTGAAAGAAGCGGACGAAACGCCACTATCTGCTGAGCTTCCACAATCCGTTTACCTGGAAGTGATCGAAGCTGATCCAGGTGTGAAAGGAAACACAGCGACCAACGCACTCAAAAATGCGATCGTAGAAACTGGCGCTAGAGTAATGGTTCCATTGTTCATCGAGCCAGGCGACAAGATCAAGATCAGTACAGAAGACGGTTCTTACCTTGAAAGAGTAAAATAAAACAAAATACAGGATGGAAGTCTGAAGTTGATCTTCACACTTCCATTTTTTATTTTAAACCAAATAATTATTAGGGCAGCTTTATCCGCCTTCCGTTCCCGCTTTTTTCTTTTCCCAGGCTTTGTCCAAGTCAAAAAAGAAAAAGAGCTCCACTCAAGTCGGGCTGCAAGCGATCTACAGAGATGGAACTATCTCTATCATTTCGGATCGCGATCTAAAATCAAATGTCTAAATTCTAATATCAAACTATGACATTCAACCAGCCACAACAACTCAAGACCATTGCAGATATCATCGATGCAAAATATATCGGCGCAGAAGATTTCCCAGTTCTCGGGACCAATGAAATTCACATGGTGAAAGCCGGAGAAATTGTTTTTGTAAATCATCCAAAATATTACGACAAAGCACTCAATTCTGCTGCGACGATCATCTTAATTGATAAAGAAGTAGAGTGCCCAGTCGGAAAAGCACTTTTGGTCTCCGATGATCCATTCAGGGATTTTAACAAGATCAATACACACTTCACAAGGATCTCAAACTTCAAAGAAGAACTTCACGACCTGGAAGTTGGAGATGGAACTTTCATTCATCCTTCAGTCGTCATTGGAAATGATGTGAAAATAGGGAAGAACTGCCACATTTTTCCAAATGTTGTGATAGGAGACAGAACCATCATCGGTGATAATGTCATTATCCAAGCCAACACAGTTTTAGGCGGTGACGCTTTTTATTACAGAAAACTCAACAGAAATTTCGACAGACTGATTTCGGTCGGAAATGTCATCATCGAAAATAATGTAGAGATCGGAAACGGTTGTACGATCGATAGAGGCGTGACGGATCCGACGATCATTGGAGAAGGCAGTATTTTGGACAATCAGATCCAGATTGGTCACGACACGATCATTGGTAAAAGATGTCTGATTGCTTCTCAAACGGGAATTGCAGGCTGCTGTATCATCGAGGATGAAGTAACGATCTGGGGACAAGTAGGAATGGCTTCTGGCGTACGTGTGGAAAGCGGCACAGTTCTACTTGCAAAAAGTGGTGTCAACAGAAATCTTAAAAAAGGAACCTACTTCGGACCCATTGCAGAAGAGTTCAGGGATTATCTTAGAAAAGAAGTCAAAATCAAAAATCTGAAGTAAATCATATTTTATTAATCTAAAAAATTATTGATTACAAGAAATTTTTGGATTATTATCGTTATTTTTGCGAGTAACAAAGTTTTATAAAATCAATAAATTACAATAAAAAATGTCAGTATTAGTAAACAAAGATTCTAAAGTTATCGTACAAGGATTTACAGGTAACGAAGGTACTTTCCACGCAGGTCAAATGATCGATTACGGAACCAACGTTGTTGGTGGTGTAACTCCAGGAAAAGGAGGTTCTGAGCACCTTGGTAAGCCAGTTTTCAATTCTGTGGCAGAAGCTGTAGAGAAAGCAGGAGCTAATGTGAGTATTATTTTCGTTCCGCCTGCATTTGCTGCAGATGCTGTAATGGAAGCTGCTGAGGCAGGTATCAAAGTTATTGTATGTATCACAGAAGGGATTCCTGTTGCTGATATGGTAAAGGTTAAGGATTATATCCAAGACAGAGACGTTCGTTTGATCGGTCCAAACTGTCCCGGTATCATCACTTCAGACGAAGCTAAAATCGGAATTATGCCTGGTTTTGTTTTCAAAAAAGGAAAAGTGGGGATCGTTTCAAAATCTGGAACTTTAACTTACGAAGCTGCTGATCAAGTTGTGAAAGCTGGTTTCGGCGTTTCTACAGCTATCGGAATTGGTGGAGATCCAATCATTGGAACGACTACAAAAGAAGCTTTGGAATTGTTCATCAACGATCCAGAAACTGAAGCGGTTGTAATGATCGGTGAGATCGGTGGATCTTTGGAAGCAGAAGCTGCAAGATGGTACAAAGCGAGTGGTTCTACAAAACCAGTTGTAGGTTTCATCGCAGGACAAACTGCTCCGAAAGGAAGAACAATGGGTCACGCAGGTGCAATCGTAGGAGGAGATGATGATACTGCACAGGCGAAAATGGCTATCATGGCAGAAAACGGAATTCACGTTGTAGATTCTCCAGCAGAGATAGGAGTAACTGTAGCGAAAGTTCTAGCATAATTGTAATTGGCTACGATCTTTTATTAAATATATTTTGAGAAGCTCAGACTGGGCTTCTCATTTTTTTTATTTAAATTTGAACAAGAAAAATATTTTAAAACACATTTATGAAAAAAATACTTTTTGCATCTCTAATTTTAGCTTCGTTTTTATCACAAGCACAGGTGGATTTCAGGTCAACAGAATTTGGTATTGTTGCTGGAGGAACCTATTCCAGAGTTAGAAATGCCCACAATCCTTCCGGACCGAGATTTTCTGTCTTAGGTGGAGTTACAGCGCAAGTACCAATTGGTACAGGAGAGCAGTTTTATATTCAGGCAGAGGCTTTGTACTTTGGAGCTGGTGAAACAGGGAAATCTAAAGATGCGAAAGGAAGTCCGTCTTATGATGGTGTTTATGCCAATAACTATTTGAGTGTTCCTTTCAATTTTAAAGCGTACTTTTCTGAAGCAGAATCAGAATTTTACGGTTTGATCGGACCGAGATTTAATTTCTTGATCAGTCAAAAAGTTAAAAATGTGCCTGTAGGAAGAGAATATTATGATCCAGATGTTATAAACCCGGAATATCCGAATATCAATGGAAAGGCCAATTCTTTTAATTTTGGAATCGGGGCAGGTATTGGATACAGTTATAAAAGACAGTTGGAAATTGCATTCAAATATGACATCGGTCTATCAAATGCTTATCCCAATCTTGTAGAAGCTTGGACGATGGATCCTGATACCCAAAAGAAAAAATCAGAACAGGTTTTAAGTTTAGGACTAACTTACTTCTTCAAATAAAAAAAACAAAGGCTGTGAAATTTCACAGCCTTTTGTTTTATATAAGTTAGATGTTATTTGTTTTTGATGATCTCTCTTATTTTTCCTTCGATCTCTTCAGAAAGCTCAGGATTGTCTTTCAAGACGTCTTTCACAGCATCACGGCCTTGTCCAAGTTTTGTATCTTCATAACTGAACCAAGATCCACTTTTTTTCACCACTGCCAAGTCTACCGCCGTGTCCAGGATTTCTCCGGATTTAGAAATACCTTCACCGTACATGATATCGAATTCTGCCATTTTGAAAGGTGGTGCTACTTTGTTTTTCACAATTTTTACTTTCACGCGGCTTCCAACAGCTTCGTCGCCATTTTTGATTGGTGCACTTGCTTTTCTGATATCAATTCTCACAGAAGCGTAGAACTTCAATGCATTACCTCCAGTCGTCGTTTCAGGATTTCCGAACATTACTCCAATCTTTTCACGCAGCTGGTTGATGAAAATCACTGTACATTTTGTTCTTGAGATAGAACCTGTTAGTTTTCTTAGAGCCTGTGACATCAATCTTGCATGAAGACCCATTTTGGAATCTCCCATTTCACCTTCGATCTCCGCTTTAGGCGTCAAAGCCGCAACAGAATCTATTACAACGATGTCAATTGCGCCTGATCTGATCAGGTTATCAGCAATTTCCAAAGCTTGCTCACCATTGTCCGGTTGAGAAATGATCAGGTTTTCCAGATCCACACCCAATTTTGCAGCGTAGCTTCTGTCGAATGCATGCTCAGCATCTATAAAGGCAGCAATTCCTCCAGTTTTTTGTGCTTCTGCAATAGCATGCAAGGTCAATGTTGTTTTACCGGAAGATTCTGGCCCGTAGATTTCGATCACTCGTCCTCTTGGATACCCACCAACTCCCAAAGCAAGGTCAATCCCTAATGAACCGGAAGGAATTACTTCTATCGTGTGGTCCACAGAATCTTCGCCCAAGGTCATCACGGTTCCTTTTCCGTAGGTTTTATCTAGTTTTTCCAGCACCAGTTGCAGTGCTTTTTTCTTATCGTCGGTACTACTCATTATTTCAAAAAATTATTCTCAAAAATAATCATTTTAATTATGAATGCCTAATTTTTTTTGTTCCTTATAATATCCATTTTTAATGGAAACTTTAAAGTTGTATTAATAAAAAATTTGGCTTATTATCTAAAATATCAGTTAAATTTGCTGATATTTTTTATGAATGATGCAAGCTTTATCAATTATATTTTTATTTGCATTAATTTTTATTCACGCGCAGCCTGGTAGTGCTGATGCATCTTTCAACCCATCGGATGTAGGCTTCGGAATAGACGAGGGTGCCAACGATTATGTGAAAGATATTATACTTCAGCCAGACGGTAAGTTTCTGATAGGTGGGGATTTTACGACCTATAATTCAAGTTCGGCGAAGTCATTGGCAAGGATCAATAAAGACGGAAGTTTTGATAATACCTTTCTAATTGGTTCTGGAGCGAACGACTATGTGTCATCTTTTGTTGCCCAACCAGATGGAAAGATCCTTGTCTGTGGTAGTTTCACAATTTTCAATGGAGTTACGAAGAACAGAATTGTAAGGCTAAATCCAAATGGGACCACAGATGCCACTTTTGTAATTGGAACTGGCGCAGATGGTGTTGTGGAATGTGTTGCGGTACAGGATGATGGGAAGATCATCATTGGTGGTCAATTTACAAAATTTAATGGAGTAACAAGACGATATATCGCTCGACTAAATGCTAACGGAAGTCTTGATACAACATTTGATTCGAGTGCTGGTTTTAATTCTCATGTCTATTCGGTCGTTGTTCAAGGAGATGGAAAGATCATTGCTGGTGGAAATTTCATCTCTTACAATTCTGTTTCTCAGAATTATATTGTGAGACTTAATTCTGATGCGAGCATCGACGATTCTTTTGTGACTTCTGGTTTCAATAATAGTGCTTATATCATTCAGCTTTCAAACGATGGAAAAATATTTGTGGGTGGAAAATTCACGAAATACAATAATGTAACCAAAAACGGGATTGTAAAATTGAATGAAGATGGAAGTCTTGATGAAACCTTTACCACCGGATCTGGTGCAAACAATGTTGTAAGAAACATCCTGAACCTGGAAGATGGAACATTGTTGTTGGGTGGAGATTTTACAGCATATGCCGGAACATTGAGAAACTATATTGTGAGGGTCAATGCGAATGGAACAATCGATTCAAGCTTCAATCCTGGTAAGGGATTTGGTTCTAGTGTCACTAGTTTCCAGCAGCAGCCTGATGGTAAATTGTTGATAGGCGGAAGTTATACGTTGTTTAATAATAAAGTCAGACATTATCTCGTCATGCTTGATGAAGATGGGACACTCGATGGTAACTTCAATCCTGGAAATGCGGCTGATGGACAGATAAGAGATGTTGCAGTACAGGCGGATCAGAAAATGGTCATTGTAGGAAACTTTAATAGTTTTAATGATATTTTGAATAACAGAATTGCAAGAATTGACCAAGATGGTAATGTTGATACCACTTTACAAACAGGAACCGGTGCAGACCAATTGATCAGAACTGTTGCGTCACAAAGTGATCATAAGATCATCATCGGTGGTAATTTCACAACCTTCAATACAGCTCAAAAATCTTATTTGGCAAGGCTCAATTCTTCAGGCTCACTGGACAGTGATTTTAATATTGGCTATGGACCGACGGACGTTGTGAGAGATATTCTCATCCAGCCAGATGGAAAGATTTTAATTTGTGGAGATTTTACAGTTTTCAATACCAAAACTTTCAATCGTATCATCAGATTGAATATGGATGGAACAATAGATACAAGTTTCCAGCCGTTGAGCGGCGCAAATAATTCAATCTATTCCATGAAATTGCAAAATGACAACAAGATTGTAATCTCGGGCAATTTTACCACTTATGATGGAATTGCTAGAAATAGATTGGCCAGAATCAATTCCGATGGAACTCTGGATAGTTCTTTCTCAGTGGGAACTGGGGCAAACGGCATTGTAAACAATATGCTCATTCAAAACGATGGTAAAATTGTCATTGGAGGTAATTTCACAACATTGAATGGCGTGACTTCTACAAGAATAGCAAGAGTCAATGCTGATGGAAGTAGAGATGCAAGCTTTGTATCGACTGTTGGTACAAATGCGGTTGTCGAAAGCATCGTTTTACAGGAAAATGGTAAAATATTAATTGGTGGAAGCTTTACCAAATACAATAACATTACACGAAATTACATTGCAAGACTCAACGCAGATGGAACTTTAGACGAATCATTTAGTAGAACTTTAACCGGTGCTAACAAGCCAATTTACAAATTGATATCTCAAGACGAAAAATATATTGCGGTCGGAGATTTTACAGTGTATAATGGGATTGGTAGAAATAGAATTACAAGAATAATCGGAGGTGAGGATATCCATCTTGATACGAATAGTATTGATGTAAGAAAAGTTAAGATCTATCCAAATCCAACATCCGAAAAGTTGTTTATCTCAAGTGATTTGAACTTGATTAAATTTGAGATTTATGATTTATCCGGGAAAAGATTACTTGCGAAAGAATTTAAAAAAGATAATAATACAATCGATGTAAGTTATCTTAAAAAAGGAATTTACATTCTGGAACTGACCGATGATAAAGGAAAAATTCACAGTCACAAATTCATTATTGAATAACACTGATGCCAAAAATAAATAAATAAAAAAACCTCTGAAATCTCAGAGGTTTTAATTTTATCAAAAAGCTTCAGACTACAAAGAAGCTGAATGTACAAGCATATCTGCCAATTTGTTAGAATAGCCCCATTCGTTATCGTACCAAGATACCAATTTCACGAAAGTTGGGTTCAACATGATTCCAGCCTCTTTATCAAAGATAGAAGTTCTAGAATCGCTTACGAAATCCTGAGAAACTACAGCATCTTCTGTGTATCCTAGGATACCTTTTAGGTCACCTTCAGATGCAGTTTTGATAGCTGCACAGATCTCTTCGTAAGAAGTTGGTTTGTCCAATTTTACAGTTAGATCCACTACAGAAACGTCAGCAGTTGGAACTCTGAAAGACATTCCAGTCAATTTCCCGTTAAGAGAAGGGATCACTTTTCCTACCGCTTTTGCAGCACCTGTAGAAGAAGGGATAATGTTGTTCAATGCCGATCTACCACCTCTCCAGTCTTTTGCAGATGGTCCATCTACAGTTTTCTGAGTTGCAGTTGTAGCGTGTACAGTTGTCATAAGACCTTCTGCGATACCAAAGTTATCGTGGATCACTTTTGCAAGAGGTGCAAGACAGTTTGTAGTACAAGATGCGTTTGAGAAGATAGCGATGTCGCTAGTCAATTCTTTGTGGTTTACACCCATTACAAACATTGGTGTGTCATCTTTTGGTGGTGCAGAAAGGATCACTTTCTTAGCTCCAGCGTTGATATGAGCTTGTGCAGTTTCTTTAGATAAGAATAAACCTGTAGATTCTACGATATATTCTGCACCTACTTCATTCCATTTTAGGTTGTTAGGATCTTTCTCAGCAGTTACACGGATTGTTTTTCCGTTTACCACTAGGTTGTTACCTTGAACTGATACTTCTCCTTTGAACGTTCCGTGAACTGAATCGTACTTTAGCATGTAAGCCATGTATTCTGCATCGATAAGGTCATTGATACCTACAACTTCGATGTTTTCTCTTTCAGTCATTGCTCTGAATACCAAACGTCCGATTCTCCCGAATCCGTTGATTCCTACTTTAATTGTTGACATATTATTTAAAATATTAAGGTTTTTTTGTTATTATAAATTTACGAAAAAATAAGGAATTACATAGCCAAAATCTCAGCTATTTTCAATAGGTCCTTATCTATTTCGTTATGTTTTTTGATGGCTTCTTCTATTGGTGTGTAGACGATTTTATTCGATTGCATTCCGACCATTACTTTGTTCTGTCCTTCCATTAGGCCAATCACAGCACCATAACCTAGGTGGCTTGCAAGCACTCTGTCTGCGCAGCTAGGGGATCCACCTCTTTGGATGTGTCCCAAGATGGTAACACGGATGTCATAATTAGGAAATTCGCCTTTGGTCGCTTTTGCAAGATCATAAATGTTTCCAAGTTCTTCTCCTTCCGCTACAACCACGATGCTGGATGATTTACCTACTTTTTCAGCTGTTCTGAAAGTGTTGAAGAGGTCTTCCAAGCTGTCTTTTCTTTCCGGAATTAAAATATCGAGAGCACCAGTTGCAATACCGCTGTTCAAAGCAATAAAACCAGCATCACGCCCCATTACTTCTACAAAGAAAACTCTGTTGTGGGAAGTTGCTGTATCACGGATCTTGTCGATAGAATCCATCGCTGTATTAAGGGCAGTGTCATAACCGATTGTTTTGTCTGTGCCAAAGATATCGTTGTCAATGGTTCCGGGAACGCCTATTACTTTGATTCCATACTCTTCATTGAAAACCTTTGCACCTGTGAAACTTCCGTCTCCACCGATACATACCAATGCATCTACGCCTAATTTAACACACTGGTCGTAAGCTTTTTTTCTGCCTTCCGGCGTCATGAATTCTTTTGATCTGGCAGACTTCAGAATAGTTCCGCCTTGATTGATAATATTTTTGACAGAACGAGGTCCCATCTTTATGATATCACCTGCAATAAGACCATTGTAGCCTTCTCGGATACCGTAACAGTCTATATTGTAGTGATTTGCTGTTCGTACAACAGCTCTAAGTGCAGCATTCATCCCGGGAGCATCGCCTCCGGAAGTCAGAACTGCAATAGATTTTATGTTGTTTTCTGACATATTTTCAATTTTTTTCAGAGCAAATTTACGAAATAGGAATCACATTAAAGAACGGCTTTTAATATTATGTCATAAATTGTATCATATGGTAAGGTTATATTGTCCGAAATGCTGATAATCATACTTTCTCCGCAATCTTTCATTAAAATATGACAAATATTAGAATTAAATTTCTTCAAGACTTTGTATGTTTTATTATATTTACGAACAATACAAAAATAAAATTTTAAACATTAAATAATCAAATATGAAAGTTACCGTAGTTGGCGCAGGCGCAGTAGGAGCTAGTTGTGCAGAATACATCGCAATGAAAGATTTTGCAGCAGAAGTTGTTTTGGTGGACATCAAAGAAGGTTTCGCAGAAGGAAAAGCAATGGACCTGATGCAAACGGCTTCTCTTAACGGTTTTGATACCAAAATTACCGGAACAACTGGAGATTATTCCAAGACAGCAGGTTCCAAAGTAGCAGTGATCACTTCTGGAATCCCAAGAAAACCGGGAATGACGAGAGAGGAATTGATCGGAATCAACGCTGGAATCGTAAAAGAAGTGACTCAAAACTTGGTAAAACATTCGCCGGACGTTATCATCATTGTGGTTTCTAACCCGATGGATACAATGGCTTATTTGGTTCACAAAACATCTGGACTTCCAAAAGAAAGAATCATCGGAATGGGTGGTGCTTTGGATTCTGCAAGATTCAAGTACAGATTGGCAGAAGCATTGGAGTCTCCAATCTCTGACGTTGATGGAATGGTGATCGCAGCGCATTCTGACACAGGAATGTTGCCACTTTTCAGCAAAGCTACAAGAAATGGTGTTCCAGTTTCAGAATTCTTGAGCGATGAGCAAAAAGCTAACGTGATCGAAGAAACTAAAATTGGAGGTGCAACCTTGACAAAATTATTGGGAACTTCAGCTTGGTATGCACCAGGCGCGGCAGTTTCTGTGATGGTTCAATCCATCCTTTGCGACCAAAAGAAAATGATTCCTTGTTCATTGATGCTTGACGGAGAATATGGCGAAAGCGACATCTGTCTTGGTGTTCCGGCAATCATTGGAAAAGATGGTGTTGAGAAAATCGTAAACATCACATTGACAGAAGAAGAAAAAGCGAAGTTTGCTGAGGCTGCAAAAGCTGTAAGAGACGTGAACGGAGATCTGAAGTTTTAAGCTTTAGAGTTTGATATAAAAATAACCCGTCCCGAAATTTTTCGGGACGGGTTATTTTTGGTTTTATATAAAAAATTATCCAAGCTTTATTAAAAGTAATTTTTCGATTTTTTTGCAGTTATCTAAATTATTTCTATCTATGCCGTTAACTTCAAATTCATTAAATCTTAAAGTTGGATTTAATCCGTTTATTTGTGGAAATAAATCTCTAAAACAGTCTAAATAAGCTCTTTGAGCAGTTCTCCCTCCAACAAAACTAAAATCTTTCGTTTGTTTTGATTGCCTGTACTTGTCTGCTCTTAGTGTGTTTATCTCGCAAAATGTTATCCACTGTTCACGACTGAAATTCAATTTTAAATTTTGTGGATAAAATTCAAATGTTTGTCTTCTAAATGAAGAAAAATGTTGGAATTCATCAAATTCAAATAGAAAATTGAGGTTTCCACCAAAGTAAGCATCAGATTGTAGTTTACTGATTTTTTTGCTGTCACTACCTAATGTGTCACCTTTTAACTTTTCAAATATATTTTCAATAATTGGAAAATAAATTGAAAAATCTTTTTGTAGATGTTTATTTACAAACCAATCAAATTTAATATTAGTTTCAGCCTTTTGATTTAGAACTGTTTGTATTAATTCTGTAATCAATTTTTGTTTGTCTCCAGTAGCCATAATTTATTCAATTGCATCTAAGGTTCTTGTTATTGCTTTACCACAAGTATTCTGTGAAATTAAACCTTCTTGAGCTGAAGCAATTATTTTTATCTCTGAAGTTGAGTCTCCTATTTTTTTTATATTTATAGTAACATCAGCTTTATTCATATTTAAAACTCCACTGCCAATTGAGCCTGTTAATCGTCCAAATTTTTCTTGAAAACTTTGAATTTTCCCAACAGTTGAATATGCGTTTTTTATTGTTGCAAAAGTTTCTTCAAAGTTCATTTCTACTATTAGAGTTTCTTCTTGCTGAGTTGTTCTTGTTAAAGCCATAAAATTTTTATTCAAATATAAAACTATTCGATATGAAAACTTTACGGAAAACCGTAAACCAAACTTTTAATCTAAAACCTCCCCCCAACCAACTCCGCATTCACCATCGCGCCAGCAAGATTTCCTGTATAAACCGCATTGGCAACAGAACGCATCGGACTAGAATTGTCACCGCAAGCCAAAAGTCCTGTAACATTCGTTTTCTGAAATTGGTCGATTTTGATGTGACCCATTTCCGTCATTTCACAACCTAAGGATTCAGCGATGTCGGAATGTTGTTTGAATGGAAATGCACCATAAACAGCTTCGAAGTTCAAAACTTTGCCATCGGATAAAATCAAGCTTTCGACCATTCCGTTTTGATGTCTTAATTCTTCGATTTCGGTTTCTATGATTTCGATATTATTTTGTTTTAGTTTTTCGAATTGTTCATCTGTGAAATTAGCTTTTCCTCTTGTGAAAATCGTTAGATCTTCTGTCAAATTATTTACCAAAGAAGCAATGTGAAAACCACGGTCGCCATTGGCAATAATTCCCGTTTTCTTATTTTGAAATTCATAACCGTGGCAATACGGACAATGGATCAATGAAATTCCCCAGCATTCTTTGAAGCCTTTAATATTCGGAATTTCATCTATAATTCCTGTTGCGAAAATCAGTTTTTTGGATTCAAAATTGTCGCCGTTTTCGGTAGTGATTTCGAAGCCATTTTCTGTTTTAATTCCTGATGTTGCAAAACCTTCATAGAACTCAATTGTAGAATATTTTTCGACTTGTTCTTTGGCGATGGTTGAAATTTCTTTCGGCGTTTTTCCGTCCTGTGTCAGGAAATTATGAGAATGCGGAGTTTGTTCGTTACAAGGTTTTCCACTGTCTATGACCAAAACTTTTCTTAATGACCTTCCCAATGACATCGCTGCAGAAAGTCCTGCGTAACTGCCTCCAAGTATAATCACATCGTATTGATTTTCCATTTTTATAATTAATTTTCTTGTTTAATTCTTGCCAAAGTTAAGATTAATTTCTATTATTGCAACATAATCGCATTAGTAAAAATGAGAAGAAGAAACACACCTGCAAAAGAAGCCGTTCTCAATCTACTGACAAACACTGGAAAGGCGATGAGCCAAGATGCCATCGAAGGAAAAATCAAAATGGAAATCGATAGAGCTACGATTTATCGTGTCTTGAATCGGTTTTGTGAAGACGGAATTCTCCATAGGATTGTAGCGGAAGATGGGAAACAATATTTCGCCGTTTGCATCAAATGTGAGGAGAAAAAATTAGCGGACAACCATTTTCATTTCAGATGCACAGTTTGCCAGACGATTGAATGTCTGCCTGTTCCGGTTCAGTTTTCTTTGCCAGCAAATTATAAAGTGGAAAGTGTGAATTGTGTTTTGACCGGCGTTTGCAAGGATTGTGCTTAAAAATTTAATCTAAGGAATTTGCAGCCTCGAAATCCTTGATCTGCTTTTTCGTAGCTAAAGAACGCCAGCAGATTTCCAGAACTTCTGTTACCAATTTCCTGTCGTGCCAATCCTTCCACATACAGACGTAAGGATAATTTTTGAAATGCTCAGGCAAATGAAAAATCTGTGGATAGGTTTCCATATAAAAATCTCTTGATTCGAAACCAATTCTGATTGGGATGAATTCGCCATTGTCGTGAATCCGGCACATCAGTTTTCTACGAACTTTGACAGATGGCGTTCCTTCGTGAGAAACACTTTCCTCGGTGTCAGGAAATGAAAGCGCAATATTTTTCACGAAATCAAAATCGGAATAATTAAATTCGATTGGCTTTTTCATTAATGAAAATTAAATTTTCAAAAAACCTCGAAAACCTCTTGCTGCGTAATAAGAATCTGCGCCATTGTGGTAAAGGAAAACGGTGTTGTAACGCTTGTCACAGAAAACCGCACCTCCTAAATTTCGAATTTCATCAGGCGTTTTCACCCAGCTCGACGTTTTCAAATCAAAGTTTCCGAAAGTCTGTAATTCTCTGTATTGTTCTTCGTCCAAAATCTCGATTCCGATTTCATTGGCCAAATCCATTGCACTATTGGCAGGTTTATTTTCCTTTCTGGAATCCAATGCTTTTCTGTCATAGCAAAGGCTTCGTCTGCCTTTTGGACTTTCCGCGGAACAATCAATGAATAAATATTCGTCTGTTTTTTTATCATAAAAAATAACATCTGGTTCGCCTTCAGTTCTTTCCATTTCGTGCAGTGACCAGAGTTTTTCGGGATTGGATTCCAGTTTTTTCTGAACATTTTCCCATTTGATATTCTCATGACGATTTGGATTTTTCTCAAAACGAATTTTCAAAGTTTTGATTAATTCTTCTTGTAGTTGCGATGATAATTTATTTTTCATAGTGGTAAGTTTTAATCGTTCATTCCTTTGCCGTCCAGAATATTCGGGATGGATTTTTCGATTCTGGATTCTCTGGTTTTGGATTGTTTCGGCGCAGAAAAATATATCAGATATGCACGTTGTCTTCCCGGTGTCAAAGCTTCGAAAGCAGAATTGAGTTTTGGATTTTCTTTAAGTTTAATTTGAAATTCTTCCGGAATTGGCGTTGCTTCTTTTTTGATTTCAACCTTCTCACCAGATTTTTCGATTTCAATGGCATCGAAAATGTAATCTTTGATGATTTCTTTTTTATCAAGAATATCCTGAACATTTTCAAAACTCATTTGTCTTCCGGTTTGTGTGTTTTCTCCCATTTTTATGAGGAGTTGCTTTGGATCTTTCATAATTCCACCTTTGAAAAACAAAAGCGCAAAATAGTCTTTGAAACCTTGAATGAGAACAACGTTTTTTCCGTCGAAAGAATAACACGGTTTTCCCCATTTGAAATCCTCAGCCAGCTTACAATTCAGGATAATGGCTCGCAGCGCATTCATCTCATCTTTCCAAAGCTTTGAGTTTCTGCATGGTCATCAACTTTCGGATTCATTATGATCTATGTTTTTTCAAATTTAATAAAAATTCGATTCGGATGTAACATTTAGAATGATTCGGTTGTCTAATACAAAAACTAGTTAATGAAATTACTCATATCCTCATTGGGATTATTGGCGGGAACCTTAGTTTTCGCACAATCTACAAGCGACACCATCAAGTCCAAAGAAATTGAATCTGTAACCTTGATAGCCAGAAAACCAACCGTCGAAAGCAAAGCGGACAGAACGGTTTTCAATGTGGCAAACAGTTCTATCCTTGCAGGAAATACAACTTGGGATATTGTGCGAATGACACCTTTGGTAAGCATCGATAACAATGATAATGTAAAAGCGGAGGGCGAATCTGTGACGGTTTACATCAATGACAGAAAATCGGTTTTCACGGGAAAAGAACTGAAGGAATATCTTAAAACAATTCCGGCAGATAACTTAATGAAGATCGAGGTCATCACCAGTCCGTCTTCAAGATACGAAGCGACCGGGGCAGTTATTAATATCGTTCTGAAAAAAAGAGATGATGAAGGAATGAAAGGCAGTATTTCCCTTACCAACACTCAGAATACGAAAAATAACCAGTATGGAAGTTTGAATCTCAATTATCATAAAAAGAACTTCACGCAGACATTTACAGGAAGTTACAGTGATAATGTTTTTATTAGTGAAAGTTCCAGCAAGAATACTTTTTACGCAGATAATTCAATAAGCACGATTGATTCTAAAAGTGCTTACGCTGGTAAAAATCCTTCGTTGTCATCAACCTCAGAACTTGAACTGAACGACAAAAATAATATTGGCCTCGTTGTGGAATATTTCCGAGGAAATCGTACTTCAGAATCCAATTCTTTTGAAAATAATTATCTAAATGATGTTTTGTTGAATTCTTTTTCTCAAGATAATCTGGGTCGTACAAATAGTAATACTTTGGGAACCAATTTGTTCTATAAATATTATGATAAGGAGAAAAATAAGATCTTGGATGTCAATCTCGGGATTAATTATGATTCGGAAAAAGGCACGACAGATTTTACGAGAAATAACGCAACAAACACAATTAGCGAACTTCGACATTTTGAAAATTACAATCAAAACCGAAACTATTTTGTGAAAGTAGATTACACATCGCCCTTGGGAAAAGGTGGAAGTTTTGAAGTCGGTGGAAAGGCAAACTTCAACAATAATGTGATTCCAAATGATTATCGTGTGATCTCTAATAATAGTCTGTTGGAAAACGTCAATCAATTTCAGTACACGGAAAATCTAAATTCTCTTTACGCCAATTTTAGCAAAACATTTTTTGAAAAACTGGAAACCCGAATTGGACTTCGTTACGAACTGATCGACTACAAAATTCATCAGAACGGAAATGAAACAAGGAGAGAATCTTATGGAACTTTGTTACCAAATTTGTTGGTGAAATATGCCTTCACAACGAATTATGATTTGAGTTTAACTTATAATCACAATCTTTGGAGACCTTGGTATTCTGAGTTTAATGATTTTGAAATGCCTGGTAATAATGGATTTTTTTACAGAGGAAATGTCAATCTTTTACCAAATCCAAGTGACAGAATTGGATTGAAATTTGGGATTCATAAAAAATATTTCCTATCTGCGAGATACACTTTTACGGATCAGGATTACTGGACCAGCTATAGTCAGGAAACTCAAAATGGACTTGTAAAAACCATCTCATTTCCAGACAACTTCAAAGGAAAAGTGGAAAAATTTTATCTTTCTGCAAACACCAATCAGAATTTTATCAAAAATAAACTGAATGTGAATCTAAGTTTAGGTTGGTCTTACACAGATAACAGTGACTTCAATACCAGAAATAAGTTGGAGGGCGCAAATAATTACCTCAATTTCTTCTCGGGATCTACCAATTTGTCTTACACCAATTTGTTTAATAAAAACATCAACATTAGTGCGTGGATGAGTATTGATAACCAGAATTATGGAAACTCGGTCGCAAATCAATACAATTTCTTCCATAATATTTCAGTGACCAAGATTTTCCCGGTTTCTCAGATCGAGACAAGTTTGCAATTGATGAATATTTTCAAAAGACCAACGATGGACACCACAACTTTTAGTCAGATCGGGACTTTCCAAAACTATAACAAATGGGATTGGTACGGATTCTCGCTCACATTTGTCAAGCGTTTCGGAAATCAAAAAGTAAAAGAGAACACCAAAACCGATGTCGAGAAAAACTCGGGAGGAAGCAAATAAAAAATAGCGATTGGCAATAGCTTTTGTCGGTTAGCTTTTTTAAATTTATATAATTAATGAGAACGGGCGAATTAGCTCGTTCTTTTTTTTGATTTTATTTAGAATCAAGATCTTTGATGAGTTTTACGTCTTTGCGAACCTTAAAAATAGTTTGAATAAACTCAAAAAAATCTTTGCGAACTTTGCGTTTAATTTTCGCGATCTAAAAAACTTTAATACAAATTTCACATCCCAAAACTTTTGAAAGCCGTAAATTTGGGCTTAATAAAAAGTAAAATTCAATGTTCAGAAAAATTCAGATTTTCGTTTTAGCTTTTGCTACATTCGGAAATGTAAATGCTCAGAAAACAAAAATCAATTCAGGAGAAAGACCAAAACTAGTTGTAGGATTGGTTGTTGACCAGATGCGTTGGGATTATCTCTACCGCTTCGAAAAAAAGTTTGGGAAAGGCGGTTTCAAAAGGCTTTTGGGCGAAGGTTATTCTCTTAATAATGTTCATATTCCGTACATCCCGACGGTTACGGCGATTGGTCACACTTCCATTTATACAGGTTCGGTTCCTTCCATTCACGGTATTGCGGGGAACGACTGGACAGATAAAGAAACCGGAAAAAATGTCTATTGTACAACAGATGACAGCGTAAATCCGGTTGGTTCAGACAACAAAAAAATCGGAAGTCACTCTCCGAAAAACCTTTGGTCAACAACAATGACAGACCAATTGCGAATTGCAAGCAACTTCAAATCAAAAGTGGTTGGTGTTTCTTTGAAAGACAGAGCTTCTATTTTACCTGCTGGTCACAATCCAACTGGCGCTTTTTGGTTTGATGATTCATCTGGGAACTTCATCACGAGTTCTTATTATATGAATGAACTTCCGAAATGGGTAACAGATTTCAATGGTCAGAAAGTGCCTGAAAAATTGTTGGCGAACGGCTGGGAAACATCTTTGCCAATTGCTGAATATACAGAAAGTACAGTCGATAATGTGGAATGGGAATATCCGGTTGGGACTGCGAAAGACCCCGTTTTTCCATACAAAAATCTATTGACGGATTACGCAACGAAAAAAGGTGTCATCAGAACCACGCCTTTCGGAAATACGTTGACTTTAAAGTTTGCTGAGGCGGCTTTGGATAATTATACTTTAGGAAAAGGAACTGAGACAGATTTCCTTGCAATCAACCTGGCTTCGACGGATTATGTTGGACATTCTTACGGCCCAAATTCCATCGAGGTGGAAGATACTTACATCAGATTGGACAAAGATTTGGCAACGTTTTTCAAAATGTTGGATGAGAAAGTTGGGAAGAACAATTATCTGGTTTTCTTGTCAGCTGACCACGGCGGTGCCAATGCAGAAGGTTTTTTGAGAGCCAACAAAATCCTAGGTGGTTTCTACGATGACGGAATGGAAAAAAATCTAGGCGCAGAATTAGAAAATAAATATGCGAGTTCAAAAGTTATCTTGGGAATCGACAATTATCAAATTTACTTAAATCAAAGTTTGATTAAAGAAAAAAACCTGGACGAAGATGATATCAAAAGCACGATCATCAACAATTTGAACAAAGACCCAAGAGTTTTGTACGCCGTTGATTTGAAGAAAATAGGTTCGTTAGCAATTCCGGAGCCGATAAAAACCAGAGCTATCAACGGTTATAACTGGCAGAGAAGTGGCGATATCCAAATCGTTTCCCACGACGGTATGCTTCCAACCTACGCCAAAAAAGGAACGACGCACAGTGTTTGGAATTCCTACGATTCTCACATTCCATTGATTTTTATGGGTTGGGGAATCAAGCACGGCGAGAGCAATAAAGATTATAATATGACCGATATTGCGCCAACCGTTTCCGCCTTACTTCACATCGAATTCCCAAGTGGAAACATCGGAAGTCCAATTACAGAAGTGATTGGGAGGTAATTTTCTTTAAATTTTTATCGCAAAGGCGCATTTATTTTTAAAAAATACTATTTTAAGTCGCAAATGTTTTCTAGTCGGAAAGTTTGCGACTTTTTTGTGCTTTTATCAATAAATTCTTGCGACTTTGCGATAAAACTAATCCGTATTTTTGTAGAATGAATTTGAAAGAAAAAGACATCTTCGATTTGCTCAATGAAAAAGCAGAATTCTACAATTCACCGGATTTTATAACTGATGACCCAATCCAGATTCCGCATCGCTTTTCTTTGAAGCAGGATATTGAGATTGCTGGTTTTTTATCCGCAAGTATCGCTTGGGGAAATCGAAAATCTATCATCAATGACGCGAATAAAATGATGGAACTGATGGGAAATTCACCTTACGATTTTGTAATGAATTTCACAGAGTCTGATCTGGATAAAATTCCACAGAAGGCGATTCACAGAACTTTCAACCACGAAGATTTTATTTTCTTTCTAAGGAATTTCCGACGTATTTATTCTCAGTTTGAAAGTCTCGAAGATGCTTTTCTTATCAATGAAGATGAAACCAATTTCTATCATTCGATTGAACGATTCCGAAATCAATTCATTTCCCAAAAACACCGTGGACAGAAACACGTGAGTTCGCCTTACAAAAATTCGGCTTCCAAAAGGTTGATAATGTTTTTGCGCTGGATGGTTCGGAAAGATAAAAAAGGCGTTGATTTTGGCATCTGGGGAAATATTGACCCAAAGTTTTTATCTGTTCCTTTGGATGTTCATACGGCAAATATTTCCAGAAAATTAGGTATCTTGACCCGAAAACAAAACGATTGGAAAGCTGTAGAAGAATTGGATTTGATTCTTCGAAAATATAATTCAGCTGACCCGGCAATCTATGATTTTGCTTTGTTTGGGTTGGGCGTTTCCAAAGAGTTTGAATAGGGATTAACGACAAAGACACAAAGTTTTTTCACGAAGTACACAAATAATTTTTTCTGTTGTTGACATTAAGAATTATGCAATAGTGAACTTAGTGAAGTCTTTGTGTCTTTGTGGTTTAAAAAATTACTTCAAAATATCATTAATATTTGGATATTCCGAGATTTTCCGGAACTCAAAACGGTTGCTGTTTTGCAAATCTGAGATGAACAAATCCAATTCCCGAACCGAATCATCGTCCTGAAGATATTGGTCGTGCGTCAGAAAAACCAAATGTCGGGAAGTCTTTTCCAGATCGTTGAAGAAGATGCTGTCCACACGTTTTGTCATTTCCTTGTGAGTGCCTTTCAGTTTCATCGCGTTCGTTGGTTTCCATTCCAAATCCCAGCCAACCAAAACATAGCCGGCTTGTTGTAATTCGTCTGCTGCTAATTTTGAAGTTTTGATGTCGGTATTATTGATGTTTGCAGTTCTCCAGATGTTTCGTCCGGGTGTTCTGGCGTATTTATTTTTGAATTTCAGGCTGTCTCTTGCTCTGTCAAAATCGTGAATTACATTTTCGGGTTTTTTGTAGAATTCAGAATATCGGTTCAAAGCGTGCGTGTAGCTGTGATTGGCAATCTCAACCAGCTTGTCATTTTCCAGTTCTTTCAATTCTTTTGATTGGGTTTTGCTGTCGTACGAGTGTTTTCCAACAACAAAAGCTGTGATGGGAATTTGATATTTGTTTGTGATTTTCAAAAGGTTGCTTGTTCCTCTGTTTGGTCCATCATCGAAGGTTAAATAGATATAACGCTTATTCGGGTCGTCGGGAACGTCGGGTTTTGCTGAAATAACTTTTGCTGAGTTGGGGACGATTTTTTCTGAATTGATGTCTTTTGAAAGTTGTGCCTGTTCTTTTTCTGATTTTTTGGTACAGGATTTCAAAAAAAATACTGCTGTAGTGATGATGGCAGCAGTCCCAAGAAAAACCAACAGATTTGATTTTTCCGCAAAAGTTTTTTTCATTGTAGATAATGGAATTTAAAGTTGTTAAAAAATGTTAATTAAGTTAAAACTTAGAATCAAATTTGATGCCGATGATTATTTTTATTTTAATTATAATTAAATTAATTATTGTTGATAATCAATTGTTTATGGTTTTTAGTGTTTTTATTTTTAAATAGAAGTAATGTGTTAAAATTTCATCACCGAAATCGCAGCCCGACTTGAACGGAAATCCTTTTTTGCGTGTACTTCGTGTTCAATTTAACTGAAACCGTGAGCAAAAAAGATTGGGAGTGGAAGGCGGATAAAGCTGCCCAAATATTGATATTGCTGCGTTTCTTGATGTACATCAACGTCTGTTCTCTGTTTAAGGTCTTATTTTTGCTGCACTAAAAAAGTTTAATCAAAATAATTTTCTATGAAAAAATTAACCGTATTGGCATTTGCAGGAGCAGCCTTAATGTTCACTGCTTGTAATGACAAAAAAGAAACTGTGAAAGATGCGCAAGAAGTAGCGGCGAAAACCGGAGACGCTTACAAAGTGGATTTGGCAACGTCCAACGTGAACTGGAAAGCTTTCCACAAAGGTGGTTTCGCACCAAGATGGGGAACTTTGAACTTGAAATCTGGTGAGTTGACAGTTGCGGACAACGCAGTGACTTCTGGAGATTTCGTAATCGATATGACGACTTTGAAAGTGGACCCAGCGTCCGTGACCGAAGCTGACAAGAAACCGGCTGACCTGGAAGCACACTTGAAAAATGAAGATTTTTTCAACGTGACCAAAAATCCAACTTCTGACTTCAAAATCACTTCTGTGGCGGATTTGGCGGGTGAACTTCCAAAAGATGCTGTAGCAGGTTCTAACAAAACAGTAAGCGGAAACTTGACTTTGCTAGGAAAAACTTTGAACGTTTCTTTCCCAGCAAAAGTAACTGTCACTGAAGGTAAAGCGGCTGTAGAAGCTAAATTTACTGTGAACAGAACAGATTGGGGAATCAAATTCGGGACTGATGAAACGGACCCAGCGGAATGGATGATCAGCAAAGACATTGAAATTGGCATCAGCGTAAATGCTGCTAAATAATAGATTTTAAAAGTGAAAAGGAGAATACTGTTTCGAAAGAGACAGTCTTTTTTTATTTAACGAAATAAAAGAACCGACCCTTTAGGAGCCGGCTCAGTAGATAAAGACATCTCATTTTTTTAGTTAAACAACAATAAAAAAGGATAGCTGACGATGCTATCCTTTGATTTTTATATCAAATTTAGTTTGAATGATTCTGATTGAAAATAAGTAAGTTTTCATAACGATTTCCTTAATCTTATAATGTAAATTTAGAAAGAAAAACAATACGAAATGTAAACTGAATGTTAAAGTTTCGTAGTTATCCACATTTTTTTGTGGATAAGTCTATTATATTTAATCATTTGGAGCTTCAATAGGAAAATTTTCGTTTTCGTACTCTTCAATCAAATTGGCTAGTGCTTCCAGTTCATCACCATCTTTTGTGTCTGGTTTTGCATCGAAAATATCTTCAAGCCTTTGCAAAGCTTGATTGTAATCTTGTTCGGTTTTGATTGATTGTAGATTCATTATTTTTGAGAACATATTATTTTTCAAAAGGAATATTCTTGTCTTTGCAATATTTTTCAATCTCAGAATCATTTGAAAAGTATTTATCACAAAATTCATTAAGTTCTTTTTCTGCACCTGAAATATATTTTTCGCTGGCAGTTAAAAGTTTTTCTGTCTGTTCAATAAAATTTTCAAATTCTTTATTCATTTTGCAAAGTTTATCAATTGTTTTGAAATCTAAATCTCTAAAAACAGCAGGAAAAATAATTTTACTTTGATAAGGATTTGCATTTAATTCAATAATTCCAATTCCGAAAGATTGATTAAGTCTAGCCATTTCTTCGTATAAACTATCGCTAAATTCAAAAGCAACCAGAAAGCCGTAATTTGCCCAACTTGAATTGGAAACTGCTTGGAAATAAGCTTTTTTAAGTTCGCTATCACTGTTTATTTCTCTCTTCAATTCGTATGAACTTAATTTAAAAGTATCAACACGATTGATAGATTTTAGAAAATTCTGACTGACTTTGGTTTGTAAATTCAAGAACTTAATTCCAACCATATCTGGATGTGTCCAAATTTGATTGCTATCTTTTCCATTAGATTGTTCGTGGAAAATTGTTTTAGAAAAGGTTTCGGTATTTTTTAAATAACTACTAAGAAGTTTATGCAAATCTCTTTCTTCATAAACTTTTGTCTTCAATATTTTTGGTTCAACTGTATTTGAAATATCAACTTCATTTTCATCATTTAAAATTTCAATTCCAATTTGTTGTTCATTTTTAGTTAAATAATAATGATAAATACCATTAGATTTTTTTATTCTTTTTATTCTGGAATCTCCATCTCTTATAAAGTCTCCCAATTGTGCAGAAACTGTAGAAGCGGGTGTTTTTCCTTTCAAAAATTCGTAATAGTTTTTTTCAACAATATGATTGTAAACTTCTACATTATATACTGGAACTATTAAATCTTCTAAACTTTTTAGAATAGCTTCTTTTACGGTCATAATTATATTTGGTTATTAGTTTTTGATAAATCTATTTACAATTTCTCCGCAATATACTTCGCCGTAGCAGACTCTTTAACCTTAACCAAGTCCTCCGGCGTTCCTGCAAAAACAACTTCGCCACCGTATTTTCCGGCATTTGGACCGATGTCGATGATGTAATCTGCTACTTTAATGATATCCGGCTGATGCTCAATTACAACAACCGAATGTCCTAATTCTATCAATGCCTGAAGCGATTTCAATAATTTCTTGATGTCGTGGAAATGCAATCCTGTCGAAGGTTCATCAAAGACGAAAAGCGTTTTGTCGGTCGTCACACCTTTCACAAGGAATGATGCCAACTTCACCCTCTGCGCCTCACCGCCGGAAAGGGTAGAAGAGGATTGGCCGAGTTGTAGGTAACCCAAACCAACGTCCTGCAAAGGTTTTATTTTGGTCGCAATTTTTTCTTCGTGGTTTTCTGAGAAGAATTCCAAAGCCTCATCAACCGTCATATGAAGGATGTCCGAGATGTTCTTTTCGTCGTATTTGATTTCAAGGATTTCTTTCTTGAAACGTGTACCGTGGCAATGCTCACATTCTAGCTCGATGTCTGCCATAAACTGCATTGAAACTGTGATAACACCGTCGCCTTTACATTCGTCGCAACGTCCGCCATCCACATTGAAGGAGAAATGTTTCGGTTTCAAACCTTGAACTTTCGCGGATTTTTGTTTCGCAAAAAGGTCACGAATGTCGTCGTAGGCTTTCAAGTAAGTCACTGGATTGGAACGGGACGATTTTCCAATCGGATTTTGGTCAATTAATTCGATATTTTGAATCAATTTTGAAGGGAATTCCACAGAATCATAATCCGCTTTTTTTCCACCCATTCCGAGTTGGATTTGAATCGCGTTCGTCATCACTTCCTTCATCAAAGTTGATTTTCCACTTCCGGAAACACCTGTGATGACAGTCAAGCATTCCAATGGAACATTCACGTCAATGTTCTTCAGATTGTTTTGACGAGCGCCTTTTATTGCGATATATTCTTTAGTTTTTCTACGCTTTTTAGGCACTTCGATTTCCATTTCGCCACTCAGATATTTTGCAGTCAGCGTATCGGATTTCATCATCTCGTCATAGCTTCCGTTGAAAACCAAATCACCACCGAGATAACCAGCTTCCGGACCAATATCAATGATGTGGTCGGCTGCTTTCATCACGTCTTCATCGTGTTCTACAACAATTACGGTATTTCCTAAGTCTCGAAGCTGTTTCAAAACGCCAATCAGATTTTCTGTGTCTCTTGAATGTAAACCAATACTTGGCTCATCCAAAATATAAATCGAACCTACCAATGAACTTCCCAAACTGGTTGCCAGATTAATTCTCTGACTTTCTCCACCTGAAAGTGTGTTCGAAGTTCTGTTTAAGGTTAAATAGCCCAGACCAACTTTCGTCAAAAACTCCAGTCGGGTTTCGATTTCGTAGGTCAATCGTTTGGCGATTTCTCTGTCGTGCTCGTTGAGTTTTAAAGTTTTGATTAAGGGGAGAAATTCATCCAAAGGCAATTCGATGAACGACTGAATATTGTGTCCGTCGATTTTTACCCAACTCGTTTCTTCTCTTAATCTTAAGCCTTCGCAAGTCGGACAAAGTGTTTTCCCACGGTAGCGCGAAAGCATTACGCGGTACTGGATTTTATAAAGATTTTCCTCCAGCATTTTGAAAAAGTTATCGATGCTCGGAAAGGTTTTCGTTTTGTCGCCTCTCCAAAGTAACTGTTTCTGTTCTTTGGTCAATTGGTGGTAAGGCTTATGAATAGGGAAGTCTTTGTTCTTTTTGATGAAATCCTTTTTCCATTCGCTCATACTTTCGCCACGCCAAGACGCGACTGCATCCTCGTGAAGCGATAGATTTTTGTTCGGAATCACCAGGTCTTCATCAATTCCAATCACTTTTCCGTAACCTTCACAAGTCGGGCAAGCGCCGTAAGGATTGTTGAAACTGAAATAATGAACAGTCGGCTCATTGAAAACAATGCCGTCCAATTCAAATTTATTCGAGAAATCCCTTACTTTTTCTGTGTCTGTATTTTTCAGAGAACAGTAGCCGTGACCTTCGTAGAAAGCCATTTGGATAGAATCCGCCAATCTCTGAAGGAAACTCTCATCTTCCTCATAACTGAATCTGTCTATGACCAAATTAATCTTCATCTCTTTCTCAGGCACAAATCCGAAACTTTCCAAATCCTCAATTCCAGCAACATTTCCATTGACTTCCAATCTTGTGAAACCGGAAACTTTCAAGGTTTTCAATTGTTCCGCAAAATCTTCAGCATCAAATGCCAAAGGAGCCAAAAGCAAGAATGTCGAATCTTTCTTTGAATTTTTAATGAAATCTATCACATCCGTCACGCTGTCTTTCTTCACTTCTTCGCCGGAAATCGGGGAATAAGTTCTGCCGACGCGCGCAAAGAACAATTTCATATAATCGTAGATCTCTGTAGAAGTTCCAACCGTAGAGCGCGGATTGGAAGAGATCACCTTTTGCTGAATCGCAATCGACGGCGCCAAACCTTTGATATCATCAATTTTTGGTTTTTCTAATTTCCCCAAAAACTGACGCGCATAGGAACTCAAACTTTCCACATAACGCCTCTGTCCTTCGGCATAAATGGTGTCGAAAGCTAGTGAAGATTTTCCACTTCCCGAGACGCCTGTGATCACAATCAGTTTGTTCTTCGGGATGAGAACATCTATGTGTTTCAGGTTGTTAAGGTGCGCGTTTTTAACGAAAAGAAATTTCTTGATATCGATGTCGGTTGTTGTAGCCATAGTAAAAATGAGACCCACAAAATTACGGAAAATTAAATCGAATTGGAATATGAATTTGGATTAATTAATGGTGTGGTTTTTATCGCAAAGTCGCAAATTGGAATTGAATTTAAATGTGTTTTAAGTCGCAAAAAGATCAAGTTTCTTTTTGTTGTAACACCAAATTTTTTTCGGTTTAAATCGTTAAACATGCCTAATCCATTTGCAAATTTTAAATTCCAATAAATGGGAATATTTGGAATTGATGAACATACTGTTAATAAAAATAGAAATTGATGTTGATTAACAGGTCGCTCCTACGAAGCTTTGATTGTTACCTATTTTTGTTTTCTATTAACAGGTTATCCCTACGGGATTTCAAATTACGATAAGTAGAGGTTAATATTTTGTTGAAGCCCTAACGTTTTCAAATTAACATCATTATATTATGAATCCGTTTGTAAAATTTCATTTTCAATACATATGAAGATTTGGATGTGCAGATTCCCGATTGATTAGTTCCGTAGGAACGTTCTGTTAATAGAAATTGATTTGTAATTTGAGAAGAACTCCGTAGGAGTGGCCTGTTACTAAATATTAATTCACAGTTCGCTCCTACGAAGCTTTGATTGCTGGCATTTTCTATTTTCTATTAACAGGTTATCCCTACGGGATTTTAAATTTGTGAATAAGCAGAGGATAATATTTTATTGAACGTATGTCAATTTCCAGATTAAAATCATTAAACATTCTAAATCCGCTTCTGGCAAGGCGACACCATGTATTTTAAATTCCCAAAGGGGTGGTTCCGAAGGGGGGGAGGGGTGGTTCCGAACCGGGGGTTACCTGGTTCTGAAATGGTCTAGGGTGGTTATGCAAGTGGTTGCAGCTGGTTCCGAAGCACCCAAGACCACTTGACCAACCGGATAAGGGTGGTTCCGAACCGGGGGTTACCTGGTTCTGAAATGGTTGAAGGTGGTTATGCAAGTGGTCGCAGCCGGTTCCGAAGCACCCAAGACCACTTAACCAACCGGCTAAAGGTGGTTCCGAACCGGGGTATACCTGGTTCTGAAATGGT
>NZ_LSHB01000023.1 GCF_001643375.1 Chryseobacterium sp. FP211-J200
CGTACATCGGCTTTGGGCGGTCATATTGACGCTTGTGACGAATGCGGAAATATCAGCATCAGCTACAACTCCTGCCGAAACCGGCACTGCCCGAAATGTCAGGGCAAAAACCGGGAGAAATGGATTGGAAGCAGAGAGGCAGAACTGCTTCCTGTGCCTTATTTGCATGTGGTTTTTACGCTTCCGGAAGTTTTAAATAAAACCGCACTTCATGCTCCGAAAATGTTGTATGATATTTTATTTGAATCGGCTTGGGAAACGCTGCAAACCTTTGGTGAAAATCGAGGTTTAAAGATGGGAATGATCGCTGTTTTGCATACTTGGGGACAGGATCTGAGTCTGCATCCGCATTTGCACTGCATCGTTCCGGGTGGCGGCGTGGATGAAAACGGAGTTTGGAAAAACATCAGAAGCGACGGTAATTTTTTGTTTCCTGTAAAGGCTTTGAGCAAAGTTTTCAGGGCTAAATTTTGTGAGAAACTGAAGGGTCGGTTATCATTAAAATGTAATAAAAATCAGACGGAAAATGATGAAAATCAATTTGAAAACCGAAAAAATGAAGCAGAAACTTATGAAAAACTCAGACAAAAACTTTGGGAAAAACCTTGGATAGTTTTCGCTAAAAAACCCTTTGGCAGCCCGAAATCTGTGGTGGAATATTTGGGAAGATACACTCACAAAATCGCGATCAGCAACCAGAGAATCAGGAAAGTTGATGCTGAAAATGTAACGTTGGAGTACAAAGATTACCGCCAGAAAGGCGTCAAAAAGCAGATGGTTTTGAGCCATGAGGAGTTTATCCGCCGTTTTGCGATGCATATTTTGCCGAAAAGATTTGTGAAAATCCGCCATTACGGTTTTCTCAGCAGCACGTGGAAACGGATGAAGCTTAAAAATCTGCAACAGAATTTAGGCATTCAGCCCAAGGAAAAACTACCACCCAAAGCTTTTCAGCCGAAATGTAGTTGTTGCAAAGTTGGGAGTTTGGTAACGATTGCGACGTTCGATTTGCGCGGTCCGCCACGTTGGTTTTTGGGGATGAGTCAAAACTTTGAAAAGCCTAAAATCTAGCATTTTGGGTAAGGGAATTTATGCCCGAAAGTAAAGGAAAACACGATAAAACCTGGAAAAACCACCAAATTCACCAACAAAAAAAGAGACCTTTCTGAAAGTCTCCTGTATATCTTTAAAATCCTTCGTCGGTAAACCCATAATGCTGAAAAAAGCTCCCGAAGCTTCCGTTCAACAGGGTTTTCATTGTTCGTGCTTCGCACGCAACGAAAACTTAGCTATTATAGGCAGTGGTTATTTGTGAGCTATAAACCTAATTCAATTGATTTGATATTAAACAGATTTATTTGCCCAATTTTATCCTCATGTACAACAATCGTTAACTTTGCAGGATGTTTAAATTTCATTTCACTTAATTTAAACGTCCAAAGCATAATTTTTAATAAGTCTTCATCGCTGATATTCTTATGTTCCTTAATTCTAGTTATTCCAGAACCGAAAATTGGAACTGATACCGTTTTTTGAGCATAAACGCGATTTACTCTATCCCAAAAGTTAATTAAAAATTCAATGTATTCAGGCATAGTAAGAATTGCCTTGTTATGTTCATCAAACTTAGTAAATGCTGTCAAAATAAAATCTTCATAGACGAAAATGGTACTTAATTTGAACTTTACCAGTTTTCCTCCAAGTCTTCTATAAGTTTGATTATCAATTATGTCTAATTCGTCTGAATTAGCTACTATAAAATTATCAAGCTTATCTACGTTGTCAAGGAAATTCTTTTTTACATAAATTCCGTTGAGCGAACTATTTGATATTATTTTATCATCTACTACAGTGTCAAAATATTCATTAAAAGGAATTACTTTAAAACCTTGTTCATTAAATAAATTGCCAGATTTAATGTGTACTTCACTTCCATCTATATGTCAATATTAATACTTGCAAGATTGTTTGCTCGGTACCAAATAACTAAATAAATTACAATAAGTACACCGAAAGTTATATAGCCAAAGTATCTTAGACAATCTTTGTATTCATCTGGAACAATATTAAAAAGTAATACAAATGATAAAATACCGGAAATTACTGAAAAATAAAACCAAAATTTATTTCTAACATTTTTATCTAATAATTTAACTTTCATAGTTTTAGTTGTAAAAATAGTCATTAGCTTCTTTCCCAGAATCTACTCTGAAGTTCGTATTGTTTAACGCTGTTCGAATAGTATCTTTACTCATTGGTATATGTAGTACGGGAACTTTTGATTTTGAATCTCTAAAAATAGGTAACTTATTCCATAAAGTTGTTACGGTACTATTCAAACTTGTTTTACCACTAGTGAGTAAATCATCTTTAGTTTTTAAATCAGGATATATTACAATTATAGGAAGTCCGAGAGTATTAATGCCGTAATCTAGTTCTTCTTTTAATGCTTTTGAATTCATTGTGTCATTACTTAAAAATAGAACGATATTTTTGGAATTTTTTAGTCTTTCTCGAAGTCTTGGTTTAAGTGTCGATTCCCAATCACTACTGTCACGAACATTGTAAGTTGTGTCATGAGCATTGTTAAAAGGAAATGAACTGTCCGAACCTTTCCATGCTTTTAATATATTGTAATAGCAAAAATCTTTAGTCGCATTTGCTCCAAGTGAAGATTCGTTAAATGGTTCGCTGACATAAAATGCGGTATAATTGTAAATTTTACTCATAAATTTATACTTGTTTTGGTTTTAAGTGTTGTTGTAATACCATTGCCTATAACACTCAAATATACGCAATTATCAATATGGAATCAAAATTTACTTTTTTTTCAAAGTATTGGTTTTCAAATCTATATTTAATTATAATCAATTGTAATTACTTACAAATGTTTAACATAATTGGTATTTAAAGAATCGTGTTTTGAGATTTTAGTAGTGTAATCTCACCCATCTTAAATACATTCAAAAGTAGAATTTTTGAATGATAATTTTTCAAAAAATATTTTAAAATTTAAAAAAAAATATTTTTTTTGATTGCTAAATTTTTCTACATTTATAAGTAATCAGGAACATTTCTTTTCATATGAAAGATTCAACTGAGAGTTGAGCCTTTAATACATTCTTAGGAGAATTTGAAAATCTTAAATTTCGCTTTATTAAATTCTTATTTGATTTGAGAATTAAAAGAACTTTCCATTTCTTTGAAATTTTCGGCTACCTTCCCCATATCTTTTCCTACTTTCTCGTTTAATATTTTTGCATAGATTTGTGTAGTTGCGATATTCTTATGTCCCATCATTTTGCTCAGACTTTCAAGCGGAACACCTTCACTGAGAATAAGGTAGCAAAAGTATGGCGTGCCAAATGGAATGTTACTTTTTTGTTTTCAAGACAGGAAATCAATTGGGATATCTTATTAAGGCTCTCATTGCAGTTATTATTGGCAGGTACTGGGAATAACAGTCCATTTTTGGAAAAACCTTCATATTTATTGATAATCATTTTTGGAATATCTAAAAGCATCACATTGGATGAGGTCGATGTTTTTTTCCTGCGAATGATAATCCATTCCTTGCCATCAAAAAACTTTTGAATATTGCTTTTTTTCAATCCTTTTATATCAGAATAAGAAAGCCCAGTGAAACAGCTGAAAACAAAAAGATCTTTTACCAGTTCGTCTTTCTTTTTAGCACATTCAAAACTAACAAGTTGTTCCAACTCACTTCGTAAAAGATAACCACGATCTCTGTCTTTCTTAGTGTTTTTGTATTCACTGAATGGATTGCTGGAAAGATGTTTCCTGCTTATTGCCAGTCGGCACAATGTTGTTAGCCCGATCATATAGACCCAGATTGTATTGTGTTCCAGACTTTGGTCATTACGAAGATAGTAATCGAATTCCTGAATAAATTCACAATCAATAGTTTTGAAAGGAATATCAGAAGTTTTGTATTTTGAAAGAGCAAAACTTCTGAGGTGAATCAAAAGACTCTTGTATTTCCCTAGAGTACCGTATGCCCTAAGTCCACTATCTACTTTTTTCTCAAAGTCCAGTAAAAATTTATCGTAGAATTTAAAAAATGTCAGCTCTCCGCTGTCCATACCAAGAAAAACATCTTTCAGCTTATTGCTGTTCACACTTCCATCACTATCCATAATTTTTGAGTGGCACCTTTCAATACCCAAACGTATGCTGTCAAGTCTAGTGTTTAGACTCTGTGCCTCTTTGCTTTTGCCTGAAACCCTCCCGTATTTCAAGTCCCACGCAGAAGCAGAAATATCCAGTTTTGCACTGAATGTGGATTGCTTGCCATTGACAGTTATCCTGCACATAATTGGCACAAGTCCGTTTTTCTTTGGTGCATTCTTTTTAAGGTAGAATAATACCTTGAATGTTGATCTCTTTGTCGCTTCCATAACTCACGATTTCTTAATGTTAAAATTAAAATATATAGAGCTTGGAAACAATATGAAAAAGAATGCAATAAACTGAAAAACAGTTATTTAAAAATCATTTAGAGATTTTTTAAAGTAACGATTTAGTAACCCAACTTTTGTATTCTCGTGCATTTTATTGCTTTCTACTGCAATACCAAAAAGTGAAAAACAGTTACAAATCCTTTATTTACAACTGTTTTACCTGTTTTATATCTTTGATGTTTTTTATCTAAAACTTTATTTTAAAATCGTATTTTTGCAATCTATATTTTATATATAACAATGCTAGAGAAAATTGATGACCTATTGGTAGAAGTGCAGAATTTCCGATCTTCCACCAAAGATGAGATAGAACAGTTCCGATTAAAATTCAATGGAAAAAAAGGGATCATGAATGATTTCTATGATTCTTTGAAGCAGATTCCTAATGAGCAAAAGAAAGATTTTGGACAGAAGATCAACATCTTGCGAAACGCTGTGAATGATAAGCTTGAAGATTTAAAATCATCTTCGGAAAGTAAGATTATTCTTGAAAAAGAAGATCTTACAAGACCTGCTTTTCCTTTGGAATTGGGTTCTCGTCATCCAATCAATCTGGTTAAAAACAGAATCATTGAGATCTTCAAATCTATCGGTTTTGCAGTTGCAGACGGACCTGAGATCGAAGATGACTGGCATAACTTCACCGCATTGAATCTTCCGGAATATCATCCGGCGAGAGATATGCAGGACACGTTTTTCATTGAGCAAGATCCTGATGTTCTATTAAGAACACATACTTCGTCTGTTCAGATCCGTTATATGGAAGAGAACGAACCGCCGATGAGAATTTTGGCGCCAGGAAGGGTTTTCAGAAATGAAGCTGTTTCTTCCCGTTCGCATTGTATTTTCCACCAGATCGAAGGACTTTATATTGATGAAAATGTAAGTTTTGCAGACCTTAAACAAACCATTCAATTCTTCACGACAGAACTTTTCGGAAAATCGAAGATCAGAATGAGACCTTCCTATTTCCCTTTCACAGAGCCAAGTGCGGAAGTAGACGTTTATTGGGGATTGAACTCTGAGACCGATTATAGGATCACGAAAGGAACTGGTTGGTTGGAGATCATGGGTTGTGGAATGGTCGATCCGGCGGTTCTTAAAAACGTGAACATCGATCCAGATAAATTCTCAGGCTATGCTTTTGGAATGGGAATAGAGAGAATCGTCATGTTGCTTTATCAAATGAGCGACATCCGAATGTTCTTCGAAAATGACGTGAGAATGTTGGAACAATTTAAGAGTTTATAATCATTCTATTAAATATATTAAAATCCTGTGAAAATCCAATTCACAGGATTTTTTTTCATACTTTTATAATATATCATCTGCTAAATCACATTTTATACTCAAATACTTATCAAAAAATTTAGCCGATAAATCAATATCTTTATGATATTGCTTATTTTTGCATTTTATAAATATTATTTAAATAATGCTTATATTCAAAAAAACAAAACCGACCACAAATGACCTCTAATAAAGACCTTTCTAAATCATCAAACTTTAAATTCAGAAAAATAGTTCATTACTCTCTTATCATTTGTATTCTTTTTGATACAGTTGATCATCGCAGGGTATTTTTATAACGAATTTGTAAACAGAAAAAATCTGACCTTCATTGAAAACCAATTGAAAGATGTCCGTTCTTTGGAAGATCTGACAGATAATTCCCGAAAGGAGCTTATCAATTCTCAGGATTATTTTCAAAAATATCTGATCACTGACGACAAAAAATTCTTGAATTCCTATTTCCAATCCGTCAACAGACTTAGTCAAAACCTAGATAGCATCAATCAATTCAAGGATAAAAATCCGAGATTGCGAAAAATTGTTTCCAGAAAGCAAGAAGACACCATTGAATTAAGAAAATTAAAACTTCTCGTAGATTCCAGCTTTCAATTTTCTACAAAATCGAATTTTAAAATGCAAGATGAATTGCCAAAATTCAAAAAGATGGATTTTAATTACAATTTCGAGAAATTTGACATTCAGCAGCAAACCTATGCAGATACCATTGAGAAAAAAGGTCTATTTGGAAGGCTTGGTGACGCCATTGCAGGAAAAGTGAATGTGCAGAAAGAAAGCACCGTGATCACCTTGAAAAATGGACAAACTACGGACGCTTCCAAAATGAATCGGAACTGGACAGTCTCATGAGATCGATCAACAATCATTATTCTAAAGAGGTACAAAAGATACAGGTCAACGTTACCAAGAACAATGATAACAACGGAAAGTTCTACAAAACCTTCAATAACATGCTGATCTACAGCAACGACCTGATGAATATCTACGAATTTGCAATCAGAGATTCCAAGTTCGAATTGGAAAAAGAACTGGCGACTCAGAATTCTGCAAGCAACAAGATCAGAATTTATCTGGTTTTGGGATCCATGGTTCTGATGTTCATTGTTTCGATACTCATCATGTACTTGACACGGATGGCATTTATCTATGAAAAAAGATTGAACTCTGCCAATCAACAAATTAAAGAGAATCTCAATTTCAAAAATAGGATATTGGGAATGCTGAGCCATGAATTGAGGTCACCACTTAAGATCATTGGTATTTTCATCAAAAGGATCCATAAGAAAACCGAGGACGAAACGGTAAAAGAATATCTGAAATCGATCAGTTTTACGAATGATACTTTACTGATGCAGGCCAATCAGATCTTGGAATATACAAAGAATCAACAAGTGCAAAACAAGTTGATTCCTGTCACATTCAATCTTAATAATGAGATCACCTCTATACTAACCGCAATCGAACCTTACATAGAAACGAGAAATAATAAATTTGTCATTAATAAAGATATTGATCCTGATATTGTTGTGCACTCTGACAATACGAAGATCAACCAGATCTTTATGAATATTCTTGGGAATGCCAATAAGTTTACGGAGAACGGCCAGATCACAGTGAACACTTCTGCAAAATATCTGGATGAAAAAACGGTAACTTTGACAACAGAGATCGTCGACACTGGTGCGGGAATTTCAAGATCCGACCTGGAGAAGATCTTCGAACCGTATTATCAAGGCGTATTGTCAGAAGATGTGGAAAATCTGGGTGCAGGTCTTGGATTGAGTTTGTGTAAGGAGATCGTAGAACTTTATTCCGGGAAAATTTCGGTAGACAGCGAATTGAATGAAGGTACAACGGTAACCTTCTCTATCAATTTGAATATTAATAAATGAATCAATTAGATAAATCGATCACTTTTCTATTGGCAGATGACCACAGTCTTATCAGACAAGGAATCGTATTCATGTTAGAGGAAATGGAATTGGACTTTGATGTACACCATGCTTCCACCTTGCAAAAAGCCTTGGAATCTATCAAAGCCAACCCTATTGATATCGCCATCATCGATGCCCATTTTCCTGATGGAAACAGCTTGTCTATCCTATCTGAAATTAAAAACATCCGACCTGAAACCAAGATCCTGATATTCTCTGGAATTGATGAGAACACACAGTCTCTTAAATTCATCAACGCTGGAGCAAACGGATTCTTAAGCAAACTGAGCGAAGAAGAGGACGTGAAAAAAGCCATCTTTGAGATCATCCAGAAGGGCGAATATATCTCGCCTACCACACAGGCACTGCTAATGAGTTCTTTACGCAACAAAAACTTGATCAATCCTTTACATTCCCTTACGGAAAGGGAATTGCAGATTGCAGAAATGTATGCAGAAGGTTTGGGAAATCTAGAGATCGCCAACAAGCTGGACATCAAACAAAACACCGTGAGTACGCTCAAGAAAAGAATATTTGATAAGCTGGGAGTCGATAATTTTGTAGAACTTATTGAACTGATGAAAGATCACCATTAATCACTCTATTCATTTTTCACAAATAATCTGAGACCTATTTTTCGAAAGAGGTCTTTTTTGTAGATAAATATCTACAAGCTCATCGATATACATCTAAGCTGTTTATGACATTCCTATTCGAGATGTTGGTATTTTTGTACCAAGATAATCGACAATAAAAACACAAATGAAAATTGGATTCTGAAAACACAAATGATGAGACCACAATTGTTGACGATTCTGAAAGCAAATGATGAACAAGGATTGCATCACAACATTGAAAAATATTGTAAGTGATTCTAAAAAGGGCAAAAACACAAATTAAAAAAGCCTAAAACAAATGATGAAAATAAGTATCAGATTTTACAGAGTCTTACGGCTCTGTAAAAGATACTTACAAAAACGAAACACAAAGATTCTGAAAATACAAAGATGATTTTAAGACACAAATGATGACTTTTTTATGATCATAATTACAGATCTTTCGGCTCTGTAATTATGATCTTTTTAGTAAAAAACAAAGGTCATGATTTGAACAATATTCCGAAAAAGGCGATCAATACGATCAATTTAAAAATATTGAATAAAAAATCATTAATTTTTAACCACAAATCATTTTAATTGTTTACATTTATATAACACAAATGAACAATGAAAATCAATAATAAAAAAGAGATCGCAATTGCGATGTATGGATTTTTCCTACTTATTTTAGTAGACCTTGTATTTCTTGTATTTGCAAAAAAGATATTTGTGATATCCAATTTGTACCTGTACGGTTCTTTTTTTTCACTTTTACTTTTTCGCATCTGGAAAATTGTTACACTCAAGATTTTCTCTTTGGAGGTTTCGGAGCATATTTTCTCCATCAAGTACACACATCCTCCTGTTAAAAGTAGACAGCCTGCATTAGAAGTGCCATTGCAAAAAGTCGTTTCTGTAAAAACAGAAAAAGGTGTCATGAATTACATAATGGTCATCTGAATCAATTCGAGAAGGGGAATCAGAAACTTCTATTACAGGCTTGGCAGACTTCCTGAAAATCAAAATGACAAGTTCCAAAAAATATCAGAATTCATTGCGTCCGCACGTACGCAACCAGAAGTAGCATAACCATTTACCTAATATTAAAACATCAATTTATCCATAAGGAACTTAACCTTTCCTGATCCTGTGAAAAAGATTCGCAGGATTTTTTTGTTTAAAAACCATACTCAAGCGAAAATATCCTACATCAATTTCGATAGCGTTCTGTTTGTCCAATTTTGAAAAATAAATAATTGCTAACTTTAAAAATAAAATTAAATATGAAAACAGAATTCGAAGCAGTACCGCTTACAAAGAATGAATCCAAAAAACGTTTCGAAATAGAAGTTGACGGATATTTTGCTTTTATCAATTATGGCGAAACAGATAACCAAATTGCATTGGTCCATACAGAAGCTGATCCAGAATTGGCAGGAACTGGTGCTGCAGCAGCCGTCGTAGAGAAAACCTTGGAGTTCATCAAAGAAAGTGGCAAAAAACTATTACCCTTTTGTCCGTACGTATTTGCATTCATCAAGAAACATCCAGAATGGAAAATCATTGTTGACGAAAAATTTGCTGCTTACGATAAACTTTAAAATCAGAACCTATGAAAATATTTGCATTTGCAGGAAGTAACTCTTCCACATCTATTAATAAAGAGTTGGTAAAATTCGTACTGAAACGTTTTCCGAACGAAGAAATCAATCTGATCGACCTCAATGATTATCTGATGCCTGTTTTCTCTGTCGATCTTGAGAAGAAAGGCTTTCCAGAGGAAGCACATAAGTTTCTAAAAAACATAGAAGAATCTGATGTCATCATCTGTTCTTTGGCAGAAAACAACCGTTCGTACAGCGCGGCTTTCAAAAATATCTTTGACTGGGCTTCCAGGATCAATGTGAAAGTTTTCCAGGACAAACCAATGTTTCTGATGACGACTTCACCAGGCGGTTATGGCGGAGGAAATGTGATGGCAGAAGCTTCAAAATTCTTTCCACAATTCGGAGCAGATATCAAGGAAACTTTTTCTTTGCCTAAGTTTTACGAAAATTTTGACCTGGAAAATGGCATCGTAGAACCGGAATTACTAAGTACAATTGAGTCAAAAATTGAAAACTTCAAAGATCAGATCTAATGGACACACACGAATATAACGCTGACGAAATAACCGTTCTTTGGAAACCAAAAGTATGCATCCGTGCAGGTGTTTGCGTAAAAATGCTTCCAAAAGTTTACAATCCAATAGACAGACCTTGGATCAAAACAGAAAATGCGACCGCAGAAGAACTCAAAGATCAAATTACGAAGTGTCCATCAGGCGCTTTGAGCTATAAATTAAATTCATAAAAATGGGTGTGAAAGTAAAAGCGACCTTAGGGACAGAAAAATATTATACAGAAGTTATCGCCGGAGAAAATACATTGATAACGGATGAACCTGTTGACAAAGGTGGAGGAAATAAAGGCTTCAATCCTTTTGAGATCCTTGCAACCTCGCTCGCAAGCTGTACTGCAGCAACACTACGAGTGTACATCGACAGGAAAGGCTGGGACATCCCGACCATCAATGTGGAAGTGGATCTGGAAAATTTTCCTCAAACTAGAACGGCTCAGTTTTGTAGGATCATCGATTTTGGAGCCACAGAAGTTAGCGAAGAGATCAAAGACAGACTTTTCAAAATTGCAGACGCCTGTCCCGTCCATAAAATATTGACAAATAATATCGAAATTTTAACTAAAATCTAAATAAAAATGCTGGAAATAAAACAAAATAACAAAGATACAAAAGGTGAATTCGTAGCATTCTTTGACGGAAAACAAGCTGGGTTGATGACTTACTCTTGGGCTGGCGCAGAGAAATTCATCATCGATCACACAGAAGTACTACCGGCTTACAATGGTAAAGGTATCGGAAAGGAATTGGTCTACAAAGCTGTTGAATTTGCGAGAGAAAATAACTTGAAGATCATTCCGCTTTGTCCTTTCGCAACCGCGACATTTAAAAAGAATGAAGAGATCAGAGACGTATTGTAATGATAAATTATAAGTAATAAATGATAATATAAATCCATTTCAAATTTTCTAAAAATGGATTTATTTTTTTAATATCAACTGGATATGCAGCCCGACTTATCTCATCTTTTCTATTTTTTTATTTGAATCGATGAACCACTTCTTTAGGTTTGAGTGGAACTCTTTTTTTGCGGCTGGAATGCTAAGGCCAGAAAAAGCGGGAGCGGAAGGCGGAAAAGCTGCCCAAATTATTTAAAACCAATTCTTAACTCTGTTATAATCCAGGAAATAAGTAATCCTTAAAGAAAAATTGTTGATCATCGGTGCATCAAAAAGTTCATTGAAATTATTTTTGAATCGCATTCTTGAAACTTCCAGATAGTTGCTGGTGGCATTTCTGTACAGCAAAGTTAGTTGACTGCCCGGCGCAAACCACCACGAATAGCGCAGATCCACATTCCAGGAGTTGTAGGTCCTAGCAAGATTTGGGCTGTAAAATGTATTTTCATTCAGCCCTCCATCATTTTCCAACGTGTAAAATTGTTTGTACGTAACATCAGAAAAATAGTGGCGGAAAGCGAGGGACAAAGACATTTTTTCATTGAAGGTATATTGTCCGGTCAAGGAGTTTTCATAGGTGCTTCTCTGACGTCTTCCCATATAAATTTGATTGTCCTCTTTTCCTGCAAACCCAACTTCGTTATTGCTAAAAATAGGATTGAATTTCCATATCAAATTGAGCTGATCCGAAGCTCTGTAACGAAGATATAATGAAGGAATCACAAGATTTCGACCTTTCTGGTCATAGGCGTAATAGTCAACGGAAACATTGTACTGAAGTTTTTTTCGACTGTCACTTTCGAAGAATAACCAACTGTCAAAATAGCCGGGGACCTTCAAATATCTACCAAAAGTTCTTGGCTCGTAGATGTCTTTTTCTCCGTACGGCGTGAACTCAACACCACCACCAAAACTTTGAAACTTCTTGTTGGTGAATGAGTTATTATGATTGAAAACTAATTTTTGATTAAGGAAAGGTTCCAATCTGTGATAATAATTTAGATTGAAATTCAGGTACATATTGTTGAGATTTCCTTTTGGCTGAAGGATCCTGTAGCCATACCAAGCATTATGATTTCCATAATTGGTCAGAGTCGAAAATCCCAGGTCATTGATATCCCAGTTTTTATCAACCAAATTAGCATTCACTTCGAAGCGGTGATTACCGGAAAATTTCCCGACACCTGCGCTTCCTCTCGCTCCAAAAGTAGTTCCGTTATCTCTTACCCAACTGCCTTTCAGATTTCCGTAATAATTATATGTATTGCTTTTGTTGGTAATGTTCCAGAGCAATCCAGTCGCGTTGGCATCACGGAACTCGCCCATTCTCATCGTACTCGTATTGACAAAAGTGACAGACGAATTGCCGCCAAACCGCTGATCGAAGACCAAAACATTATAATTGGTCCAAGGCTCAACGGTTTCTTTTCTCGTTGCTCCGGTTTCATTATTTTGAATGGTTGCTTCCATCTTCTCGGTCACACCATTGAAAATTCCGATTCCGAGACCTTTTTTAGTCCTTCCTGAGATTTTAAAGGCATTGAACAATTTTACTTTTCCTGGATATTCCGTCAAGGTTTCATTTTCGCCGACAGTTGGATAGATCGATGGTTCGCCTCCTACTCTTCTGGAATAGAACATATCGCCTTTGCTGAAAAGCTCTGTACCTTCCATAAAGAATGACCGTTGCTCGGAAAATTGTTGCTCAAAAGGTGTTAAATTTAAAATCGAATTATCAAAGTTGGCCTGTCCAAAATCTGGGATCAAGGTCATATCGAAGGTGAAAGCATCATTGATCCCATATTTCAGATCCATTCCGCCATTCACATTCATTTCTGTTTTGCCATCAAAATTGTTGACATAAGTTGAAAAATAAGGCGTGAAGGAAAGTCTGGTCGGGGTTTTTACGTTTTCGATTCCATTGAGCACACCATCATACAAAGTATAATTTCCCTTTTGATTGTCCACGTGATTCCAATCGTACATCGTATTGGTTCTCTTGATCTTTCTGATCATATTGAGACCAAATTTCTGCAAATCTTTTTTAGGAAAACGAAGCTCGAAAAAAGGAATTTTCATCTCAACCGCCCAGCCTTTTTCATTGATCTTCACAGCGCTGTACCAAACGGCATTCCAGGACATATCCTCATTCTCGGTCGTCAATTTGCCATCGACCTGAACACCAGCAGCGGTAACGATGAACTCCAAACTCTGCTGGTGATCATTATAACCATTGATGATGATCCCGAAAAAATCGTCATTGGCTATGTTGTCTCTCTCCGTCAGTTCCTTTAAAATTTTGGAAGGATCAGGATCGAACATTTGGGCGGCAATGTACAACCCTGTATCGTCGTAGAGGAACTTAACTTCGGTTTTCAAACTGTCTGGCTGAGGCTTTCCGTTGTTTGGCTGACGTTCTACAAAATTGGTCGCAACTGGAACATTTTTCCAGATCTCGTCATCCAAAATGCCATCTATCTTTAAAGTTTGATCTTTCTTTAAAGCATTCAGATTTTTTCTAGAAATACTATCAGAAGTGATTGTTTTTTGTGCAGCGATCTGTCCAAAAAAAAGAATCAAAATGAAGATATTGAATTTGGTTTTCATAGTAAAGGTTATTCTTGAGTTAGACAAACTACAGAACAACTCTATTACATCAAAAATAAAAAAAATCAGACAAACGCCTGATTTTCAATTTAATATTGTTTATACAATTAGATTTCAATTAATATCAAATCCCATTCCTTGATTTTTGAAAAACCTTTGTCTGCTGTCACTATCGGAATTCCATAAACCAGAGAACTCGCAGCAATAATAGCATCAGGCAATTTAATTGAATATTTCCTTCTCAACTCAATTGTTTTCTCTTTAATCTTTGAATTCAATTCAATCTCAAAACAATCATTGATTAGTTGTTTCAATTGGGTTTCGTCAGATTTTGTGATTCCCTTATATCCAAGTAATTCAATTTCAGAAATAAAAGAAACGCCAAAATTATATTCAAGAAATGGTTCTATTATTTTGTTTCCTTCGTGAATATAAATCAGAAAATTGGTATCCGCAATAAAATCAATCTTCATCTTCTCTTATTGCAATTTGATATTTCAAGCCGTCAATATCTCTTTTTAATTTCCCAAAATGCTTTGCCAGATTTCCTTGAGAATTGCTTTTTTGAAGCTTTTCCTTGAGAATTTTTGAAACATTTTTGGAATTATTTTTATCTATAATTAATGTCATTTGCATGTATTTATTTAATCAAATTTACAATTTATTTCAATACATTATAATTCCAAAAATATTAAAACTTATATCGTCTAATTAAGGTTTGTAACCATCCTTCAAAGTCACCGTTCTGTTGAACACCAAAGTCTCATCAGAAGAATCTCTGTCCTTCATATAATAACCAATTCTTTGGAACTGGAAATGATCTTCTAAAGTGGCGTCTTTCAAACTCGGTTCAGCAAATCCGTGCGTCACTCTCAACGATTGAGGATTGATGAATTGGATGAAATCTACTTCCTTCTCCGCATCCGGCTGTTCTGTGGTGAACAATCTCTCGTAAGTTCTGATCTCGATCGGCAAAGCATGTTTTGCAGAAACCCAATGCAGCGTTCCTTTCACTTTTCTAAGACTTGCCTCGGTTCCACTTCCCGATTTAGAATCTTCATCATAAGTTGCAAAAATCGTAGTGATCTCGCCGTTCGCATCTTTTTCAACACGATTGGCTTTGATGATATAACCCGCTTTCAGACGAACTTCTCCGTCCAATTTCAGTCGGAAGAATTTCTTATCAGCTTCTTCTTTGAAATCTTCTCTCTCGATGTAGATCTCTCTGGAGAAAGGCACTTGTCTTGTTCCTGCGTTTTCGTCTTCAGGATTATTTTCCGTTTCCAACCATTCTTCTTTATCTTCTGGATAATTTTCGATGATCAATTTAACAGGATTTACAACCGCCATTACACGGGTAGCCACTTTGTTAAGGTCTTCTCTCACACAGAATTCAAGTAACTGAATATCAATCAGGTTCTCTCTTTTTGCAACACCAACTTTCTCGATGAAATTTTTGATGGCAGTCGGTGTATAACCTTTCCTCCTCAAACCAGAAATTGTTGGCATTCTTGGATCATCCCAACCAGTAGTGATATTTTCTTGAACCAATCTTTGAAGTTTTCTTTTCGAGGTCACCATATAAGAAACGTTCATCCTTGCGAATTCTCTCTGCTTCGGCGCCACACTTTTGTTATCATAAACCTGACCCAAATACCATTCATACAATGGGCGGTGGTTCTCAAATTCCAATGAACACAAAGAGTGCGAAATTTGTTCTATGTAATCGGATTGGCCGTGTGCCCAATCGTACATTGGATAGATCTTCCATTTTTCGCCGGTTCTGTGGTGCGGTTTTTTCAGGATCCTGTACATCACCGGATCACGCATATTCATATTCGGGGAAGCCATATCGATCTTGGCGCGCAAACTCATCGCACCTTCCTCAAATTCTCCATTCTTCATTTTCTCGAACAATTCAAGACTTTCTTCAACAGGACGATCTCTGAATGGCGAATCCACACCTTCCTCAAAAGGATTTTTTCTCTGTGCTGTAATATCTTCAGACGATTGCTCATCTACATAAGCTTTGCCTTGTTTGATAAGTTCCAAAGCCCAATTGTACAGTTGTTCAAAATAATCTGAGGTGTACAATTCCTGGTCATATTGGAAACCCAACCAATCGATATCTGCTTTAATGGAATCTACAAATTCCTGCTCTTCTTTTGCAGGATTGGTGTCATCAAAACGAAGGTTGACAGGCGCATTATATTTCTGTCCCAAACCGAAGTTGATACAGATCGCTTTTGTGTGACCAATGTGAAGATATCCGTTTGGTTCCGGCGGAAATCTGAAACGCAGTTTAGACAAGTCCAAGCCGTTTTCCAAATCGTCTTCTATAATTTGCTCAATAAAATTGAGGGATTTTTTTTCTTCTTCTTCCATAATCTGAACGTGAAGTGCAAATTTAACTTAATTTCCTCAAAAAATAAAACGAATCCTGTTTATAAAATTTCATCATTTTCAATATAAAAAAAGCTTCCGTAAACCCTGTTTATTGGCTTTTAAATGTTAAATTTGTGTGAACTTTAAACATTTGGTCATATAGAGTTCATTTTTTTTTAATTTTGACATATTAATAAATCGAAATGAATCGTAAAAAAATCCTTTTAATTGATGATGAACAGGACATCTTGGAAATCATCTCTTATAATTTGGAAAAAGAAGGCTATCAGGTTTTCACTGCCGGAAACGGAAATGAGGGAATCGCCAAAGCAAAAGAGATCTTGCCAGATCTTATCTTACTAGACGTGATGATGCCTGAAAAAGATGGTATCGAGACCTGTCAGGACCTTCGCAAGATCAAAGAACTTCAAAAAACATTGATTGTTTTCTTATCAGCTAGAAGCGAGGAATTTTCCCAATTAGCTGGCTATCAAGCCGGTGCCAATGATTACATTGTCAAATTGATCAAACCAAAAGTTCTGATCTCCAAAGTGGCAGCACTTTTACAGCTAGGTGCCAATTCCAATGAGAATTCAAACTATATCGAGATCGGCGATCTGATCATTGATAAAGACAACTTCAAAGTTTCAAAGGCCAAGGAAGAGTTTTTGCTGCCAAAAAAGGAATTCGATCTGCTTTATCTTTTGGCTTCTAATACTGAAAAAGTATTTAAAAGAGAAGAAATTTTGGAAAGAGTTTGGGGCAACGACGTGATCGTTGGAGAAAGAACAATCGACGTCCATATCAGGAGATTACGAGAGAAGCTGGGAATCAATACGATCCAGACGCTTAAAGGAATAGGTTATAAATTAGTAGTTTAAGGTTTTCTGAAAAGAAAATCTTTTTTTTGAAATGAGATTTAGAAATTCGGTAAAGATCAATTGGATATCTGCTGCAGCATCATTTTTACTGGTCGCTGTTGTGGGCGTTGTGGTTCTGATGTTTGAATTTTACACAGATGATTCCTATTTCAAAACCCGTGATTTCAATTATTTCCTAGCCTTCACACTTTGGTTTCTGTTCGTCCTCAATTATTTTGTGTTGGAATTCCTATTCAGTTTTTACAGCAGAAATCAAATCAGAAGAATCACCAATATCCTTCCGGAAGACATCATCCATGATTACGACACAGATCTAGGCTTCAAAGAACTCGGCGAAAAGATGCACGAGATGAATCAGAGAAATGCCGAAATGGACCTGATGAAGGAAATGGAAGACTACCGGAAAGAATACATCGGAAATGTTTCGCACGAGCTGAAAACACCACTGTTTTCCATCCAAGGTTATATAGAAACATTGCGTGATGGCGGTGTGGAAGACCTCAGCATCCGCGACAAATACCTCCAACGAATCGACAGTTCTGTAGAACGACTTCTGAATATAGTGAAAGACCTGGACATGATCAACCGTTTCGAGGCTGGACAGATCGAACTGAAATATTCTACTTTTGATATTAATCATCTGATACAAGAAGTCTTTGACCTCTTGGAAATGGAAGCCGAAAGACAATCGATGACCATGCAACTTCAAACGACACAGTCGCAATTATTCGTTTTTGCTGACAAACAGCGAATCTCGCAGGTTTTGATCAATCTCATATCAAATGCGGTAAAATATGCCAACCGAGAAGAAGCTCAGATCATCGTTTCCACCAGAGAAGGTGTCCAAAATATCCACATCTCTGTAGAAGACAACGGAATGGGGATCAAGCCAGAAAATCTGCCAAGGATCTTCGAACGTTTCTATCGTGTGGAAAGCAGTAGAAACCGGAAAGAAGGTGGATCTGGTCTTGGACTCGCTATCGTAAAACACATTATGGAAGCCCATAAACAAACGATAAGTGTAGAAAGCGTCTACTTATCTGGCACCAAATTCAAGTTCAAACTGGCCAAATCTTCTATTGAAAAGATCAGGAAAATAAAGGCCAATTTCATCGAATAATTTTAAGTTCCAAAAACGCTGAATTTATAAAAATCTTTTTTGAAAAAAAATTTACAAGAAATTTTTATGGAATTTCATTTGTTTTATATTTGCATCATTAATCAAGCTAATAAAGTTAAAGTAAAACAACAATGGTTTATAAGATAAGAGTAATTCTAGACGCAAAGGATACGATCTTCAGAGACATCGAGGTGAAAGGCAAACAGACACTTTGGAATCTGCATCTGGGTATCAAAAGTGCGTTCAGCTTACCAGGTGAAGAGTTGTCTTCTTTTTATTTTTCTGATGATGAATGGAATGAAGGAAAAGCTGTTCCTTTGGAGGACATGAGCGATGACGGTGATGGAGAGATCATGTCAGACGTTTATTTACCGGAAGGTTTCCCTGCGGTTGGAGAAAAGATGAGATTCCAGTACGGATTCATAGAGCTTTGGGATTTTTTCTGCGAGCTTTTGGAAATTATCGATGAGAAACCAGCGGTCAATTATCCAATTACGGTCTATAGATTTGGAAATGTGCCTTTGAAAGCGCCTAGCAAAACAGGTTCTGCCAACGGAAAAAGCAAAAATTCTGCAATGCCTTTGCTGGAAGATGATTTTGGAGACTTCGAATCTGAGTTCAAAGCTTCAAGTTTTGAAGACGAAGATGATGACTACAACGATGATGAGGAAGAAGATGGCTACAACGACGTTTTCGAAGAAGACGATGAAGATTAAGAATCTTTTCTAAAAATATATTTAAAAAGCCCGAATTGTTCGGGCTTTTTTATTTATAAAATTAAGATTATTCTCAAAAAAAAAATTTTTACTAAAGACCGTCCGTACATTCAACATCACCTCTCCTCTCCTTATTCTTCATCAGCACATCAAAGGTTTTCTGCAACTCGGCGATTGAACAATTTTTCATCTCTTTGTTAGGGACATTTTCAGATTGTGGATTGCTGGTAGCATTGGATCTCAAAGTATATTTTTTCTCAAGACATTGAATCGTTTTATTGTCAACAAGGTAAAAACGTTGCTCCGTCACATCATCTTTTGTGATAGGTTTTTCGGGAGTTCCACCGTCAAAACTCCAGACCGTATCATCTTTGAAAATAAAATAAGGCTTTCCCTCATTCACAAAATAATTTTCAGTAGAAGAGAAATGACTGTCCGCCTGGAAATGCTTGATGGCTTTTAAAACACCTTTATCAGAATAATAGACCACATTTCCAGAGATCTCGTCACACTCATATTTGAAACCTACCGAATCCAGCTTCTTCTCAACCAATTGGGAATTGACCTTGCTATATTCATGTTTGATGCCATCTACGGAACTGAGATCGTTCTCCAGACTAAGTGAATGCGATTTTACCTTTGAGCTGATAGCATTGGAAGAATTAGAAACATTTTTGTCCTTTTCATCCTTGCAGGAAATGGTGAAGATAAGCGCGGAAATTAATAATAGATTTTTCATTGATGAATGTTTTGAAGTTGTAAAGGATACTAGCAAAAAATGTGCAATTGGCCTCAAACAAAAAAAATGCCCGCATTTCTGCAGACACTTTCTCTAACTAAAACTAAACTTAAAACTTAATATTTTCTTAAGGATTCCCGTACATGTTGGATTCTCCACCGTCGATGGCGATCACCTGACCGGAAACGTAGCCATTCTCATCACTTAGAAGATAAGCTACAAGGTTTCCGACATCTTTCGGGTCACCCAATTTTCTTGTTGGATTGTGTGATGCATATTCTGCTTCAGCTGCTTTCGGGTCACTCGGATTTACTTGATTGAAGGCTTCGGCAACCATTGGCGTTAGGATTGCTCCCGGTGCAATGGCGTTGGTCAAGATATTATATTTACCATATTCCAAAGCGGCATTTTTCGTCATACCAGCTACGGCGTGTTTTGTTGCGACATAAGCCGTCTGATTCAACACACCACGGATTCCGCCTACCGATGCTACATTCACGATTCTTCCACCTCCATTTTTCTGAAGTTCCGGGATGATGTATTTCATGCCGTAATAAACACCAAGAAGATTGATATCAATCACTTTTTTGAAGACATTGATGTCGTAATCTACCAATGATGCTTGTTTCCCTTCGATGCCGGCATTGTTATAAAGTCCGTCTACTTTCCCGAAGGTCTTCACAGTTTCATTTACATAATTTTTTACCTGTTCTTCAACAGAAACGTCCGCTTTCACGGTTAAGAATTTGCTTTCCGGATACTTGGATTCCAATTCCGATTTGGCTTTTCCCAAAGCTTCTTCGTTATAATCTACCAAGGTGATGTCTGCTCCTTTTGAGGCCAACGACTCTGCAGCTGCAAGACCTAGACCCATGGCTGCACCTGTTACTATGATTGTTTTTCCTTTAAAATCTGACATGATATTGTATTATTGTTTCATTGCTTCATTATACAACAATGACACCTTTTGATTTTTAATTGTCTTAAAGTTTTCATAAAATTTAAGTCCTCCATAAAACCCCAAACCAAACGTTCTAAATTCAATAAAAAATGATGAAAGAGATTTTATAAAACATTAACAAAGCTACATTTCTTGGCCTTTCTTATTTTTATTACATTTACAGAATAGACAAACAAGAATTCACAACCTCAAGAGAAACTAAGATGAAAAAGCTGATTCTTATCCCGGCACTCGCCGCTTTATTAGTATCCTGTAAAACCCAGCAATCAACTGAAAGAACAACTATGGAAAACCCGCAAGATTGGAAACGAACCACGAATATATATGAAGTCAATGTAAGACAATACACGCCGGAAGGCACTTTTGCCGCTTTCGAAAAAGAACTTCCAAGATTGAAGAAGATGGGTGTAGAGACCCTTTGGTTCATGCCGATCACCCCAATTGCACAGCTCAACAAGAAGGGAACTTTGGGTAGCCAATATGCGGCTTACGATTATACGACCATCAATCCTGAGTTCGGAACCTTGGAAAACTTCAAACATCTGGTGGACGAGGCTCACAAAATGGGCTTCAAAGTGATCATCGATTGGGTAGCAAACCACACTGGTTGGGACCACGTTTGGACAAAATCCCACCCAGAATATTACCTGAAAGATGCGGACGGAAGTTTCCACAAAGCCAGCGGAATGGATGATATCATCGAACTTGATTACTCTAATAAAGAAATGCGTCTGGCAATGATCGACGCGATGAAATATTGGGTCAAAGAGACCAACATCGATGGATTCCGTTGCGATCTTGCAAGCTGGGTAGAAGTTGACTTCTGGCAACAGGCAAGACCAGAAGTGGAAAAACTGAAACCACTCTTCTTCCTAGGTGAATTTGACGAGTTGGAAGCACCAGAATACGGGAAAGTTTTCGATGCCAGTTACAGCTGGAAATGGATGCACCTTTCCCAAGATTTCTACCAAAAACATTTGCCACTATCTGACTTGAAAAATCTTTTGGAGCAATATTCAAAGATCGGAGACAACTCCATGAGAGCTTGGTTCACGAGTAACCACGACGAGAATTCCTGGAACGGAACAGAATATGAAAAGTATGGCGACTTCGCTCCAGCATTGGCCGTTTTCTCTGCCACTTGGAATGGTGTCCCATTGTTGTACAACGGTCAGGAATTACCCATGAAATCCAAACGTCTGGAGTTCTTTGAAAAAGACCCGATCCCTTGGACAGGCAAATATGAATTGGAAGATTTCTACAAAACACTTTTCGCTTTGAAGTCCGAAAATCCAGCATTGAGAGGCGGCGACCCAGCGGTAACGACTTTCTGGGTGAACACCACTTCCAATGACAAGATCCTGGGTTACCTTAGAAAAAATGGAGACCGTGAAGTTTTGGTTCTGATCAATACCACCAAAGATCCTGTTAATTTCAAATTGGAAGATGACAACTCGGTTGGAAGCTTCAAAAATGTGTTTTCGAAATCAAAAACCGAACTCATCAAAGGTTCTGATGTAAGCCTTGAATCCTTTGGATACTTGGTTTACGAGAAATAGCCTTAATTAGACTTTAAGATAATAGAGTTTTTTTTTAACTTCATTCATCTAATCCATAAAAACCTTTCAGCTCAAATTGGAAGGTTTTTTTTAAAATCAAAACATATGAAAAAACTAGCAATCATTGGTTACGGCTGGTTAGGAAACCATATTGCAGAAAGATTATCGGACCGATATGAGATCTTCCCGACCACAACCACACCATCCAAAGCAGAAGAGCTCAACGCAAAAGGTTATCACGCCACTTTGGTCAGTTTCCCCAACGAGTTAGATACAGCAATGAAGGAATGGGAATTTGCGTCAGAATTGGATGCCATCATTATCAGCGTCCCATTTTCGGGAATCAGAGGGATTCAAATTTCAATGAATGACAAAAGGCAAAATCTCCTCAACTTCCTTGGCGATTACAAGGGACAATTATTTTTGATGAGCTCCACGGGCGTTTATCCTCAAACCGAAAAAGAATTTGCTGAGGATGACCAACCTGCTGAAACTGTCGAAAGCGAAAATTTTATTTTGGAACAATTCCCCCAGACCAACATCCTGAGATTGGCCGGACTGATGGGCGGCGAAAGGCTTTTGAAGAATTACAATATATCTGACCTTCATCTTTTGGTCAACCACATCCATTACGCCGACATCTGTTCCGCCGTAGAAAAGATGCTGGAAAAGCGAACACAATCCAAAGTCTACAACATCGTGGCGCCCATCCATCCTAATAAAGAGGAAGTCATCAATGCGCAGAAAGACCTACCCTACGCCGGCGAACGAACCACTGTTGGCAGAACCATCTCTCCTGAAAAGATGATTGCAGAATTGGACTTTGAATTCCAATATCCGGATCCGCGGTATTTTCATTTGTAAATATTTTCAGGCACTTTCCAACCTTTGGACTGTAAAATGCATCTTACCATAAAAAGACATTATTATGACATCGTCATCATTTTGAAACTGAACTATCGATAAAGATCAAACGATTGCATAAGGCGTAAAACAAATAAGATATACTTATGAAAGTTACCATCCCAAAACCGTGTCATGAAAACTGGGCCGCTATGACGCCCGAAGAAAAAGGCAGATTCTGCCAGGTCTGTTCCAAGAGTGTGAGAGATTTTACCAACGCATCTGACCAGGAAATTATCGATGACCTTTCCCAGAACTCAAACATCTGCGCCAATTTCCGGGTGGATCAGCTGGATAGAAACCTCAACTATTCTTTCCTCAATTCTTTGTTTGCAAAATTTGCGGTGGGTTTTGTACTCACATCTGGTGGCCTTGTCGTGGCACAATCGCAGACACAGCCACATCATCCCGTGAAAACAAATACGCCAACAAAAGTAACAGGTGAAATAGTAGTTGCACAAGTTCCTAAAAAACCTATCAAAATCGACAGAAACTCAGGTTTTGCACTTGGCAAGATCGCATCAACAGGCGTTAACCGACCAGATGCACCAATTTATATCCTTAATGGAAAGATTATCAACGAAAATACCTTTTACAAAATAAATCCCGACACCATCCAGAAAATGAAAGTTTTAAAAGGCAAAGACGCCACTTCCAAATACGGCGCAAAAGCAAAAAATGGTGTGGTGATCATTACTTTGAAGGGGAAAAAGAAAAAGAAGTAGGTTTTTGTTACTTATTTTAAATGAGAAAACCTCGTTGGCAGGTTTAATTTGAACATTATTTAATAAATCTATAATTTATCAGGAATCTTTAATCCTTTTTTGTAGTTCTCTATATTAGAATAACTTTCATATCTATCATAAAGCGACTTGAAAAACCAACCATTGATAATAAAAAGAACAAAACTAATTAATAAACTTAATAATATATTTTCCTTGCAATATTCAGTTGTTTTGCCAATTTTGAAATCATTATAATAAAATGCACCAAAAATAATTGCAATTAAAAAAGTAACAGAAATTGCAAGTTTTATTTTAGCATTATTTCGCCATTTCTCAATTTTTGTATCAATAAAATTATCAACTTTTATTGTGTAAATTTCCTCTTCTTGTTTTTTAATTTTTAAATGTGCCTCACTTAAATCGTTTTTATCTTTATCAATTTCCTCAATTTTGCGTTTATATTCGTTCTTTAATTCTATAACTTGATTATTTTGAGACTTAAATGTCTTAAAAACAATATCAATTTTTCTTATTTGTTCCTTTTCAATAATTTTCTGTGAGTCTGCCTCCTTTTGAAGTCTTTTAACAAACTCTTCTTTGTTTGTATTTGCTAATTGATTTATTTCTTCTATATCAATTAACTGCTTATTAGTTATTCTTGTTGCCACTCTTACTATGTCAGCATCTGAAATGTTTTCCTCAGCGTATTTGGATATATTATCATCTAATTCCTTCAACAATCTTGATTTGGGTAGATTTTTGTTAAGCGTTAATGAAATAGAAGAAGTTAAACCAATATTTGCGAGTTCTTCAACATCTATTTTGGTATTGATTGCAGGACTGCTTAACCAAAGAATATTTAGAAGATCATCAGCTTTTATTGTTTCAGGTTGTTTTTTATCTGTTATTCTTAAGTTCTCTACATAAAAAGAAGTTGAATTATTTACAAACCAACAATTGACCTTTTCAAAGTCATAAATATTACGACTTCGTTTCTTTTTAACATAAGTTATTATTGTAGCATCATGTAATGCACTGTAATCAGTATTTCTTACAGTTTTAAAAAAAGCATATTCTGATGAGTTTTTAGCTTCTCTAGTATAATTATCATGATTATAATAAATATTAATTTCAAAAACTTGTAATTCTCTAATCAAATTATCTGAAATTCTTTCTAGATCAACCTTTGATAGGTTTCTACGATCACATGCATTGTAAACATCTTCAGGATTAACCTTCCTTTGTAAAAAAGATCTATCAAAATTAGAAGCTTTGCCTTTTAAAAGATTTTCAGTTTCATCAATGGTACACTTAAATACGGAAATTTTATAACCTATCGATTTTGCAATTGAAATTAATGTTCTACACGTATGTGTTGATTCTGGAGTATTTAAATCAAGTAACCCGATAACAAAATTTGTATCAAGAACAAGCTCAACATCATTCTTAATATTTTCTGGTTTAAATTCTATATAACAAGTTAAAATTGATCCAATATAAATGTCCTTTATTAGATCATAAATAGGTTTTGACTTTTTAAAAAAATTCACAAATTGTGCTTCTATTGTATAATCTTCACCATTCATTTCACTATTGTCAGATAAATATTTCGATAAAGTAAATTTATTTTTTTCGATAAACTTAAAAATCGATTCAGAATCAATAATAACATCTTTATTCATTGATTCTTTAAATTCCTTAAATAAATTTTCAATTCTCTCAATATCTTCATTTTTTGAATTAATTACATCATCAAAATCTGTAAAAGAAAATCTTAATATTTGAAAACTGCCGTCATTATTTAGTACGAAATTAGTTTTTTTTTCAGTATTAATTTCTTTTGCGATTATGTGTAATATTTTCTTTAGAACGGGCAATGGAAAATCAATCGAGTACTCTTTATCAGCTGTATTTTTGATTTCAGAAATATTTTTCCCTTCAAAAATTCCTTGAGAATTTATAATTGATAACGTTCTTTTAATTAAAGGAACGAATATATCTATAGGACCTTTTATAACATCATTATTGTTTCTTATATATGCAAGTAGACTGTACGTTAATGCTCTATTTTTATTTTTCACGGTTTTGTTTTTTTTTAATTTATCTAATTTAAAATCAGACGGTACATATAGATTTAGTTTTCATCAAATATAAAAAATAATCAATCATTTTACCTTACCGATTTCCAAAAACGACAAAAAAAAAAAAAAATATAACCACTCTGCCAAAATGTCAAAAACCATCCAAAACCCAAAGCAAAAAAAACACACTTAGGTAACGGAAAGGTAACAGCGATGTAACGGAAACCATCTCCAAAGATACTCTGTCAAAATGACAAAAATCAATTGGAAGTTCATCTTCCAGAAAACAAAAAAGCAGTCTATGAAAGACTGCTTTTCTATTTTTTAAAAGTGAGAGAGTTTATAATTTGACCGCTTTCATAGTCGCTTCATAATTGGGCTCGTGGGAAATGTCGCTCACTTGTTCTTCATAAACGATCTTGCCAGTCGGATCTATCACCACCACGGCTCTGCTCAAAAGGCCTTTCATTGGAGAATCGGTCAATTCTACGCCGTATATCTTTCCAAAGTCAGACCGGAAGTCAGACAGCATCACCACATTTTTGATGCCCTCTGCCCCACAAAATCGCTTCTGAGCAAAAGGTAGATCTTTGGAGATACAAAGCACCACCGTATTGGGAAGGCTTGCGGCATCCTCATTGAAGTGACGGACAGACGCAGAACAAACACCTGTGTCTACACTGGGAAAAATATTCAGAATCAGGAATTTCCCTTTGTAGGAATCCAAATCTTGGTCTTTCATATCCACACCTGCCAAAGTGAATTTCGGCGCCGGCTTATTCACCGCCGGCAATTGGGAATAGGTATGCACGGGATTCCCACCCATCAGTATGGTATTGGCTGTCTTAGATTTTTGAGCAAAAAGAAAGGCCGAAACACAGAACAGCGCACCGAAAACTATTTTTGAGAACATATTTTTAATTTTAAACAAATTTATCTCTTTTTATTAAAGATTCAGATCAATAGAATTTTAAATTTAAAGTAAGAATCTAACAGCCTAAATCATTTAACAATCCATTAGTATTTTTTGGAATCATTCTTGAACCTACTCCCAGAAAATCCCCTATTATGGAAGCAAGTACAATCAAGACCATCGCAAAATACGGCTTAGGCGCCATGCTCATCACAGCAGGAATCGGACACCTGACGTTCGCAAGAAAAGAATTCCAAGCTCAGGTCCCAGAGTGGGTACCGTTGGAAAAAGATGATACCGTTGTCTATTCCGGAATCGTGGAAATCGCCATGGGAGCCGCCATCATCGCCGCACCTAAGAAATACGAATCGCTAGTAGGACAACTCGCAGCCGGATTGTTCACCGCCGTTTTCCCAGGAAATTATGCGCAGTACAAAGAGAGAAGAAACGCCTTCGGACTCAACTCGGACAACAAAAGATTCGCTAGGTTGTTCATGCAGCCAGCGTTGATCGCCTGGGCTTTGAAGTCTACTGATAGCAAATAATTTTACAACTTTTAGATCTTCGACTCCGCTCAGACCGACATCTAAATTGGATTCTAATTGAATGTCATGCTGAGCGGAGTCGAAGCATCTTCACAATAAAACGATAACTCAACAATATGTTGAGTTTTTTTGATTCCCGCATAGAATAAATCTATGTTAACAGCTTCCCAGAATCAATCTTTATCTCTAAATTTATTGTCATCAAATTCAAAAACCTAATTAACAACAATCAACAAACTATGAGTTCAGAACACCTCACCTTCAAAGACATATTCAAAAGCGAAAACGAGATCCCCGAAGAATACAAAGTTCCCATCATCCACCAAAGAGAATATCTCCTCAATGGCGAACTGGTACAATGGAACGGCGACATCACCGAAGTCTATTCACCCATCTGCATCCCAACAGAAAACGGACTGGAAAGAAAACTTCTCGGCAGCATCCCGAACATCAATCCACAAGACGCGATGGATGTTTTGGAAGCCTCTGTAAAAGCTTACGACAACGGACTCGGGGAATGGCCAACCATGTCGGTAGAAGGTAGGATCAAATGCATGCAGAAGTTCGTCTACCTCATGATCAAAGAACGTGACCTGGTCATCAAACTATTGATGTGGGAAATCGGAAAGACACTTCCAGATTCTACCAAAGAATTTGACAGAACGGTCGATTACATCAACCAAACCATTGACGCTTTAAAAGACCTAGACAGAGAATCATCAAGATTCCAACAAGCCGAAGGCACGATAGCCCAAGTCAGAAGAGCACCGCTTGGCGTAGTTCTGAGCATGGGACCTTTCAATTATCCGTTGAATGAGATTTTCACGACTTTGATCCCGGCTTTGATCATGGGAAATACTATCTTATTTAAATTACCGAAACACGGTGTTCTCGCCCATTATCCATTATTAAAAGCCTTCCAGGAAGCATTCCCAAAAGGAACGGTGAACACACTTTACGGAAAAGGCGCCAAGATCATCACCCCGATCATGGAAAGTGGAAAAGTGAATGTCCTAGCCTTCATCGGATCGAGTAAAGTTGCTAATGGATTGAAGAAACTTCATCCAAAAGTCAATAGACTAAGAGCAATCTTAAGTCTTGATGCAAAAAACGCAGCCATCGTTACAAAACACGCCAACCTTGACATTGCCGTCAGTGAGATCATTCTGGGTTCACTTTCCTTCAATGGACAACGATGTACTGCTCTGAAACTGATCTTCGTCCAAAAAGATGTCGCTGAGGAATTCACTCAGAAATTAACAGCCGCCGTTTCCGCTTTGAAACCAGGTTTGCCTTGGGAAAAAGATGTGAAGATCACACCACTTCCGGAAGTCAACAAACCGCCTTATCTGGAAGAATGCATCCAAGATGCGCTATCAAAAGGCGCAAAAGTCCTTAATGAAAACGGTGGTTATAACGAAGCTTCCTTCGTCTTCCCAGCTGTGGTCTATCCCGTGAATGACCAAATGAAATTGTACCACGAAGAGCAATTTGGTCCCGTGATCCCGGTAGTTCCTTTTGATGCTATCGATGAGCCAATCGATTATCAGGTCAACGCCAACCACGGAATGCAAGTCAGCATCTTCAGCGAAAATCCACAGGAAACTTCCAACCTCATTGACGCGTTTGTCAATCTTGTAAGCCGTGTCAACATCAATTGCCAAGCGCAAAGAGGTCCGGACGTTTTCCCATTCACCGGAAGAAAAGACAGTGCGGAAGGAACTCTTTCTGTCTTCGATGCGTTGAGGTCATTCTCGATCCGATCGTTGGTGGCTGCGAAAATCACAGATTCCAACAAAGAGCTTTTGAACTCGATCGTAAGAGACCACGATTCTAATTTCCTGAGTACGGATTATATTTTTTAATCGTATTAAAATTAAAAAAAGCCTTCTTCAAAGAAGGTTTTTTTGTGCATTGATTTTAAAAATATTAATTTTATAAAAAACAAACACAAGCATGAAATTATATTCTGCGATCATTTTCGTTTTGATCAATTTAAATCTGTCAGCACAAAATTTGATCCCATTCAACGACGGTGGAAAATATGGACTTTGCGATATCGAAGGTAAACTTTTACTGGAACCAAAATACGATGAGACTCGATTTTTTTCTGCAAAAACAAATGGCTACGCGGTCCAAGAAAATGGAAAATATGGTTTGATGGACAAAGATCTGAAGCTGGTGATTCCATTCCTATCTATCAATCCCATTTCCGAGTCAAAAGATGGTTATCTGGTTTATATTTCTGATAAGGAAGTACAATATTATTCCAAGAATTATCAACTGACACAAAAGAAGAACTTAGAAAGCAGAACTGGAACCTATGGCCCACTTGAGACCATTAAAGACGAAGATTTTTCCGATTCTTATTCCAATGAGAAAGTGTTGGCATTATTTAATAAAAAATATCCTAACAAGGGTAAGATCAATGTTGTCTCCGCAAATAACACCTACTACGAACTATGCTCAAAAACTGAAGGCGACTGCAATCCTTTGGGAGTTTTCCTCCCCAGGATCTCTGTATTTCTAATGAATAATGAAAAAGACGTCTATAAAAATGTAACTTGGAATCCTACCATCTCAAAATATATTATTTTAGTAAAAAATGGCTCCGAAGAATACGTGATCGATCAGGATAAAAAAGTGATTTTCCCATCCAAAGAATATGATAGACTTTACATTCAGAAAAATTACATTGGTTATAAAGATAAAAACTCAAGTTCCAAGAAAAGTGTTACACATTATTACATCATAAGCTCCGGAACCACTATAGAAAACAAATTTTCTGCTTTCAATCCTGCTAAAACTTTAACGATCGACGGTAGAAAATTTGAAATATTCCGAGCAACAATCAATGATTATAAAACGCATAGATCGGACAATGTCTATATTGGGGAAAATGGCAAATCCTATTTCAAAGTGGATTATGAGTTTGATAATTGACTCAACTGATTGCTTTTAAAAACAAAACACCTCTAAAAATATCCTAAAATCCTACAATCAATTTCAGTATTGCTTTTTTTTGCAGTATTTTTGAGGTTTAAATTTCTGAATTGAAAAAACTAGATCAATATATTGTCAAAACCTTTTTCGGACCTTTCCTTTTTATTTTCAGTGTGTTGTTTTTCATCTTCATTGTCAATATTATCTGGACGCAAATGTCTCAGTTGACAGGAAAAGGACTGAGCTATGGTGAGATCCTGAAACTTCTTTTCTACCTCGGAATGAGCGTTGTGAGTATGGTTTTACCTTTGACGATCCTGCTTTCTTCCATTATGACATTTGGGGATTTTGGAGAACGGTATGAACTTGCGGCGATGAAGGCTGCCGGAATCTCACTACTTAGGGTCATGATGCCTTTGCTGATCACTGTTTCCTTTCTTGCGGGCATTCTTTTCTTATTTTCCAATAATATCATCCCGGATTTTCAGCGGAAGGCGAAAAATATGTTATTCAACATCGTCTCTTCCAAGCCTGCCATCAACTTTACACCAGGTGTTTTCATCGATCAGATCTCCGGTTACTCGGTGAAGTTTGATAAGATCTATGGGGAAAATGGGGAAAAGCTGGAAGGTGTTTTCCTGCACAAGAACGCAAGTCCTTATGATGACCAGCAAACGATCATTGCCAAGAAGGGGAAATTTGCACCTGCTGTGGACAGGAATTATCTTAAACTGATCCTTTATGATGGCTATGTTTATGAAGACAAGATCTCCGGTAAACCTTTTGAAGAAAGAAAAAAACAACCCAATCAGTCGGTGAAATTTGACAGTTTGGTCTACCACTTTGACATCAGTGAACTGATAGAGAAAGGAATCGAAAAAGAAAAGATCACGGACGACTATCGTTTCCAGACCTACACAGAAGTAAATACCACGCTTGAAAAAAATAGAAAAAGCAATATATCGTCTTTAAGTTCAATGGCTTCCCCTGTGGTTACACAAACCAACAATTATATCCAATACATTGATAAATTAAAATCAAAGGATAAGGTCATCAAGGAACAGTACAAAATAGATACACTTAAAAAAGATAAAAAGCTGGAAGTGCTTTGGGGCGCGTACAACAAGATAGAGGCTTTGAAGTCTGCCGTAAATTCCAATGAAACAGGCATCAAGGAAACCATCAAACAGCACAACAAGATTGTGATGTACCAGCAGAGGATCGTCTCCTACTCTTTCACTTGTATTATTTTCTTTTTGATCGGTGCCAGTCTTGGATCCATCATTAGAAAAGGTGGAATGGGACTTCCCGTGATCATCGCGATCGTGATATTCATTATCTTCTACGTTCTGAATCTTACTGTGGAAAATATGTCGTGGAAAGGAAAGATCAATCCTTACATCGCAGCCTGGATCCCGAATATGGTCTTGTTCCCTTTCAGTGTTTGGATCACTTACAAAGCGTTGACAGATTCCCAGTTGTTTGATATCGAGAAGTACAAGGCGCTCTTCAAACCGATCATCGAGAAGTTCTCGAAACCGAAAGAACATCAGCGTTATCAATAAAATAAAAAGCCGAACTGAAATCAGTTCGGCTTTTTGTATGTTGTTCAATGATATTATTCAGAATAGCCTTTCAGAACCTGTCTGTAGCTCATTAGAATGGATGATTTGGAAATGAAACCTATAAACTCATTGTTGTGATTCACGACCGGCAAGTTCCATGTTCCTGTGTCATCAAAGACCTGTAGAATATCCAAAGGTAGATCTTCCGGCTTGATCAAAGCTGCAGGTGCTTTCATGATATTTGTGATAGGCAATGAGGCGTTGTTCTCCTGATCAAAAAGATATGGGCGGATATCATCCAGCGTGAAAACTCCTTTTAGTTTGTTAGTATCATCTACTACGGCAAAAAAATCTTTATTTCCATTTTTCACCAACTCGAAGAGGTCATTCATGGTCGCTGCTACAGGAATTACCTGAGAATATCGATCGATAAAGTCCTCGGTATGCAAAGAGAACAGAAGATTTTTGTCATGCTGATTGGTGAATATCTTTCCCTGGTCGGCCAAAGATTTCAGTTCCGGGGAAATATTAGAAAACCATTTTGCGATGAGGTAAGATATCACAGAAACGATCATCAGAGGAATGAAGAGATCATAACCGGAACTAGATTCCGCAATAAGAAAGATGGCAGTCAAAGGTGCGTAGAGAACGCCACTCATCGCACCAGCCATTCCCACCAAAACAAGATTGGTAACCGGCACCTCTTTGAATCCGATCTGCTGACAGATCACCGCAAACAAAAATCCAACAGAACCTCCCGCAAAAAGTGACGGCGCAAAGTTACCGCCATTCCCACCACTGAAAATCGTAAATGATGTAGCAAATGCTTTTAGGAGACAAACAAGGATCAGAAAAACGATGATCGTATATTCTTTGATATCAAAATATCTGAAAAAACTATTTTCAATGATCACATTTGCATGTCCGTTGGTAAAGGCCTTCACCGTATCATAACCTTCCCCGAACAGGGGAGGGAAAAGGACACAAAGAAATGATAAAATTGCACCTCCAAGCATTGCTTTTCGCAGGCGTGATATCTGGAGTTCTTTGAGAAAATGCTCAACCTTTTGGGAGATGATCACAAAATATCTGGCGTACAAACCAGTTACGATCCCAAGGATCAGGTAATAGGGAACATTTTTATAATCGAACGCTTCCCTGGTATGAAATCTGAAAAGTACATCTTCCTGAAGCAAGATCCTGGACAAAAGGCTACCACAGACCGCCGCAACGACCAAAGGAATAAAATCTGTAAACACCACGCCGGTCAATAAGATCTCAAATGCAAACATGATCCCGGCAATGGGTGCATTGAAGGCGGATGCAATACCAGCTGTAGCGCCCGCTGCCAAAAGCAGTGTCCGTTCTTTATAATTGAGTCGGTAGGTCTGCGCATAATTGGATCCGATTGCCGCACCAGTCACAGCGATCGGACTTTCCAATCCCGCCGATCCACCAAGACCAACCGTAATGGCACTTTGCACCATCTGAGAATAAGTCTTGACCGAAGAAACGATGCTCGAATTCTGTGCGATCTCGTAAAGGATTGCGCCAATTCCTTTTCTGTCCTGGCCTTTGAAGATCGTAAGCACGATGCTGGTCGTCAATACAATTCCTAAAAACGGAAAGATGATGTAGAAAAGGATCTGATATTCGAAGTGGACCTTGTTGGTAATGAAAAAGTGGATGTTGTGAACAATTGTTTTTAGAATAACCCCAGCCAATCCTGCCGTACAACCTACCAGAATCCCCGATAACAACAGAAACTGACTTCGGCTAAGCTTATTATTGAGCCAGTGCAGGATCAACTCATAACTACGCGCCTTCTCCAAGCCATATTGCTGAAAATCCCTTTTGAATTTGAGAAAACTTAGAAATCTTTTTTTGTTATGAATCTTCACTGATGCTAATTTTCTGAGTAAATAAAATGGAAATCCCATGCTTCCATTTTCAAATATTGAATGTTTCACAAATATACCAAAAGCAGATCGGAAGAGCATTGCCGCTGTTAAAAATAGTTGCGTATCCAGGCCTAGAAAAACCGTTTAAATATTTTATCGTACCTTACTGATGTTAATATTCGAAATCAATAATTAAAATACATATCTAAAAATTGTAATTATGAAAATAGGATTAATAGGATTTGGAAAGGCAGGAAAAGCAGTGGCCAACGTCATTCTTCAGCATCAGGATTTCACTCTGGAATGGGTTCTGAAGAATAACGACAAACTGAATCACCTGTCTGCCAAAGATATTCTAGGGATCTCCACATCAGACGATGCGCATATCTATTCTCAGCAGACCACGGACATCGAGACACTACTCACCGATCATCCCGTAGACCTCATCATCGATTTTTCTACAGAGGCAAGCATCTACTATTACGGCAAGATCGCGACCCAGAAAAAGATCAAGATCATCTCTGCCATTTCGCATTACGGAGATAATGAAACCAAACTGCTGAAAGAACTTTCTGCAGACACTGTGGTCTTCTGGTCACCCAACATCACTTTGGGCGTCAACTATCTTTTGTTTGCAGCGTCATTGCTCAAAAATATTGCACCTGGCGTGGACATCGAGGTGATAGAGGAACACTTCAAAGCCAAATCCGGCGTATCAGGGACTGCTATGAAGATTGCAGAAGTACTGGATGTGGAGACGGAAAGCATCAACTCCGTAAGAGCTGGCGGCATCGTTGGGAAACATGAGGTGATTTTCGGATTCCCTTATCAGACAGTGAGGTTGGTACACGAATCGATTTCGAGAGAAGCCTTCGGAAGCGGCGCCTTGTTCGTGGCAGAAAACCTGAAAAACAAACCGAACGGCCTCTATAATTTTGAGGACATCCTGAGACCTTACTTTTTCAGTCAATCTCAAAACAGTTTATCATGAACCGATCATTATCAGTTGACTCTCAGTTGTGAAATCAAATAGCCGGATGTACCAATCCGTTTTTTTGATGATTTAATTTAGAAAGCAACCTTATTCGGGTTGCTTTTGTTATTTTCAAGATTGCAGAAAAAGAAATTGAGACACTAGTTAAGTTCGTAATTAGAAACTACCATACTTAGAATGAAGTGAACCAGATCCTGTTCTGCTTCTTCTTTGTTGATCAATTTTTTCCTGTAATGGGGAGAAGAAAGGACTTTCTTTACTTTTTTATATTCCATGAATCCCTCACCTCTGATGTAGGTATTCAAATTGCCATCTTTCTTTTTTATGATCTGGTCGTCCAGGGTTCTTACCTTAAACAACACTTCACGCAATTGCAATTTCTCAGCCTTGTCATATGAGTACCTTTCCACGATATTGATCTTAAAAGAATTCAATAGGATGTTATTGAAAACGACATTGGAACCACCCTCGCGAATATCGAGTTCAAGTGTATATTTCATTAATTTAGTTATTTTTTTATGAATTTAAATATTATTTAATGGAATTATTATGATTACGATCATATTTTAGAATTCCAATATAGAAAAACATCAAAGATAATATATCTTGATTAATTTATCGATAAGAGATCAAATAAAAACTAATAGATCCAATTGGTTTATGGTCCTGTTGTGGATTTAATCCAAGAATTAATGTGCTATAGCATATGAGATGATCACATCTTCCTTTGGATTGACAGTCTAAAAACTCTAAAATCAGTTCAATATAAGAAAACAAAAAAAAACTGCCCGATAGCAGGTTTTATATTTTAAAGTTCAATAGAATTTTACTTTTTGGTGTGAGCCACTCTCCAGACAATTCCGCTCACATCATCTGCCACCAGCAAAGAGCCGTCAGCGATCTGAAGGACGCCCACTGGTCTTCCGTAAACATCACCTTTAGCTTCATTGGCAATGAATCCGGTAAGGAATGGCTGATAAGGACCCGAAGCTTTTCCATTTTTAAAAGGCACAAACGCCACCTGATAACCCACCAGAGAAGAGCGGTTCCAAGAACCATGCTGTCCGATGAACGCGCCATTCTTGTACTGCTCCGGAAACTGAGTTCCTGTATAGAAGGTCAAACCTAAAGAAGCCGTGTGACTTCCCAAAGGCACATCCGGCACAATGGTTTTGGCCACCAGATCCGGCTTCTCCCCTTTTCTTCTTGGGTCTTCATTCTTTCCGAAATAAGCGTACGGCCAGCCATAAAATGCGTCAGGTTTTACACTCGTCAGGTAATCCGGAACGAGTTCATCGCCCAATTCGTCACGCTCATTCACGACAGTCCAGAGTTGTCCTGTGGTTGGATTCCAGCTCATGCCAACTGGGTTTCTAAGTCCGGCTGCGTAGATTTTTTCGCCACTACCGTTTGGGTTTACTTCCAGGATGTTGGCTCTTCGGACTTCGTATTCCATGCCGTTTTCGCCAACGTTGCTGCCAGATCCTACGGAGATGTAGATCTTAGACTGGTCTTTGTTGGCGATCAGGTTTCTTGTCCAGTGGTTGTTGTAACCACCTGCTGGCAGATCGACGATCTTTTTCCCGGGTTGTGTGATCTTGGTGTCGCCTGCTTTGTACGGATAAACGTAGAGTCCGTCGGTATTGGCAACATAGAATTTGTCTTTGATGATCAGCATTCCGTAAGGCTGATTCAGGTTGGTAAGGAATACAGAAGATGTTTCCGGAATGCCGTCTTTGTTGGCATCGCGGTAAAGGATAATGCGGTTGGCCGATTTGCCACCTACCTCAGCATCGCTTTTTCCGCTAATATCATTTTTGATCTTGTCTGCAGTCGAACGTTCCGAGTTACAAAACACCACGAAGATGTCGCCATTCTCACCCTGGATCATATTCCTCGGGCTTTTGATACCTTCCGCAAAACGCGTCACCGTGAAACCTTCCGGTGCAGTGGGCGCTTTATCCTTTGGCCATCCGATGACGTTACTGAATTTGTTCTTAGAACTTTTCTCATCCGGCGGCGGCAGTTTCAGGGTATCGGTTTGGGTCACGGCTTCCTCGCTTGATCCGGAACCGTCGGTCTTTTTGGTTTCTTTACAACTGGAAAACAGCACGGCAATGGCTGGTAGAAGATAATTTTTCATAATATTTTGAGATTTGGTATTTAAGAATTCTAAAGCCTCAAAAATTACAAAAACCGTTCCCTAACGGGAAGATGACTGTTAAGATGTTTTAATATGCGGTTTGGGAAAACAAAAAAACCTGCTCAGCGGCAGGCTTATATTTAGTATAGATATATTTAAGGTTGAGGACTATTCTCTTTGTTCACAACTGGCTGCAGGTTGGAGTTCTTTGCAGCTTTCACCAGTTCGTTCACATCGTTGTAGAAGAGTTTCCATTCTGTAACGTCTTTCATTGCGGTCAACAGTCCGAAGAAAGATTTCAGGGTTTTTTCCAGATCTTTTCGGATGCCCGAGGCACTTTTCTGGTTGCGAAGGTCAGCATTGGCGCCAGCCTGTTCTGCAAAGATGGTTTCGAAAGCGGTCTGCTTGTCTTTCATCTCAGCAAAAGCAGTTGTAAGAGAAAGTGCTGCGAGTTTCTGTGTATTCTCCGGTTTTTCCAGTTCCTCGATGAGTTTTTTCATCTGGGCAGTTTGGGAGGAGTAGCTCATCCTGTCTAGATTGAGACCGAACTGTTTGAAGATTTGATAAAGGTCTTCTGCGGATTGGTAGCCTGATAAGCTTACCATTTTTCGATAACTGTTGAGGAAAGCTTTCAGAGTTGTGAATGCAAGGTCTCTTTCATTATCGCTATTTGCAACATCATTTCCTTTTCCGCTGAAGGTCATTTTTGTGTAAACGGCATCGTAATCTGCATACATCAGCTTCAGTTCTGCCAGAAGTGGATGACCATTGATTACGGGATAATTTCCTGAGTCAGAAGTGTTAATTGTTCGTTGCGCGAGCGTCGCTAAGTCTTTCGTGCTTAGCTTTCTTAAAGTGATTTTCATAAATCAAATGTGTTTTTGTTAAAAATTTATTTAATGAATTCCGTTTTTAAATATATTATTTTTTTAATTTCCGGCAAAACATTTTATTTAAACTAAAAACATTTTGTGTTTTAGTCTAACCAACCTGCTTAGAGAAAAAACAAGTTGAGGTTTTGTTTAATTGAGTTGTTTTGGTAAAAAACACTTTGTGTTTTAGTTTAATTGAGTTGTTTGGAGAAAATGACAGTTGTGGTTTTGTTTAATTGGGGTGGTTGGGGATTTGATAGTTTTTGATTTTTTAATTGCAGTAGAAATACGGATTGCTGGGAATTGGGATTGGTTTATTTTTGAGATTATGGTTTTCCGTAAATATTTCTTAAGATTTATAATTAATTTTATCGCAAACTAAAAAACAAGGCATCGTGGAAATTATTTTAATTTTTATTTTATCACTTCTCTCAATTTATCTTTACAGTAAGCTAAAAAAACTCAAAGATGAAATTAAAACTAGAGATACAAAACTTAGCGAACTGTCTGTAAAAAACAGTCAGCTTGAGACAAGGATTCAATCAGCTAATCGAGAGAATCAAAATCTACAGACTACCAATCATCGGATGAAAGATAAAATTGCGGAATTAAGTAAATATCAAAGTATCATCGATGTAAAAATTGAGTGCGAATACCTTCTGAAAAAAGCTCAAAAAGATTATGAAAAACTGAGACAGCAAGGAAATCAAGAATTATTGGAAGCTCAGGATAGTGCTAGAGAATCTAGAAGATCTGTCAAAGAATTAACAGAAAAGAAACAACGAGAAATCGAATTGCTATATGAAAATGCTGTACGAGAATCGAAAAGAATTATTGAAAACGCAGAAAACAAAGCAGAAACAATTGGCGGCGATGCCTACCGAAGTCTGAAAGAAGCTAATGAGATTGCGGATAGAATCCAAGCAATGAAAAATGTAATCAAAGGATATGGAAATGAATACCTAATTCCCAATTACACACTTCTAGATCAGCTTGCAGAAGATTTCAGCCATAAAGAGGCAGGCGAAAATCTCAAAAAACTTCGTCAGAATAACAAGGTAATGATTGTTAACAGACAAGCTGGAATCTGTGATTATGTGGATAGAGAGCGACAATTAACAGCCGTCGATTTTGTAATTGATGCTTATAATGGGAAAGTTGATTCAATTTTGGCGACGGTAAGAAAAGATAATTATGGAATTTTAAAACAGAAAATTGAAGATGCTTTTCAATTGGTTAACTTTAATGGGAAAGCTTTCAGAAATGCAAGGATATCTGAAATTTATCATAAGGCAAGATTGGAAGAACTTAAATGGGCTGTTGTTGCACAGGAATTAAGAGCAATGGAACTTGAAGAGCAAAGAGAAATCCGTGAACAGATCCGTGAAGAAGAAAAGTCGCGTAGAGAATTTGAAAAAGCAATGAAAGATGCTGAAAAAGAAGAACAGACTTTAAAAAGATTGATTGAAAAAGCCGAAGCTCAGGTTTCACAAGCAAATGAAGAACAGAAAGCTCTTTTTCAGCAAAAATTGGAAGAACTTCAAGGAAAACTAATAGCAGCTGAAGAAAAAAATCAACGAGCAATTTCGATGGCACAACAAACTAAAACCGGTAATGTTTATATTATTTCAAATGTAGGTTCGTTTGGTGAAGATGTTTATAAGATTGGAATGACGAGACGTTTGGAGCCTTTAGATAGAGTTCGTGAATTAGGAGATGCGAGTGTTCCGTTTGAGTTTGATGTTCATGCAATGATTTATTGCGATGATGCACCGGCTTTGGAAAGACAGCTTCACAAAAAATTCCTTAAAAATCAGCTTAATAAAATTAATCCACGAAAAGAATTTTTCAGACTTGAACTAAGTGACTTGAAAAATCATATTGAAAGAATTGGCATCAATTGTAAATGGACACTTCTTGCCGAAGCAAAACAGTATCGAGAAACTTTGAAACTGGAAGAAGAAATGAAAACGAACAAAGCAATGGAGGCTGAATGGGAACGTTTCCAAGAAGTTGCAGATCCAGTTACATATGATGAAGTGATTGAGGAAGTATAATTCTTAATAATTTGTTACTTAACGCTGGCGCGAGCTTCAAGCTCGTGCCTTTTTAGTTGCTCGCGCTAGCTTATTATTAAATTTTGTAGTTTTACTATAAACACAAAAAGATGAGTAGAAAGTATAAATTCAATGAAAAAGATGGTGCCTACTTCATAAGTTTTGCAACCGTATTTTGGATAGATGTATTTACTAGAATAGAGTATTTTAACATCATCATTAATTCTTTAGACTACTGTAGAAAAAATAAGGGAATGATTATCTTCGGCTACTGTATTATGCCAAGTCATATTCATCTAATATTTCGTTCTGATAATGGAAAACCTTCAGAATTAATTAGAGATTTTAAAGGATTTACTTCAAGAAATTTATTAAAAGCCATTCAAGAAAATAATCAGGAAAGCAGAAAAGAATGGATGCTTTGGATGTTCAAAAAAGCTGGAGACAAAAATTCCAATGTTAAAGAATATCAATTTTGGCAACAGAACAATCAACCTGTAGAAATCTGGTCATTAAAAGTATTTGAACAAAAGTTAAACTATATCCATCAAAATCCTGTTGAAAGTGGTTTTGTTATTGAACCTTGGGAATGGAAATATAGTAGTGCGAGAAATTACTGTGATGATTTTGATGAAGTTCTTAAGATTGATGTGAATTTATAAATGTTGGACACGAGCGAGACGCTCGCGCCAGCTTCAATGTAACTTTCGTCGCTAGTGCGAGCTTCTAGCTCGTGCTCATTAAGCAATTAAACCAAAAAACCTGCTTCACAGCAGGTTTTTCATTTATATAAAGCAAAAATCTTAATGTCCAGACTTAGCATCAGCATCCTGTTTCACGTGACCCAGATATTTGGTGCAATACGCCCCGAAGATCAGGATAAACAGGTAACAGAAGACAGGGATCACAAAGGAATGCTGAACGCCAAACTGATCGGCCAAAAGACCTTGGAAAATCGGAACGATGGCGCCTCCTAAGATGGCCATTACGACCAAAGAAGAACCTTGGCTTGTGTATTTTCCTAATCCGGAAATCGCCAGCGTATAGATATTAGAGAACATGATCGAGTTGAAGATCCCAATTCCCAAAATGCTGTACATTGCCAGTTCGCCGTGGTTCAGCATCGCTGAGATCAATAGCAGAACGTTGATCCCTGCAAAGATAGAAAGTGTTCTTGCCGGAGCAGATTTCCCGATGAAGAATGCAACGAAATTCAGTGCAATAAATACCAGGAAGAAACTAACCTGTGCAAACGTCAGATCCACAATACTGAAAATCACAAGGAAAACAGCAATGGCTGCGCCCAGCATATAGATGGCTTTTTTGCCTTGGCTGATTGAATGATTCAGAGAGATCGCACCTAGAAAACGCCCGATCATTGCGCCGCCCCAATACAAAGCTAAATAGTTCTTGCTCACGACCTCGGAAAGATTCATGACCTGTGGCTGCTCAAGGAAACTGATGATGAAACTTCCGACCGCTACTTCCCCACCAACATAGCAGAACATGGCGAAAACACCGAACTTCAGGTGGTTGTATTTCAAAGCACCGTAACCTTTTACGATCTCTTCGCCTTTTACTTGAAAGTCAGGAAGCTTAACTCTTGAGATCAATAAAGCGACCAACAATAGGATTCCGGCAAATATCAAATAAGGAATCTTAGTGGCTGCTGCAGAGAAAGATCCGTCTGCCTCAGAGAACAATTCGAAAATCAAATGGCCGCCCAAAACCGGAGCAATGGTGGTTCCGAATGCGTTGAAGGCCTGCGTCATATTCAGTCGGCTGGATGCGGAATCTTCCGGACCCAACAACGAAACGTAAGCATTCGCCGTGATCTGCAACACCGTAAATCCTAAACCTAAGATAAACAAAGCGCCTAAGAACAATGGATACGAAGACAAACTCGCTGCAGGATAAAACAAGACGCAACCAAAAGCTGCAAGGAAAATTCCGAAAAGGATTCCTTTTTTGTAACCCACTTTATCGATCGGGTCACCTTGTGAGCTGGAGATCAAAAAGTAGATCAGGGAACCTATAAAATAAGCGCCAAAAAAACAGAACTGCACCAACATCGATTGGAAAAAGGTGAGTTGGAAAAGCTGTTTCAGGTAAGGGATGAGAATGTCATTCATACACGTGATGAATCCCCACATAAAGAACAAAAGGGTAATCGTTATCAGAGGAACGGTATAATTCCTTTTGGATCCAACTTCATTACTTATCATATATTTTAATTTAAAAAGAGGCTAAAGATAGCCTCTTTTGTTGATATTTACTTATTTTGAGACAATAAATTTGTCATTAAAAAGGCTTTAATAATCTATCTCAAAAGTCTTCGACTCCGCTCAGACTGACATCGCTAAAAAAATTAGCACTTTAAATGTCACACTGAGCGGAGTCGAAGTGTTATATTTTTAAGGTTTCAAATCTTCAAACTGTTTGTCTGCAGGGAAAACGTGCTGTACTTTTTCAACCACCAATTCTTTTGGAAGCGAGAAATCTGCGGTTTGTTTGATGTCCAATGAAGATGCACCGACAGACACTTTGTAATTTCCTGCTTCTGCAACCCACGCGGATTTTGCAGTGATGTAGGAAGCTAAGTTTTTCGGATTCAAAGTCAAAGTGATGGTTTGAGACTCTCCCGGTTTCAAATCTTTTGTTTTGGCGTAGGCTTTCAACTCAGATTTTGGTTTGTCGATGGATTGGTTGGGTGCAGAGAGGTATAATTCAATAACCTCTTTTCCCGCTACTTTTCCGGTGTTCTTCACCTCAACCGTTACTTCTAGCTTATCATTGAAAGTTTTAGAATTCAGTTTTAAATTACTGTAAGCAAAATCCGTATAAGATTTTCCAAAACCAAATTCGTAAGAAGGTTTCACATTGAAGGTATTGAAATAACGGTAACCCACATAAACACCTTCCTCATACGTCACCTCTTTCGGATTATCCGCAGGAATTCCAGGGAAATTCTTAGCAGAAGCGTGGTCTGCATAATTCACTGGGAAAGTCATCGTCAGCTTTCCTGAAGGATTTACTTTTCCGGAAACCACATCTGCAACTGAATGTCCGCCTTCCTGACCAGGTTGCCAAGCCAATAAAATCGCATCTACTTTATCTTTCCAAGAAGCCGTTTCGATGACACCACCGATGTTTAAAATCACCACCACTTTTTTCCCTTTTGCGTGGAACGCTTTTGAGATTTTGTCCAGCATTTCGATTTCTTCTGTCGCTAGATTGAAATCTTCGTTCACTACTCTATCGCCGCCTTCACCAGAGTTTCTTCCTAATGTCACAAAAGCAATTTCCGAAGTTTCAGCTTTTTTAGCTAGGAAAGCATCGTCCATTTTCATTTCAGCCAATCTTCCCGGAAGTCCGAGAATTCCTTTTTTCTTTCTTTCGATTAATTCTGCTGCGGCTTCTTTTTCTGCGTGAGGTTTATACAAATCAACCAATTCTTTGTCCAATTTGTAACCTGCAGAATTTAAACCTTCCAATAAGGAAACCGTATGTTTATTGTTTACACTTCCACTTCCCGTTCCACCTGTAATCCAAGCGTAAGAAGTTACCCCGAATAACGAAACTTCTTTCTGTTTATCGGCAAAAGGTAATGCATTTTTTTCATTTTTAAGCAAAACCATTCCTTCCGCAGCAGCATTTCTCGTCACTTCTGCATTTTGGGTTAAGTTTGGTTTGTCGCTGTATTTATATTGTGCAAAAGTTGGTGTTTTGAAAATGTATTCCAAGATTCTTTTTGCATTAATATTGGCAACTTCCTGAGACAATTTACCTGAATCCAAAGCTGCCAATAATACTTTTTTCTGAGTCGGAATTCCTGGCATCAAAAGGTCGTTTCCTGCGTTCATTTGTTTTACGACATCAGAGATTCCACCATCTTTAATCGATTCAAATCCTGGAAAACCTCCGAACCAGTCGGTCATAACGATGCCTTTGAAGCCCCATTCGTTTCTTAAAACCTGAGTCAGTAAATCTTTAGAATCTGAAGTGTAAACACCATTCAGTTTATTGTAAGACGACATCACGGTCCACGGCTGAGATTCTTTAACGGTGATTTCAAAATTTCTCAGATACAGTTCTCTCATCGCTCTTTCAGAAACGTGAGCATTGATGGTTAAACGATTGGTTTCTTCGTTATTCGCAGCAAAATGTTTAATAGAAGTTCCCACACCTTGAGACTGAATTCCGTTCACAATCGCGGCCGCAGTTTTACCGGCAACAAGTGGGTCTTCGGAATAATATTCAAAGTTTCTTCCGTTCAATGGATTTCTCTGAATGTTCAAAGCCGGTGCTAAAAGTACGTCAACACCATATTCTTTCACTTCATTTCCCATTGCTTTTCCAACTTGCTCCAAAAGAGTTTTATTCCAAGTTGAAGCTAAAGCTGTTCCTACAGGAAATGCCGTTGCATAATAGGTTTTAGAATCATTATCTCTCGTTGGCTGAATTCTCAAGCCAGCCGGACCATCCGCAACAATTGTCGCCGGAATTCCGAATCTGTCAAAAGAATCCGTTCCACCAGCCGCTCCGGGAACCAAACCTTGTTTTGAATCTCCAACAGGACCTGTCAGAACTTCAATTCCGGGCATTCCGGTTCCTATAAGAAGATTTACTTTTTCTTCGTTGGTCATCTGCTTGATGATGGCATCGATTCTTTTGTCCACCGAAAGACGCGTGTCTTCCCAAACATCTAATTTTCCATTTTTGTTGGAATCTTTAAATGTTTTTCCGTCAACAGTTACCGTTGTATTTTTAGTCTGAGCATTCGCAAACGGCGATGCAGCCAATAAAGCCAGGAATAATCCTGAATATTTTGCTTTCTGAGAAAGTCCTATCAACGTTGATATATTCTTCTGCATAATTCTATATTTTTTTTACTTTTTGTTATTGAATAATTTTAATTTTGAGTAGAAATCCTCGAACATCAGTCGAGTGTCGAGTTGTGTGTAAACTCTGATGTTTCTGCCTTTCGGATTATCTTCGTAAAGTCCGCTATCATTGATTTTCGGCACTTTTTTGACGACGTAAGAACTTGAAGATGGGTCGGCTTCAAATGAAGACTGTAAAGCAGTCAGCAACACCAAAGGCGAATCTCCCATAATATAAGTTTCACCGATTTTCAGATTGAATCTCTGAACCATTTCCATCAGGTCTTCAATCTTTTTGGTTAAATAAGCTCCAGTTTTTCCTTCCGATTTTACTTTGGATACAAGTTCTGCATAAGACATCAAAGTCTGTCGGTAGGCATTCCTCGGAATTTGCCAGATATTTAAATTGGATTAGTTGAAAACAACCTGCGCTGCTTTGATGTCAATTCCGAGATTATATTCCAAAGGCGTGTAACCCGGAGGCGGCGTTGCCAAATCAGAATATTCTGGACCGCCAATCCAAACAACAATGATTTTGTCTGCGATTTTTGGTTCCATTAAATAAGCACTCGCTACTTCCGTCAAACCTGCACCGCAAACTATGAACAAAGGATTTTTCTCATCCGCTTTCATTGCTTCTGCAACAATGGCTTTCGCACCTTCGGAAACATTGGGTGTTTTCAAATCCTTCAATGGGTCATTGGAACCTTGCAGAACGTTGAACTTGTTTTTCAAATTCATTACTTCTAAAGTTTCGTTGACTTTCTTCACCGCATTTTCGGCGGTATTTTTTGATGCATCAAACGGGTCGCCTGGTTTCAAGTGTGAACCGATGACTCCTTTGATTTCTGTCGAAGGCGAAAGAATCTGATGAACGAGTTGAAACAATCCGTCCGGGTCGCCACCAAAATCATTGTCAACAATAACTCTGTATCTTGGCTCTACCAATTTGTCCATTTGCGGAAGTACGGACGTCGTCTGAGCCGTCAAAGTGACTGTGGCAAACAATGATAAAACTATGGTAAATAAAGATTTCATAATGATATTTTAGTTAAATAACTGTGGCACAAACTCATTGAGATACGTTCTCCAGTTGCTCCACGTGTGACCGTCTTCAGATTCTACATATTGGTATTTGAACTTCATTTTATCTAGTTTCTGACGGTATTCTTCTACATTTTTGTACAGGAAATCGGTATTTCCGATGGCTATCCAATAGAGTTTGTAAGCATTGGCCTGCTGTATTTTCAGCTTCGCATCCAAATCCTGATAAATAGGACTCATATTTATGTCCGGGGGAAGAATGGCCGGCGAAAACAAGCCTACATAATCAAAGGTTTTCGGCTGATTGGCAGAGATGTACAACGAATGAAAACCACCCATCGAAAGTCCAGCAACTGCGCGGTTTTTGGCATCACTTTTTGTCCGGTAATTCGATTCTGTGAAATCCATCATTTCCTTAAAATAGGTTTCCATCTCGCCAGAGAAAATATCGGATGTTTTCATTTCGATTTGATACAGACCTTTTGAAGACTCACCTGGTGCAGCGGAATTGCTGGTATGTCCGTTTGGCATTACTACAATCATTGGTTTTGCTTTTCCCTGAGCAATCAGGTTGTCCAAAATCTGAGATGCTCTTCCCAAAGTCATCCACGCTTCTTCGTCGCCACCCATCCCGTGAAGTAGGTACAAAACAGGAAATTTTTCCTTTGAAGTTTCATAACCCGGCGGCGTGTAAACCGTCATTCTGCGGTCTTCTTTCAAACCTTTTGAAGCGTACCATCTTTTGGACACCGTTCCGTGCGGTACATTCTGAACTTTATAATTTTCGGATTGTTTACCATCCACCAAAATCATACTCATCACAGACGAGACATCACGAACCTGATACGAGTTGTTTGGGTCATTGGCTTTTACGCCATCTACAACGAATGAGTACGTGTAAATATCCGGCGACAAGCCTGATTCAGAAAGGCTCCACACGCCGTCTCTTCCTTTTTGCAGATCCAGACTTCCAGCCTCAGTTCCTTTTGCCGGCATCCAGTTGCCCTGAATTTTTACGCTGCTTGCTTTGGGAGCCAACAGACGAAAGGTGACAGTCTTGCCATTGACTTCCGGTGACAATAAGTTTTTCCTGCCACTGAAATCCAGGTTTTCCTGAGCATTCATCAGCAATGAACCAATAACTAGCGTGTATAAAGTGTATCTGATTTTCATAAGCTATTTTTATACTAAGTAAACCTTTTATTTTGATTTAGAAATTAAAGCTTACAGAAAACTGACCTGTCAATGGCATAATGTAAGTTCCCGTCAAAAGTGTTCCGTAGTACGGGCTTGCATTGGTAATCAATTCGGCACCATTGATAGTTCCACTCGCTCCTCGTTGGTTCAGGAAGTTGATAACCGTTGCGCCAAAGTTGATATTTTTGTTCACCGTATAACTTACTCCACCGAAAGTTTCCCATCTTGGGGCAAAATATAAAGCATTGGTCAGGTTGGCATATTGTTTTGAGAAATATCTGAAACTTGCCCAGAATCTCCATTTATCAACCGTATAACTTGGGTCAATCTCCATCAAGGTTTTTGCAACACCTAACACATTGTTGTCACTGTAATTATAAGCCGTTCCGAAAGCATCAAAATTAAATTTCTTGTAAACCGGATTTTGGAATGTTATTAAATAATGGAGGTTGAAACCTTTAAAAGGCGTTAAAACAAAATCCGTTGTCCAACCCAAGGTCTGGATATCGTAATAAACCGTTGTATTCTGTGCCTGTGAAGTATTGGCTGGATTTACAAGGTTGAATCTTTCAAGATTGTTGTTCTTTTTGAGATATGTTGCCTGAGAAATCAACTGTATAAAATTGGTATTCCAGAAAATCCCGAATGCGCCCAATGGACTTTTGATCTTATTGGTATTCGGTTCAAAAGCCTGAGAATAACTTTCCAGTCTTCTGTTTTCTTCCGTGTAAAGGAAATTTGCAATCACACCAAAATTCTTGCTGATGTTGTATGTTGCATTCAAACTACCTGCAATCTGGTAAAAACTTTTGTTGATTTTGTCGAACTGACTTGCATCTGTAAAATTGAAACCAACTGTTCTAGGAGTCAAAGAAATTCGCCGTCAACAGTATGATTTCTCAAATGAAGCCCATAGCTTAAATTGAAGTTATCGGAAACTTTCCATTCATCTGTTCCATATACCGAAATCTTGTTTTCCGTTCCGCTGTGAAATTCTCCGCCAGCGTTGTAGTTGTAATATCCGTCAGAATCTGTTCCCGGGCCAATCAATCTTTGCGGTTGAGGCTCAACAGTCTGGAAATAAAATGACCTGTTGGATTTGAAATCATTGACCTTGTAAAATTGTTCCAAAACACCGAACGTCACATTATGATTACCGACCTGTTTGCTCAATGAAAAACGTCCTGCGATGTTTGTAATGGGTGTGCTGGGTGTATGCAAAGCAAGCTGTGTTCCTACATTTCCGGTATAAGCCTGACCATTGGAAGCCAAAGTGTATCCGTCGCCTGCCTCCGCATTGAAAATACTCAATGGAATCACATTGGTGGATTTGGCGATTGCAAAGTGTGCTCTGGTAGAGAATTTGAAATCCCAGCCATTATTCAGCAAATAATTTCCGACGATGTCGATATTATGAGATGTATTTCTGCTGTCGTTCCCACTCAAACCTGCCCAATAGGTATCTCCGGAAAGGATATCCTTCATTTTCACCTCTCCGTCTCGCAAGACATAAGAATCTCTACCGATTTTGAAATTGTCCAGTTCCGTCACTTTACCATTCTCACCATATTGGAAAACAGCATAATTCCCTACATTGTATGAATCTGAATATTTGTAAGCAACAGTGATCTTTCCTTTATTATCATTAAAATATTTGGTCAATCCAAATCTGAAGATCTTGGTCTCATCTACATTCCTTGCAAATCCTAATTTAAAGGTACTTGGATCATAATTAAGGAAAGCTCCAGCTGTATAGGTCCAGCCGTTTTTGGATATCGGTCCGGACACATTCACATCTCCTTGCAACCACCCGAAAGTACTTGTTGTAAATTTTCCTTTTAATTTAAAATCTTTGGTTCCAGTCTGAGAATAAGAGTTCACGGTAAAACCAAGGTCGCCCATTGTATTTGCCAGTTGGTCCATTTTCAACAATCCTGTTTTCTCCAAGCCTACACTCTGTCTCCAGGTTTTGTTGGGAAGTTCCGGCCAGAAGAAATAAACGGCAGGCAAATCATTTTCAAGGATGGTAATTCCGCCAACTGTTGATGGCAGACCGATATTCACATCTCTCGGACTTGTGTTGTTGGCTGCATTCAACATGACGTTTCTGTTGTTGTCTTCTTTGGAAGAAGCCGTCACCGTTTTTACGCCTTTTTCTGTTTTGGCCGCTTTGACTGCATTTTTCACCGCAAGACTGTCTGTGGTTTCCTGCCCATAAACGGACGCAAAAGAAAGCACCAATCCGAGAGCTGAAATTTTTATTACCGATTTTCTCATTTCAAGTTATATATATATTTATTTTCTTTAGTTTCAAAGAGCTCTATCGCATCAAAATCACAGACCACATTTATTTTTATTCAGGATAATTTTATTGTAGTTATTGACAAGATTCGACTTGTTTATTAGATATCCAATTGCACTAAAAAAACAAAATCAAGACAAAATTCATTGCTTCAAATAGAAGCATTATAATAGTACATTGTTTATTTTAATTGGACAAATAACTATTAATAAAAATTAATATTGAACACAACCAATTATTCATCAATTAGTTATAATCAAAAAAACTTACAATCAAATCATTGCTTTATATAGAAACAATGGAAATATCATTTCAGATAATCGCCAAAAACTGACTCGAATTCCTAATTTTTGTTTTTCTTCATTTTTTTATTAATATTTTTGTAACATTGACACCAGAAACTAATGAAATGGACTCTAAAGAATTAATTTTACAACGATCGAACGAAGCAAAAGACATCTATATCCCTCACCTTTCGGCAGATCCTGTAATTTTTGGATTTGATCAAAACGAATTGAAAGTTCTCCTCCTGAAAATGAATTACAGAAAACTATGGTTTTTACCTGGTGGCTATGTAAAAAAGGACGAAGATCTGGACGACGCCGTATTGAGGATACTAAAAGATAGAGCTGGCGTGAATGCTGTTTCCTATCTAGAGGAATTTGGAGTTTTCGGAAAGAAGAACAGAAGCGAGGATTACTTTGAAGACTTCGATGAAACGCTTTTTCACAAACAAAGATTTGTAACCATTGGCTATTACGCCTTATACAATCCTTCAAAAATAGATCTCACCATTGATGAATACAGTGAAAGCTGCGAGTGGATCTACCTGAGCCAACTTCCTGATATAGAAATGGCTATGGACCATAAGGAAATAGTGGAAAAGGCTTTGTTGACATTACGAGAAAAAATATCGATCAAACCAATCGGTATCAATCTACTGCCTGAAAAATTTACACTTTCTGAACTTCAAAAGTTATACGAAGCAATTCTTGGAAAGGAACTTAACAGAGGAAATTTCTACCGAAAAATAAAGAATCTTGGAATCCTGAAAAAACTGGACGAACAAAGAAAAGGTGGAGCACACAAAGCGCCAGACCTTTATTCTTTTGATGAGGAAATTTATAGAAAGGCTTTGGAAAATGGTTTGATCAGCTGGTAATCCAATGATCTAATTCAGGTTACTTTCAGGTTTCATATCATATTCAGATTCCCACTTTTCCAGAAGATCAAGAATAGGTAAAAGTGCCAAACCCTTCTCAGTGAGGCAATACTCTACTCTAGGTGGAATCTCTTTAAACTCTTGCCTCGTCAAAAGATGGTCAGTTTCCATTTCTCTCAATTGATCGGTCAATACCTTTCTGGAAATCACAGAGATGCGTGCAGCGACCTCTCCAAATCGCAGTTTTCTATTATTGATCACCAAAACGATAATAGGTTTCCATTTGCTCCCCAAAGCTGACATTGCCTTGCCTAATGGGCAACTGCACCCAAGTGTTTTTTGCTGTCTCATATCTTTTTTGGTGTATTTATCACCAATTGTTACCGCCAAGTTACTACTTTTTTCCATTCATAAGATACAAATACGAACTATTATTAGTTACTTTGTATAACAATTAATCAAATAACAAAATTAAAAATGAGTTTAGACGCATTATTCAAGCCTTTTACATACAAAAATCTTCAACTTAAAAACAGGATCGTCATGGCTCCAATGACGAGAGCTTTTTCTGATAATGGCGTACCAACACAACAGATTGCAGATTATTACGCGAGAAGAGCTGCTTCAGAAGTTGGACTGATCCTTTCTGAAGGCACTGTGATCAACAGACCAGCCTCAAAAAACATACAGAACATCCCGGATTTTTACGGAACCGAAGCTTTGAACGGATGGAAAAATGTCATCGACGCTGTTCACGAAAATGGCGGAAAAATGGGACCTCAAATCTGGCACGTTGGCGACACGAGAAGTTCTCCGGACTATCCAACCGTTGAGATGGAAAAAGCGGCTACTATGACCCTGGAAGATATCCAGGATACGATCGCTCAATTTGCAGCTTCCGCCAAATCAGCAAAAGATCTGGGATTTGATGTTTTGGAAATCCATGGCGCACACGGCTATCTGATCGACCAATTTTTCTGGGAAGTGACCAACACAAGAACAGATGAATATGGTGGAAAAACTTTGAAGGAAAGAAGCAAATTTGCTGTCGATATCATCAAAGCAATTAGAGCTGCAGTGGGAGCAGATTTCACGATCATCATCCGACTTTCCCAATGGAAACAGCAGGATTACAAAAGCAGATTGGCAACAACTCCAGAAGAAATGGAAGAATGGCTTCTGCCAATGAAGGAAGCAGGTGTAGATATTTTCCATTGTTCACAACGCAGATTCTGGGAGCCGGAATTTGAAGGTTCTGACCTTAATTTTGCAGGTTGGGCAAAGAAATTGACAGGACAACCCACCATCACAGTTGGGTCAGTCGGTTTAAATGGTGATTTTATGAGTGCATTTGCCGGACAAGGTTCTGAGAAAAGTGACCTATCAGAATTATTGAAGAGACTTGACCGTCAGGATTTTGACCTAGTAGCAGTAGGAAGGGCAGTTCTAAGCGACTTCGAATGGGCTAAAAAAGTGAAAGAAGGAAGACTGGATGAGATCTCAGATTTCGCGGGAGAGAGTTTAGGTGTCCTTTATTAATTATAAAAATTGATCAATAAAAGCGACTTATTTTTATGATAAGTCGCTTTTTATTTTAATTTGATCACCATTTATTTAGCATGACCCTTTTTAAATAATAATATTCAAAGACCATTATACAACTTTGAAAACCCACTTAAGAGCGACAATACCCTTTTTCACTACTTGATTAAACAAAAAAATCCCCAAATGAATTGGGGATAAAAACTAATAACCATGAAAACCTTTAAAAGAATTTCCGCTACAAAAGTATGAAAAGTATCCGTAGTTCTTGCTAATAAAAGATGTTAATTGTATGGTAAAAAAACAGACTTATATCATAAATTTATCGTAATATTTATTTTTTCTGGTGAAATGTAAACCATGAACACATTTTTTTAAAATCAACGTGAAAATTTAACTTGAAAGTGATCTAAATCATAAACTATGCTGAATTTTAATAAATAAGTTTGTATTCTCCGTGAAAGAGGAGTTTCATCATTTGTGTTTTTTAGCTTCCCATTTTTGGGAAGCTTTTTTGTTGAAAATGATTCGCAAATAATCCAGTTGTCAAATTTCCAAGTTCAAAAAAAAGTGTGAACTTTCAGTACTAAAAATTATCTTTTAACAAAAGATTTGCCGTTTTTTTATAAGACAAAAATAGATTCTAAGTAGGAAAAAAATCTAGCAGAAAAACTGCGATAATGACGAACTTCTGAAACTTCTGGAATTTGAGAACAGAAAAGATGTTGGACTGAATTTGATGAGGCCAAGTTTTTTTTGGATTAAATTCACTATTTTTAATAAAAAACATAATGAAAAAAAACACGGTCACTTTCCTACTTTTGCTCATCCAAATCTTTACTTTCGGTCAAGAAAAACTACTCAAAGACCTAGATAATGATGGTATCGAAGACATTATCTACATGGACTCGATAAAATCTACGATTGTCTGCAAATTATCTACACAAAAATTTAAAGCCATATTCAGCAAACCAATCGAAACATTAAATACTATGTCTGGCGTAGTTCTTACAAAAAATGGTTTTGAGTTTTTTAACGATTGGATGCGGGCGGGCAACAAAAACCAATTCCGCTAGGATCCCAAAACCAAGAACGTCCAGCTTATCGGGATGAGCCGCTACGAATTCGGGACACACGGTGATGGTGAAGGAGAATCCAGCATTAACTTATTAACCAGCGATTATATAGGAAATTGGAGCTACTACGATTTCTTAGCCAATAATGAAAATGGCCAAATCGTGAAAATGCCAACTATTAAAACCAGAATGAAATTTAAAGAAACCAATCTGGAAGATTTTGGGGAAGATACTTACTTTGAGTTTTCCGAAAGATGCTCGAAGCTTTTCTACCAACAAAAAGAAAAAATGAAAAGAAAGTAATTGCAGCCACTAAAACAGTCATTCAAAAATTTGTTGATGAAGGCGAAGAATTATAAATTTAAAATAATAATGAAAGCAAAAATATTTTTCTATCTCATCATCGCAATTCTCGCTACCATTGCCGCCATCTCATATTTTGTAAAAATCGATACGGGAATGACTTGTGGAGAATCTCCGGTGGTACGTTGGAAATTCGCTATTTACAGAGGCGAGTGCGATGATGAAACAGGTTGCCATTTCTCAAAAATGGAAGAAAATGGAATTTTAGAATATGTCGGGTTAAAAAAAATATACTGTTACGGCGACGACATTTATACCCTCGACAAGACCAGTTTAAGCGAAAACAATTCAGGCGACCAAGATACCTTACCCAAAATATCAAAACCAATGGCAAACGGATTTGTAAGAGAATATTCTGCCGATAGCTCAGAAATTTATGACAGCAAATACGAGAACATCAACGGCTGTAAAAAAGTAATCGAATGGAAATCTTACGACAAAAATTTGAAATTAAAATCGGAATGGATAAAAAAATACAAAATCGACAGCACTCAAACCTGTGATTTTTCAGCTTATACCGTTGTGAAAAAAGAATATCAAAACGAAAAATTAATTGCAATAGAAGAATATTTTGCACTTTCAGAAGCATCAGAAGAAGAACCTTGTGGAACTTGGAAATATTACGATTCAAACGGAAAATTAATCAAAACCGAAAATTTTAACTTGAAAAATAAAAAACAATAAAACACCATAAACACAAACCATGAAACTCAAATTAATCCTACTTCTTCTCCTACTACCCTTTTTCAGCAATGCGCAAACCCTTGCAAAAACTAATTCGGGGATAAAAATTTACAGCTATCAATCTTCCGTCTTTGAAAATAAATTCTGGTTGACAATGTATAAAATTGATTGGGACTCAAAAACAATTCAATATGCTCAAATTCATTTTAATGAAGGAGAGAAAATATCTGATTTAAAAAGTGTCACACAAATATTTAGAAATGCAGTTTCCGCAGATAAATTTATCTTTATAAGCCCCGATAAAATAAAAGTGGAGAGGATGCGTAGAAATAGAAGCTGGCTCAATTTTGCAACACCAAGAGTCAAAAGTTCGTCGGCAGAAAGATATTTCATTAATGGAGACACACTTACTTTTGGTAAAGGAAAAAAGGCCGGCGAATATGTTTTTGATAAAGAATTAACACTTCGGTATCAACAAGAAAAAAAAAACAACAAACTGAAAATTAATTTAACCTGAGTTCGG